>NZ_JBWKZB010000055.1:0-41583 GCF_059424105.1 Pseudomonas sp. GW456-E7 | reverse complement strand
GTGTGTCAGGCAATACAGATGTCGACTGACACACCGCTTTCGCGAGCAAGCCCGCTCCCACAGGGTTTGCGGTGCTCGTTGTGAGCGAGTTATCACGTTTAATTTAACTTTACGTGAGGATTTGGCGATCTTCCGGCTCCCATACTCGGCCCCAACGAACAACAACACAGGGGAGCCGGACATGTCGCAGACCACTGCTTCACCCAAGGCCAGTCATCCACGCTGGCTACGCCTGACCCACTGGCTCAACGCCCTGGCGGTGCTGGTGATGGTCACCAGCGGTTGGCGCATCTACAACGCCTCGCCCCTCTACGAATTCAGCTTTCCCAGGTCGATCACCCTCGGCGGCTGGCTCGGTGGCGCGCTGCAATGGCATTTCGCGGCGATGTGGTTGCTGGCGATCAACGGCCTGATCTACCTGGCCTTCAACCTGTTCAGCGGGCGCCTGAAGCGGCGCTTCTTCCCGGTTTCGCCCAAGGGCGTGCTGCAGGATCTGTGGGCCGCCTTGCGCGGAAAACTCGCACACGCCGACCTCAGCCATTACAACCAGGTGCAACGCGTCGCCTACCTGTTCGTGATGGTCGACATCACGCTGCTGGTGCTCTCCGGGCTGGTGTTGTGGAAGTCGGTGCAGTTCCCGCTGCTGCGTGAATTGATGTTCGGTTACGAAGGCGCACGCCGTGTGCATTTCTTCGCCATGGCGTTGTTGGTGGCCTTCGTGGCAGTGCATCTGCTGATGGTCGCGCTGGTACCTAAAACGCTGTTGGCCATGATCGTCGGCCGCAAGGAGCAAGCATGAAAAAGCGCATTCAGATCCCCGGGCTGGACGAATCGTCGATCCTCACCGACGCCCGCAAGATCCTCGCCCCGCAAATCGAAGACCGCTCGCGGCGTTCGTTCCTGCTGCGTGGCCTGACCCTCGGCGGCGTGGCCATGTTGTCCGGTTGCAACATCACCGACAACGAAAGCGTCGACACCGCGCTGTCCTCCATGTCGCGCTTCAACGACCGCGTGCAGGGCTGGCTGTTCAACCCCAACGCCATGGCGCCGACTTATCCCGCATCGATGATCACCCGGCCGTTTCCCTTCAATGCCTTTTACGGCATCGACGAGGCACCGACAGTGGAGGAGGAGAGCTATCGCCTGGAGGTCAGCGGGCTGGTCGCCGACAAACGCAGTTGGCGCCTCGAAGAGCTGCGCGCCATGGCCCAGACCGAGCAGATCACCCGGCACATTTGCGTCGAAGGCTGGAGCGCGATCGGACGGTGGGGCGGCGTGCGCTTCAGCGACTTCCTCAAGCGCATCGGCGCCGACACCGACGCCAAGTACGTCGGCTTCAAATGCGCCGACGACTACTACACCAGCATCGACATGGCCACCGCGCTGCATGCACAAACCCTGCTGGCGCTGACCTGGGACGGCGCGGTGCTGCCGCGCGAATACGGCTTCCCGATGAAGCTGCGCATGCCCACCAAGCTTGGCTACAAGAACCCCAAACACATTCAGGCGATTTTCGTCAGCAACACCTACAGCGGCGGCTACTGGGAAGACCAGGGCTACAACTGGTTCGGTGGCAGCTGACGGATGCCTGGCCCTTTCACACCTCCACAACCCACGCTCCAAGGAGTTTCATCATGAAAAAGTTGACCACCGTTGTACTGTCCATGTGCCTGGCCGTTGGCGCTGCCTCCGTGTTTGCAGCTGACACGATGAGCAACGACAGCATGAGCAAGGATTCGATGTCCAAGGATGCCATGTCCAAGGACGCGATGAAGAAAGATGCAATGTCCAAGGACGCGATGAAGAAAGACGCGATGTCCAAAGACTCCATGAGCAAGGACGGCATGAAAAAAGACGCCATGTCCAAAGATGCGATGAAGAAGGACGCCATGTCGCAGTAAACATCAGCCGCCTCCAGTGGGAGCCCCCACTGGGGGAGCGGCAAGCGATGGAGAAGGTGCGCCGCAGCCAGCAAACAATTAGTTACGATGCCAGTCTTGCCGAAAGTGCACGCGCAACCAAAACTGCATGTTTAAAGTGCTGTACTCAATTCGCGGTAGAAAGAAATAACATGCTCTCACCTAGTATTTCATCATTAAACAGTCTGGCCACTAGCAAGCAAGCTGACACGCCGACAGTGGCGGCACCATCTTCCGAACACTATTTTCTTTCTTCTTTTTCTCCCGCCAATGGCGATCTGGTGTTAGGCCGGACATCCGTTGCAAGCAAGGAAGACTCAATGTGGACACCAAATCGTCTGCGGGAAAGTCTGTTGTCAATGTTTAATATAATGGTTGAGCAGCCTGAGTTTTTTTGTTTTCAAGACGCGGAGTGCACGAAAATAAACGACAGGCCGGATTCGATCGTGGATTTGGTGGACACGATGGATGTGGTCTTGAAGGAGGAGCGTCAGCGTAAAATATCAAGAGTGAACAACGAGCCGGTCAGACAGCCCGAGAATATAACTATTCACAATTCCAGCGTTGATTTGGCGAGGGGCTCAGTCGATGAGAGTACTTACGTCAGGAACTTTTGCAATGGTTTTCTTGATGCGATGTATGAGATTGAGGAAGGTATGGGAGACTCCAATGTCAGTGATGGCAGCGCATTGACGGATTATCGCGGAATTTTTTTATGCAGTAATCTAGATGGCTTGTTTTTAGAGTTGTGTAAGCACTCTCGTTATATTCCAGCAGACAAGCTTCTCGAAGCTGCAAATAATCAGAAAGAACCCATCGATGGAAACTCATGGCAGCGTATCCACAAACCTTCCGCCCATTTATTTTCGGCTATCAGTAAGGGCATGATTGATGGGTTCATTCGGCAGCAAAGCAAGTCCGAGCCTACCGCCCGTATTCATTTTTTTCTGGATGGCATCCCCATACATGATGTGGTTGACGGGACTGACACAGATGCCAGTAGAACAACGTCTGAGGAACTGCGTCATCTCTATCAACGCAGGGATGAGTTGGGCGATACGGTGAGGTTCTATCAAGATAACCTGGCGGTACCATCGCCGTGGGAGCAGGATCCGAATTTGTGGAGTCGTTGCGCAATCGGTGCCAATGTAACTCCAGCGCCGTCAGCACCTGAAAAAACGATAACCACAAACCTTCAAACTGACTCAAAGGGAGAGATGAGTGCATCGGTTTCATACCCGTTGACAGGTAAGTTTTACTTTTGTTTCCGTGATTTCGAACTTGGTGTTGAGTGCGCCAAACTTAATATAGGTTCTCCGGAGAGTATTAGTAAGGCGTATAGGGAGGAAAAGTGGGGTCGCATTATTACTCAGGAAGAATATGCCTCTCTTTTAGCCTATAAAATTAAGGGGTTTGATAAGTATATAAATCCTTGTTTGGGTAAGGTGGATTCAGGAAGAAAGGGTTTTAATACAATCGTATGCTACATAGTGTCTGCGTTGAATAAGTTGAGAGAGTCTGGGTATTCTAAATATTGTGATGAGTTTCTTATAGACGGGTTTTTTGCAGAAGAACAAAATCAGGGGCTTCCAGATGAGTTTCGCAAGGAAAGCTACCTGCAAAGTTCTGTTTGGCGGATACCGCCGCTTTCTGGTTATTCTCAAGAAAAAGCAGCGCGCCCTGATCAAGTGTTCGACTTCAAGAGAAATGATAAAAATGAGTATGTCTTTGTCCGGAAAAGCAATGGCGAAAGCTGCAAGCTGAACGGCGTGTTTACCTATGTCATTCTTGCAACTGAACCTGATCATGTTTATTGCGGTGTGGGAAATGGTCAGCAGAACTCGAAAGGGGAGCGGAACGAAAATCGGCATAGTAATCGAGACTACGTAGAAGGTCACAGCTCACTGGCTCAAGGTAAAGATGTACTGTTTGCTGGTGAGTTTTTGTTTGTGGACGGACAGCTGAAGCTCTGGACTAATGGTAGTGGCCATTATAAGCCAGTGGCTGAGCTTCGTTTGACTAATTTAACGGAGGTGGTTAAACGCATACTTCCTGAAAGTTTATTCCGAGATCACGATAAGCTGACGGCAACTGAAGTTCAGGAGCGCAATGCGTATATACGGATTTCGGAAAAGGACGAAGGCATTTTGAGGGCTCGTTACTCCGCACCTGCCGACTCTGATTCTGAGTCTGATTCCGACTCCGAAACCGATGCAGATATCTTCAGGGAATCAATGATAAAGAGAGGGTTGGGACACCGGGTGGCCGTACGGGCTGATGGTCCGAAAAACGGAGGCGCCGTATGAAGAAAAAAATGAGATGAAGTAACCGCTCCCATCGACGCCGCTACGAACAGAGTACTCTGGGGGTATGACTTGAAATCATACCCCCGTGACTTTTAATGGTTACAACCCACCCAACTCCAGGTGTTAAAAAATCGCAAACCAGCTCAGTCGTTCGGTGGAGCCGATATGACTATCAGCAAGGTGCCGTTGCAAGTGTTGTTTGCGCTGACGTCTTCGCGGGCAAGCTTCCCACAGGGATCACCACTGAACCTGTGGGAGCGGCGATGCGGCGATCCGACTTGCTCGCGAAAGCGTCCTTGCAGACGCTACAAATCCCGGATCAGAAGTAATACCCGATGTTCATGTACAACTGATTCTCCCAATGATCCGTCCCGCCCGCCCCAAGGCTCTGGGTGTAGCTGCTTCCACCAATGTACGGATCGTTCTTGCCGAAGATCCATTCCGTGGCGATCCACAATTTGCTGAACGAGAACGAAGTACCGAGGATCGCCCGCTCGGAGGTCTTGAAGTCATCGGCGGATTTGTCGAAGGCGCTGTAGTTGGCGTAGAGCTTGACCCCGCTGATCTGGTCGAACAGGTATTTGCCGGCCACGTCATAGCTGAGGTCCGCCACGTACAGGTTGCCGCGGCTGGCGACGTTGTAGGTGCCGTCGTAACCGCCGAAAGTCACCAGTTCATCGGTACCGGGGTTGCGTGGAGACATCTGCTGGCGCGCTGCCTGCAACTGCACGCCCCAGGGGCCGTTCTTGCCCAGGTAGTGCAGTGCGACGGCATTGCGCCGGCCGTCATTGTCGGTGTCGCGGTTTTGAATGCTCGACGTCAGGCCGGACAGGCCGACCTCGGATTTCCACGGCCCCAGGTCCAGCGCCCTGGCTACGCGCAGCACCACGGTGTGGCGTTCCTGGTTGTCGCTGCCGTCGGTCACGTAGCTGTCGGCTTCCGATACCACGCTGGAGTAGGTGACGCCATTGCTGGTGCCTTTGCCTTGCCACGCCGGACGCAGGTAGTACCCGGCCTGGACGTTCCAGTCGCCGCTTTGCTGGATGTACTTGGCGCCGACCTGCTGCACGTCTTCCAGGCCGATGACGTTGCCCAGGGTTTCGTAGAAGGTGCTGCCGAAGTACGGCTGCAATCCGAACGGCACCGAGTTCAGGCCCACTTGCACCTGCTGGTCGGGGTTGAACCTGTAGCCGGCCCACGCGTACTTGGCGAACTGGATGTCGCCGTAGTTCCTGGTGTACTGGTAGGGATAGGAGCGGCCGTAGAAACGGTACTGGGCCTCACCGATCCAGGTGTCGGAGTTGTACTTGGCGCTGAGGAATACGGTGTCCAGGCCGAATTTCTGGATGTCGCGGTCCGGGTCGTAGTCCCAACGGGCCCGCACCGCGCCGCCGAGGTCGAGGTTGTCGGTGACTTGCACGGCCATGGCCGGGGCCGCAAAGGTGCAGAGTAGAGCGAGGTACAAAGGACTGAAGCGCAGGGAAACAGGGAAGGGCATGTGGCAGCTCTCGGTTATTTTTATTTGAGATGCCGGCCAGTCTTGCGATCTGAGCTGCGATGAACAAACGATTAAAAATCCGCTGAAACCTTCCTCGAACGCATGTTACTGAAAAAATCCTGTAGGACAATGCCTCGCCGCCATGGGATCCTTGCGCCCTGTCACTGGTCCTTGAGAGCCTTTCATGAAACGCAAAATGCCCGGCCTGAATGCGCTCAAAGCGTTCGAAGTGGCCGGTAGCACAGGCAGCTTCACCCGCGCCGCCGAACTGCTCAACGTCACCCAGAGCGCGGTCAGTCGCCAGGTGCGGCAGCTGGAAGAGCAACTGGGCGAAAACCTGCTGGAGCGCCGTCACCATCACCTCGAACTGACCAGCGCCGGCCGGGTTTTGCTGCGGGCATTGCACCAATCCTTCGACAAGATCGAGCTGACGGTGCGCAGCATCCAGCAGAAAACTCATTCCAACCGCCTGCACATCAACGCGCCGCCGACCTTCACCAACCGCTGGCTGATGCCGCGCCTGGGGCGCCTGCGCGAGAAGCATCCAGAGCTGGAGTTGAGCATCACCACGCGCCTGCAGGACAGCCTGGCGGAAACCAGCACGCTGGACTGCGCGATCCGGTTCGGCAACGGCGAATGGGATGGCCTGGACAGCTCGTTACTCTTCAAGGAGCGGCACATCGCGGTGTGCGCGCCATCGCTGTATGCGCGGGAGTGGAGCGAGCAGGGTATCGACCTCAATCGCCTGACGCTGCTGCATGTTCTGGCCCGGGAAGACCAGCGCTACCTGACCTGGAAACACTGGCTGGACGCGGCACGCATCCATGGCGTCGATACTCAGGGCGGATACGAATTCGACCTGCTCGACCTGGCGATCCGCGCGGCCATCGATGGCCTGGGCATCACCATCGCCGACTGGCACATGGTCGCGCCGGAGCTGGCCAGCGGGCAACTGACCCAGGTGCTTAACGTGCATGTCGAAGGCCATCAGTCGTATTGGCTGGTGACCCGGCCGGAACAGTCACTGCCGCAGTTGCAGGTGTTCAGCCAGTGGTTGCAGGAAGAAATCTGGCTGGCGCAAAGGCAGCTCCTACAGGGTAACGTGCGTTTTTTGAATGTTATCTCGCTCAATAAATCGTTTGTCCAACTTGCGCCGGATGCCAAGACTGCTCGAACTGGATAAAAACAACGATGGGCGATGCACATGCGACTCGAGCGAAACTTTGTTAACGGGCAATTCAATGAGCCGGCCAGCGCTGCGTTGATCGCCGTCTATAACCCGGCCACCGAAGCGCTGATAGGCCACGTCTCGGCCGCCACCCGCGACGAAGCCACGGTTGCCGTCGAAGCGGCTGCAGCGGCGCAGAAAACCTGGGGCAAGCTGACCAGCATCGAGCGCGCCGACTACCTGCGTGCCTTTGCCGATGCCCTTGAAGCCAACGCACAAAACATCGGTGAGGCGCTCGCCGCCGAGTCCGGCAAAAGCGTGAGCGATGCCAGCAACGAAGCCCGTTACGCTGCGCAGATCACCCGTTATCACGCCGAATGGGCGCGCCGCATCGAAGGCGAGATCATTCCCAGCGACACACCGAACGAAAACCTCTTTCTGCACCGCGAACCGATTGGCGTGGTCGCCTGCCTGATCCCGTTCAATTACCCGGTCTACACCTTGCTGCGCAAAATCGCTCCGGCGCTGATTGCCGGCAACACGGTGGTCGTACGCCCGAGCAACAATACGCCGACCTCGGCCTTCGAAATCGCCAAGGCTGTACAGCAATCCGGCATGCCGGCGGGCGTGATCAATATCCTGACCATGGATCACGCCACCGCCGCCACGGTTTGCACCCACAAAGCCGTGGGCCTGATCACCCTCACCGGCAGCGTCAATGCCGGGCGCATCGTGCTCGATTATTGCAAGGCCAACATCGCCAAGCCGTCCCTGGAACTGGGCGGCAAGACCCCGGCGATCATCGAGGCCGACGCCGACCTCGAGGCCGCCGCCACTGCAATCGTCGCCTCCAAGACCACCCACTGTGGCCAGTTGTGCACGGCGGTGGAGCGGGTCTATGTGCAGGAAAGCATCTACGACCAATTCCTCGGCCTGCTGAAAGAGAAAATCAGCGCCGTGAAATACGGTGACCGCGCCACCGATGCCGGCCTGATGGGACCACTGGTCAATGCCAGTTCGCAGCAGAACATCCATGCCATGGTCGAGCGCGCCATCGCCGACGGCGCGGTGCTGGAAACCGGTGGTGTGCTGCCGGAAGGCAAGGGCCATTTCTATCCGCCGACCCTGCTCAGTGGCTGCCGCCAGGACATGGAAATCATCCAGGAAGAAATCTTCGGCCCGGTGCTGCCGGTGCTCAAGTACCGCGACATCGACGAAGCCCTGGCCATGGCCAACGACCACCAGTTCGGCCTGTCGTCGGTGCTGTACACCGAGAACTATCGCACCGCGCAGAAAGTCGCCAACGCCATCGAGGCCGGCGAGCTGTATGTCAATCGCACCCCGGCCGACCCGTACCAGGGCTTCCACGCCGGCTGGAAGCGCTCGGGCCTGGGTGGTGATGACGGCAAGCACGGCATGCTCGAATTCACCCAGACCCGATTGGTGGTGATGAAGTACTGATTTACCCGAAGCACCCCTCTCGCTTATGTGGGAGCGGGCTTGCTCGCGAAGACGTCTTATCAGTCGACATTGATGGTGCCTGACACTCCGCTTTCGCGAGCAAGCCCGCTCCCACATTGGCCTGAGTACACCTGAGTCATATAAAAACAATTATTCGAGCGCCCGGACCACCGGGTGCCAGAGGTCTACTCGATGTCCAAGCCAGCAACCACTGTTGCCGCTGTTCAGGGTTCGAACGCGGGTTCAAAAAGCCAAAGCGACAAGGGAAGTCGTTATTTCCAACTGATGCTGTTGGTGCTCGCCGCCGGTGCGATCTATCCGATCCTGTACCTGCGCCAGGTCTACCAGACCACCATGCTCGAAGTGTTCCAGATCAGCCACAGCGAGCTGGGCTACCTGTACTCGATGCTCGGCACGATCTTCCTGCTCTCGTATTTGCCCAGCGGCTGGCTGGCGGATCGCATCGCACCACGCTTCCTGATTTTCTTCTCGCTGGTGGCCACCGGCGCCCTGGGCCTGTGGTACTCCACCGCGCCGTCGATGACCGGTTTGATGATCATCTTCGGTTGCTGGGGCCTGACCACCGGTTTGACCTTCTGGGCTTCGGTGCTCAAGCGGGTGAAGATGATTGCCCATCACACCGAGCAGGGGCGGTTCTTCGGCATCCTCGACGGCGGTCGCGGTCTGGTCGAAGCCCTGCTGGCAACCGTCGCCCTGGCGCTGTTCGCCTTCGCCACCGAAACCCGTGGCGAGTCGGTGGCCGAAGGCTTCAAGCACGTGGTCTACCTGTATTCCTTCACCTGTATCGCCATCGGCTGCGTGCTGGTGCTGATCAAGGACCCGAAGGCCATGGAAGACGCGCCGACGGTGGAAAAGGGCAAGTTCAACCTGCTCAGCGACCTGACCACGCTGGTGAAAATCCCTGAACTGTGGCTGGTCACCGCCATTGTGTTCTGCGGTTACCACATCTTCTGGGCCACCTACAGTTTCTCCGATTACCTGCAGGGCGGCGGCATGACCGCGGTCATGGCCGGCACCATCACCACCATCAAGCTGTGGATGCGCCCCATCGGTGGCATCGGCGGCGGTTGGCTGGGTGACAAGTTCTCCAACATTTCGGTACTGGTCGTCGCGTTGTTCCTCGCTTCCCTGGCGATGATCGGCCTGATCGTGTTCCCGGCCCTCAACAGCCTCGGCCTGCTGATCGGCACGGTGATTTTCATCGGCCTGATGACCTACGCCATTCGCGGGCTGTACTGGGCGATCCTGGACACCTGCAACATTCCGCTGCGCATCACCGGCCTGGCCATCGGCATCGTATCGGTAGTGGGTTACCTGCCGGATGCCTTCATTCCCTTGATCAACGGCTACCTCACCGAGCATTTCCCCGGTGCGTTTGGCTACCAGCTGTATTTCGGCTACATCGCATTCGTCGGCCTGCTCGGGACCCTGGCGGCCCTCACGCTGCGTGCGCGCATCAATCGTAATTCCATGAATAAGAAGACAGGTGCCTGAGATGAAAATCGTCGCCCTTGAAACCCATATCGTTGCTGTTCCGCCACCGCACATCGGCGGGATGTACTGGCTGTTCGTCAAGATCAAGACCGACTGTGGCATCGAAGGCGTCGGCGAAATCTACGCCGCGACCTTCGGCCCCAAGGCCATGCTGCCGATCATCGAAGACGTGTTCGAGCGCTACCTGCTGAACCAGGACCCGCACCACATCGAACGCTTTTTCCGCCAGGCCTATTCGAGCGGCTTCACCCAGCGCCCGGACCTGACCATGATGGGTGTGGTCAGCGGTCTGGAGATGGCCTGCTGGGACATCATCGGCAAGGCGGCGAACAAGCCGGTCTACGAGTTGCTCGGGGGCAAGGTCCACGAAAAGCTGCGTTCCTACACCTACCTGTACCCGGTCAACAGCAAGGGCGAGTACGACTACGACGACCCGGACCTGGCCGCCGAGTGCGCCATCGAAAACATGAACAAAGGCTTCACCGCCGTGAAGTTCGACCCGGCCGGGCCGTACACCGCGTACTCCGGTCACCAGATTTCCCTGGAAGTGCTGGAGCGCTGCGAAACCTTCTGCCGCAAGATCCGCGAAGCGGTGGGCGACAAGTGCGACCTGCTGTTCGGCACCCACGGGCAGATGGTGCCGTCCTCGGCCATTCGCCTGGCCAAGCGTCTGGAGAAGTACGACCCGCTGTGGTTCGAAGAGCCGGTGCCGCCAGGCCAGGAAGATGCGATGGCGCAAGTCGCGGCCAAGACCAGCATCCCGATTGCCACCGGTGAACGCCTGACCACCAAGTACGAATTCTTCAAGTTGCTGCAGGCCGGCGGCGCGTCGATCCTGCAAATGAACGTCGCACGCTGCGGCGGCCTGCTGGAAGCGAAGAAGATCGCGAGCATGGCCGAGGCGTATTACGCGCAGATCGCCCCGCACCTCTACAACGGGCCGATCGGCGCGGCGGCGAGCTTCCAGTTGGCGACTTGCACGCCGAACTTCCTGATCCAGGAAAGCATCATGACCTGGGGTGGTTTCCATGCCGAAGTCCTGACCAAACCCTTGCAGTGGGAGGACGGCTACATCATCCCGTCCACCGAGCCGGGGCTGGGCGTGGAGCTGAACATGGACGTGGTGCGCAAGCATTCGCCGTACACCGGTGAGCGGTTGCACCTGCAAATGGCGCCGACTCCGGCGGATGTCAAAGACACTTCGCCGGCCAGGGGCTGACGGGAGAGGGCGCAATCCCCTGTAGGAGCTGCCGCAGGCTGCGATCTTTTGATCTTGCTTTTGAAAAATCAAAAGATCGCAGCCTCGTTGCACTCGACAGCTCCTACAGGGGGAGGCGCGGTTTTTTTTGTACAACGACTTACGCGGTAACCGTGCATGACATACGACTACATCATCGCTGGCGCCGGCGCAGCAGGCTGCGTTCTGGCCAATCGCCTCTCGGCTTCCGGGAAACACACGGTGCTGCTGCTGGAAGCGGGCGGGAAAGACTCGTCCTTCTGGTTCAAGATCCCGGTCGGCTTCGCCAAAATGTATTACAACCCGACCTTCAACTGGATGTACTACAGCCGCCCGCAAAAGCAACTGAACAACCGTGAGATCTATGCCCCGCGCGGCAAGGTGCAGGGTGGTTCGGGCTCGATCAACGCGATGATCTACGTGCGTGGCCAGGCCCATGACTTCGATGACTGGGCGGCCAACGGCAACGACGGCTGGGGCTTCAAGGACGTGCTGCCGTACTTTCGCAAGCTGGAAAACCACCCGCTGGGTGACAGCGATTACCACGGCGGCAGCGGCCCGATCAGCATCACCCCGATGAAGGGCCAGACCCATCCGATCTGCGATGTGTTCCTCAAGGGCTGCGACGAATTGGGCTACCCCATCAGCGACGACTTCAACGGGCCGAAATTCGAAGGGGCGGGCATCTACGACGTCAACACCCGCGACGGCCAGCGCTGCTCCAGCAGCTTCGCCCATTTGCACCCGGCATTGAGCCGGCCGAACCTGACGGTCGAGCATTTTGCCCTGGTGGACCGGGTACTGTTCGACGACCGGCAACGCGCTACCGGGGTCGCCATCACCCAGCACGGCGTGGTGCGCACCTTCAGCGCCAACAAGGAAGTGATCCTCTGCGCCGGTGCCGTGGACACGCCGAAGATCCTGCAACTGTCCGGCGTGGCCGATCAGGGCTTGCTGGCCAGACACAACATCCCGCTGGTCAAGCACCTGCCGGCGGTGGGGCAGAACCTGCAGGACCACCTGTGCGCCAGTTACTACTACAAGGCCAACATCCCGACGCTGAACGACCAGCTCAGTTCGCTGTTCGGCCAGTTCAAGCTGGGCCTGAAGTACCTGTTTACCCGCAAGGGCGCGCTGGCGATGAGCGTCAACCAGGCCGGCGGGTTCTTCCGTGGCGACGCGCAGCAGACCAACCCGAATTTGCAGCTGTACTTCAACCCGCTGTCGTACCAGATCCCGAAGAACAACAAGGCCAGTCTCAAGCCCGAGCCGTACTCAGGCTTCCTGCTGTGCTTCAACCCGTGCCGGCCGACCAGTCGCGGGCATATCGAAATCGCCTCGAAAAACCCGCGGGATGCAGCGCTGATCGACCCCAATTACCTGAGCACCCAGAAGGACATCGACGAGGTGATCCAGGGCAGTCGCCTGATGCGCAAGATCATGCAGGCGCCGGCGCTCAAGGGCATCACCGTCGAAGAGGTGTTGCCGGGACCGGTGGTCGAAACCGACGAGCAGATGCTGCAGTACTTCCGCGAAAACAGTGGCTCGATCTACCACTTGTGCGGTTCCTGCGCCATGGGCCCGGACGAGCAGAAGTCGGTGGTGGACAAACGCCTCAAGGTCCACGGACTGGACGGATTGCGCATCGTCGATGCGTCGATTTTCCCCAACGTGACGTCGGGCAACACCCACGCCGCCGTGTTGATGGTGGCGGAAAAGGGCGCCGACCTGATCCTGCAGGATGCGTGATGCCGGTCACCGGGTTGTATCAAAAATGAATTTCCGCGGTCTGCGCTGCTCATACCTTTAGGCAGCGGATCCAATTCCGCGAAATCATTGAGGCAATCAGGGAGCGGCACGGTCATGAGTCGAGTACCGACGGCGGACGGACATCGTCCTGGCGGGTTGATTCTGGTGGTCGAGGACGACCCGCTGATCCTGGAGTTTCTCTGTGAGATTCTTCAGGAGGAGGGTTTTGTCGTCGAGCCGCACACCAGTGCGGATGCGGCAGCGGTCTATCTGGAGCAGCATGCGCCGCAGGTGGGCATGCTGCTGACAGACATCACCATGCCCGGCACGCTCAATGGCGCGGACCTGGCCAACCAGTTCGGCGATCGCTGGCCGGACAAGCCGATCATGATCATGTCCGGTTTCGAAACCCCTGAAAGCTCAGGGGTGCGGCACGCGGTCTCGTTCATCAAGAAGCCCTGGATGATCGGTGGGCTGCTCGATTGTGTGGGCCAGACCTTCAAGTCCAAACGACTCAACTGAGCCGCTCGCAGATGCTACATTGCCGGGCAATTCCGTCCGGCAGCTGCGAGGTTCCTTTCCTTGTCCGATCACCCTGTATTCAACTCGACTTACCGTGCCTTTCTGTTCGACATGGACGGCACCGTCCTGACGTCCATTGCCGCCGCCGAGCGGGTCTGGACCACCTGGGCCCTGCGCCATGGAGTTGATGTCGAGTCCTTCCTGCCGACCATTCACGGCGCCCGCGCCATCGACACCATCAGGCGCCTGGGCTTGCCCGGGGTGGATGCCGAGGCCGAAGCCGCGTGGATCACCGAAGCGGAAATCGACGACGTCGACGGGGTCTTCGAAGTGGCGGGCGCGGCGAAATTCCTGGTCCTTGCCGGCCAGACAGTGGGCCATCGTCACCTCCGCGCCACGGGAGCTGGCGCTGCGGCGGATGGCGGCGGCGGGGATTCCCGAGCCTGAGGTGATGGTAACTGCCGAGGATGTGACTGCCGGCAAACCGGACCCCGCGGGTTACCGACTCGCGGCCCGGCGCCTGGGCGTGGAGCCTGGGCAGTGCCTGGTTTTTGAAGATGCCACGGTGGGGATTCTGGCGGCAGAAGCGGCGGGGGCGGATTTGGTTATTGTCACGGCGACCCATGAGCAGCCGATCGAGACGGTGCATGGGACGTTGGCAAGTTATGAATCGGTGCGGGTTCTGGTGGATGCCGCAGGTCTGCGCCTGCACGCGGTCTAATGTGGGAGCGAGCCTGCTCGCGAAGACGTCGTGTCAGCGGCTATTGATGTTGGCTGACACACCGCTTTCGCGAGCAGGCTCGCTCCCACAGGGGATATGTGGCATTCAGTAGAGTCCCGGAACCAACCGCCAGGTGCGGGCGCAATAGGCCTCGTATTCGCTGCCGAACTGCGCCCTGAGCAAGGCTTCTTCCGAGTGAATCCGGGCAATCAGCGGGATCAGGGTCAATGCCGCCAGCAGCAGACCGACCCCCGAGCGAAACGCCAGTGCCCAGCCCACGGCGATGACCATCATCCCCAGGTAACTGGGGTTGCGCAGGCGCCGGTAAATGCCCTCGGTGACCAGTCGGTGCCCCGGCTGGATCGCCACCAGCCCGCTGAAGCGCTTGCCCAGCACAAACACCGGCCACAACCGCAGCGTACCGCCCGCGATGAACAACAGGGCCCCGAGCCAGCGCACACCTTCACCTCCAAAGGTCCAGAAATCGATGCGGTCGGTATAGGCCGGCACAAAGCCGCTGAGCACGCCGATCACGCCGAAGACCGGGAGGACCCAGCGATTGGCCCGGTCTTCGCGTTCTCCCGAACTCAGGTTGACCTCGGTGAACAGCGATGCGACAGCCATGACCAGGGTGGCCAGGGCAACGACAACCAGTGAGCCGTGGCTGAAGTAAGCCGCGAAACCGCCCAGTCCCCAGATCGCGAGGGCGAGGTAGGCGAGGGTGCTGACGACGGCGAAAAACGCCAGTTTGGCCGAGATTTTCATGGCGCCTCCAAAAAAGACCTCCGGTATGTTCAGTGTAGATACCGAGTGTTCCCACGCAGAGCGAGGGGGCGATCAAATCACCTCTGCTCGCGCATTGCGCCGGATCACCTGGGGTGGTTGCCCGAACACCCGCAGGAAGGTTTCGCGCATGCGTCGGCGGTCGGTGAACCCGGTTTCCACGGCGATCTGGTCGAGGGTCAGGCGTCCGCGCTCGAGCATCTGTCGCGCCGCTTCCAGACGCAGGTTCTCGATGGCCTTGGCCGGCGATTGCCCGGTTTCGGCGCGAAACGCCCGGCTGAATTGCCGGGGGCTGAGGTTGGCCACTTGTGCCAGTTGCTCCACCGACAGGGGCTGGGCGAGGTGTTCCTGGGCGTAGCCGAGCACGGTTTGTATGCGGTCGGATTTCGGCGCCAGTTCCAGCAGCGCCGAATGCTGCGACTGGCCGCCGGCGCGGCGGTGGTACATCACCAGTTTCTGCGCCACGGCCCGGGCCAGCTCGGCGCCGTGGTCCTTTTCCACCATCGCCAGTGCGAGGTCGATACCTGCGGTCATGCCGGCGGACGTCCAGATCGAACCGTCGATCACGTAGATGCGATCAGCCTCGACCTTGATCGCCGGAAACCGCGCCTGCAGTTCCCGGGCGTAGGCCCAGTGGGTGGTGGCCCGCCGTCCGTCGAGCAAGCCGGCCTGGGCCATGACGAACGCCCCGGAGCAGATCGACGCCGTGCGGCGCGCGCTGTGGATGCTGGCCTTCAGGTACTCCAGCACGGCCTCGGGCGCCTGCTCGATGATCGAGTCGCCGCCGACCACGATGACGGTGTCGAACACGCGCCCGTCGAAGGCCTCGGTGCAAACGCTCAAGCCACCCGAGGCGCGCAGGGTGTGGCCGTTTTCCGACAGCACGCGCACGTCATACAGGGTCTGTGCGGCACTGAAGTTGGCGTATTCGAACACCGGCATGGCGGCCAGCGCCATGGACTGGAAACCCTCGAAAACCACGAACGCCACGCTGATCATCGGCTTGTCCTCAAACGGTTATGTCCGAAAAACGTACTTTAAACGTCATTTGAGACAGGCGTAAGTCCCTTTATAACGGTCTGCACCCGGCGAATCTCTCGCCTTACCCTTGAGGAATTGCACCATGGCTCTCTCATCCAAAGGCACTGCACTGATCACCGGCGCTTCTTCGGGCATCGGCGCGGTGTATGCCGACCGCCTGGCTCGCCAGGGTTACGACCTGATCCTGGTAGCCCGCAGCCGGAGCAGACTCAATGCCCTGGCCAAGCATTTGAGCGACCAGACCGGGCGCAGCGTGGAGGTGGTGGCCGCCGACCTGACGAACAAGGCGGATTCGCTGCGGGTCGAACAGATCCTGCGCAACGACGCCAGCATCACCCTGCTGGTCAACAACGCCGGGGTCGGTGGCGTCATGCCGCTGCTGGCCAGCCCCGTGGACGACATGGAGGCGATGGTCAGCCTCAACGTGACGGCGCTGATGCGCCTGGCCTACGCCGCTGTACCCGGCTTTGTCGCCCGTGGCGCCGGCACCCTGGTCAATATCGCCTCCATCGTCGCCATCGCCCCGGAAATCCTCAACGGCGTGTACGGCGGGACCAAGGCGTTCGTCCTGGCCCTGAGCCAGTCGATGCAGCATGAACTGGCGGACAAAGGCGTACGCGTCCAGGCGGTGTTGCCGGGAGCGACCGCCACCGATTTCTGGAGCGAGGCCGGCAACCCGGTGGAAAACCTGCCGCAGGAGATCGTAATGTCCGCCGAAGACATGGTCGATGCCGCGCTCGCGGGCCTGGCGGCCGGTGAAACAGTGACCATCCCGGGCCTGCACGATGGCAGCCAGTGGGATCGTCACGAAGCCCAGCGCAAGACGCTGTCCGGGTTGTTTGGAAATAGCGTGGCGGCGCCGCGTTATCGCTGAGACTGCCCCCGGACCGGGTGAACTAAACTTGCATGAGAGGACCGTTCACCGCTGGCTCGTCGACCTGTCTGGCGAGCCGGTGGCGTGTAACAGGAACCGACATGCTTCACATCCGCACGCCTTTGATTCTGCACCCTGGCCTGTCGACCCCGACCCGCCGTATCTGGCTGAAACTGGAAAACCTGCAACCTGGCGGCTCGTTCAAAATACGTGGCATCGGCTTGCTGTGCAGCCGGGCGGCGCAGCAGGGCAAGCGCAAGGTGGTCTGTCCCTCCGGCGGTAACGCGGGACTGGCCACGGCCATGGCCGCGGCATGCCTGGGGCTCAAGGCCTGCATCGTGGTGCCGCACACTACCCCGCACAGCACCCGGGCGCGGATCAGCAAGACCGGCGCCGAGGTGATCGAGCACGGCAAAGTCTGGGACGAAGCCAATCAATGGGCCCGGGAACTCGCCCAGGACCCACGCAGTGAATTCGTGCCGGCCTTCGACCACCCGGTGTTGTGGGAAGGGCACAGCACCATGGTCGATGAAATCCTTGCCGACTGCCCGCCAGTGGATGTGCTGGTGGCATCGGTGGGCGGCGGTGGCTTGCTGGCCGGGCTGCTCACCGGCCTGATTCGTCATCGGCACACCGATTGCCGCATCGTCGCCTGCGAGACCGAAGGCGCGGCGTCGTTCGCTGCAGCAGTCGCGGCCGGGCACCCGGTCAGATTGCCGAAAATCGACACGGTTGCCACGTCCCTGGGGGCCGCGCAAGTGGCCGCCTGGCCGGTCAGGCATATCGGCGATTTCCCCTATGAGTGCGTCGTGCTCAGTGATGATGAGGCGATCATGGGCGTGGTGCGTTACGCCAATGATTTGCGTCAGCTGGTCGAGCCGGCGTGCGGCGTTTCATTGGCGACCGCCTACCTGGATCACCCGGCGATTGCCGACGCCCATGACGTGGTGATCGTGGTGTGTGGCGGGGTGAGTATCAACGCGCAACTCGTGGCCGGGTGGGCACGCATGTCCACTGGCACACACGCGAGGCAGGGCTGGAAACGCTATCCCGGTGTCACAAGCCCCACCGCTGGCGATGACGATCTTCAGTGATCGGCGGCAACGCCTTCCTGGACGAGGATGGCGCGGGCCAGGTCTTCGTCGCTTGCGTTGTTGAGGGCGGGATTGTCCTGACGGATCTTTTTCAACACCGACTCCAGGTAAGCACCACGAATCGCACCGCCGCTGGCGACGAAGCTGGAGGCGTCATCCCGGGCGGGAATCATGAGTTTGTCGTCTTTGAATGTTGAGTACAGCGAGGCGGAAACCCCGGCCGAGGTAGCGACATCTTTGGCATCCACATCGGCCAGAGCCGAACCTGCGGGTAAACAAAGTACCAGTGCAGAGATGATAAATAGGCGGCGCATGACGGTGTCCTCCGACAGCCTGAAGCATAAGGGATGTACCACATAGTTTAGGATACGTGGCAGTCGACGAGAGTTCCGTGACGGGAGCTCTGAGGCATCGCCGGTGAGAACAGGTGTGGGAGGCAGGGTCGTTGAGCGTCGATATTCAAAGCGTGGTGATCGGGGCCGGAGTCGTCGGGTTGGCGGTGGCCAGGTGCCTGGCCATGAGCGGGCGGGACGTGCTGGTCGTCGAGGCCGGGGCGGGCATCGGCACGGGCATCAGCTCGCGCAACTCGGAGGTGATTCATGCCGGTATCTATTACCCGGAAGGCAGCCTCAAGGCGCGGTTTTGCGTGGAGGGCAAGCAGCGTCTATACGCTTTTTGCGATGAGCACGCCGTTGAATACCGGCGCGTCGGCAAGCTGATCGTGGCCACCGATGCGCAACAGCGCTCGGCGTTGCAGCGTCTGTTGGAGCAAGGGCGGCTTAATGGTGTCGATGACCTGCAATGGCTCGACAGCGCACAGGCCCGCGAGCTCGAGCCGGCGTTGTCGTGCGTCGCGGCACTGTGGTCGCCCTCTACTGGCATCGTCGATTCCCACGGGCTGATGCTGGCACTTCAGGGCGACGCCGAGCGGTTCGGTGCGACGCTGGCCTTGCGCACGCCGTTGCTGTCGGCCCTGTGCCTCGACCAGGGCTTCGAGCTGCACATGGGCGGCAGCCAACCCATGACCCTGCGCTGCCGCGAAGTGATCAACTGCGCGGGGCTGTCCGCTCCCGAGGTGGCGCGCGCTATCGTCGGTCTGCCTGCACAGTGCGTTCCCCAGGCGCATCTGTGCAAGGGCAGCTATTTCAGTTTCAGCGGCCGGGCACCCTTTCGGCACCTGGTGTATCCGGCCCCGGAGAGTGCGGGACTGGGCGTGCACATGACGCTCGACCTGGGCGGGCAGGCGCGCTTCGGGCCGGATGTCGAATGGGTCGAGCACATTGATTACCGCGTCGAACCCCGCCGGGCCGAGGGCTTCTATCAGGCGATCCGCCGTTATTGGCCGGGTTTGCCGGACAACAGCCTGCAACCGGCCTACAGCGGCATTCGCCCGAAAATCAGCGGGCCGACCGAGCCGGCCGCCGATTTTCTCGTCAGCGGATGCGCCGAACATGGCGTGCCGGGGCTGGTGAATCTGTTTGGCATCGAGTCGCCGGGGCTGACCAGTTGCCTGGCGCTTGCCGAGTACGTGGTGAAACGCCTCGACGACCGATGATCAGTGCTGGCCCTGCCTTGCGGGCATCGGGTCTATGCTAGGGAGTGCGCTTACTGCCATCGGAGACCTCTGATGATCACCGTACGCACTGCCTGCCTGCTGGCCGATTACAAACGCTGGGCCAATCAGCGTCTGTTTGACAGCCTTGCGGCGCTTCCTCCGGGCGAAGTCAAAAAACAACGGGTGTCAGTGTTCAACAACATGATCGGCACCCTCAATCATGTCTACGTGGTGGATTGCATCTGGCGGGCGCACCTTGAAGGCCGGGGACACGGTTTCAAGACCTCCCACGATCTGCTGCATGCCGACCTGTCCGAACTGCGCCAGGCGCAAAAAGAGATCGATCGCTGGTACTGCGACTGGAGCGCCCGGCAAACCGATGCCTCCCTGGACAAGCCGGTGGAGTTCACCTTTGTCTCGGGCGAAAGCGGCACCATGAGCGCCGGCGCGATGCTGATGCATGTGGTCAACCACGCCAGCTACCACCGCGGCTGGGTGGTGCAGATGTACTTCGAGATTCCGGCCATGCCACCGGTGACCGACATGCCGGTGTACCTGCGCGAATCCGAGCCGGTGCTCCTGCAGTCGATCAATGCCCCGACGGTGGCGCCGCCATGTGCTGTGCAATTTTCGAACGCAACCAGCGTTCTGCCGGATCGTTATCGCTGACCCCGTTCCAGACCATCGACAGTTCGGACAGGTTGATCTCAAAGGGCGCATCGTCCGCCCGTAACTGGCTGCTGCCTTCGATCAGCGCACTGGCCGCGTAATCCGGTACGGTGGCGAGCATGTCAGTCCCCGCCAGCAACGCCCGCAAGCCCGCGAACTGTGGCACCGCCAGCACCACCCGGCGCGAACGGCCGATGCGGGCCAGGTCATTGTCGATGGATCCGCTCAGATCCCCGGAAAACGACACCAGTGCGTGAGGGCGCTCGCAGAACTCGTCGAGGGTCAACGGGCCGGGACGGTCATCGCCGCGCAGGATCTTCACACTCAGGTCGCGCAGTTTCTTGCGCTTGGCGTTGGCCGGCAATTCCGTGGTGTAGCTGATACCGACGGAAATCTCGCCACTGGCCAGCATCGACGACATCAGCAGGAAATTCACCCGGCGCACCACCACCACAACGTTCTGCGCCTCTTCGCGAATCTGCTTGAGCAGCGGCGGAAAGAGCCCGAATTCGGCGTCGTCGGACAGGCCGATGCGAAACACATCGCGACTGGTGGAGGGCTCGAAATCCTTGGCCCGGCTGACCGCCCCGGAAATGGTGTCCATCGCCGGCTGCAACTCCTTGAGAATCTGCAACGCCCGCGGGGTCGGCTCCAGGGTTCGACCGTTGCGCACCAGCAACGGATCGTCGAACAGATCGCGCAACTTGGCCAGCGACGCACTGACAGCGGGTTGACCGAGAAACAGTTTTTCCCCGGCCCGGGTCAGGTTCTTCTCGAACATCAGGGTTTCGAAAATCACCAGCAGGTTCATGTCCACGCGGCGCAGGTCATTGCGGTTCATTGTGGCGGGCTCGGTGGGGGTGGGTTTTTTCAGTAAAGCAGCAAACCCTGCGGAATCTAGGGTTCGCTGAATACCTGTGGGAGCGAGCTTGCTCGCGATTGCGGTGCATCAGGCACATCATCGTTTACTGATGCTCCCTCATCGCGAGCAAGCTCGCTCCCACAGGTTCGGCGCTTTATTCAGGCGGATCAAGTCGATCCAGCGCCCGGTTCACTGCCAACTCACCCAGCATGATGACCTGAGCAATGCCCAGCAGCGTGTTGCGATGCGAGCCCTCCAGAAAACCCGCCAGATCGTTGGTCATCACATTGGCCGAGGCCAGTGATTCGCAGGCGTGGGCCAGCAGGGTTTCGGTGTCGAGGTCGGGGTTGATGGTGAACATCGTGGACGGTTTGTGGGGCGTGGCCATGATGTTGGCGGCGGTGTTGAGGTAGTGATTGAGGGCGTGTTCGGCGGCTTCGTGGAATGGCTTGGCGTCGGGGCTTGCGTAGGGGGAGGCTGGATCGGTTTCTGGCGGGTTGGGTGTTGGTTTGATCATCGATAGAACTCCAGTACTGTAAAAATTGGAGCCATCACTTTCGCTACCAAACGAAGGGCGGTGGCCATGCACAGGTTGGTAGACCGGAGTACTGGAACCGGCGCCCCCGAAGAGGCCCTGCGCATGACGACCATAAAAGCAGCAACTGCTTGAAGTGGCGCTACGCGCAGTACTCCGGGCTACCAAACCCGATCGCTGTTTTTCAGCGACCGGCTAACGATAAAGCCCGGACTCAAGGCGCGTAAGCCGGCGGATTCTGGCGTAACCGTAGGCAATGACGCAAGGCGCTGTAGCTTTCATCAAGTAACGCTGACAGCCGTTAAACAAGGTCGGTCAGTCGATGTTTAATATGCGGTTGTCACGACAAAAACATGGCTTTGGGCTGAGCACGAAACCTGTGGGAGCGGGCTTGCTCGCGAAAGCGGTGTGTCAGTCGACAACATTGCTGGCAATGCCGACGCCTTCGCGAGCAAGCCCGCTCCCACAGGTTCATGGGGTGGATTCAGGCTCGGTCAACATTTTGCGGAAGGTCTCCACCAACGGCCGCAAATTGATCCGGTGCCACGCCGCCCACAGCGGTCGGGTGAGGGAAATCCACGGCACTTCCCGCAGCACCACACCCGGCGGTGCGTTGCGGCTCAAGCCTTTCTGGATCATGGCGATGCCCAGGCCCGAGGCCACCAGCGCCATGGCGGTGAACGGGCCGGTGGCTTCCATGCGGATATCCGGGGTGAAGCCGGCGCGGATGCAGGCGCTGACGAAGTTTTCGCGACTGGCGACATTCTGGTGTTGCACGCCAATCCACTCCTGACCGGCGAGGTCTGCCGGGGTCAACACGGCCTGTTGTGCCAGCGGATGGTGCTCGGGCAGGGCCAGCAGCATTGGGTCGTCCAGCACCTGAAAACCCAGCAGGTCCGGGTCGTCTTCGGTCGGTGGTTCGCTGACCAGGGCGATGTCCAGGCTACGCTGGCGCAAGCCTTCGAGTTGTTCGGCCGAGCGCAGGTTGTACAGCGCCACGTGTACGTTCGGCCGGTTGACCCGCAGCACACGCAAGGCATTGGGCAGCACGCCGGCATGCATGGCATTTTCGATGTAGCCGATGCACAGGCCGCCTTCCTCGCCGCGCCCCAGGCGTTTGCCGAGGGATTCCAGGCGATTGGCGTGGGTCAGCAGGGCGCGGGTTTCGGCGAGGAAGGTCTGGCCGTCGCGGGTCAGGCGGATGCGTTGCTGGCTGCGCTCGAACAGGGTCAGGCCCAGGCGCTCTTCGAGCTGGGCGATCTGCCGGCTCAGGGGCGACTGGGAAATGTGCAGGCGTTCGGCGGCGCGCCCGACGTGTTCTTCCTCGGCGACGGCGACGAAGTAGCGCAATTGGCGGATGTCGATCATGTCAGACCTTCAAGGACTCAAGTGCTGCACATTATGTCTTGGACGGTCCGATGCTCGCAATCTAGGATCGGCTCAACGGTCAGCCACCTGACCTCTGATACTCAAGAGGATTCACCATGAGCTTGAAAGACAAACTGCCCGGCGCGCTGGGCCTGGGCACCGCACCACTGGGCAACATGTTCCGCGCCATTCCCGAAGACGAGGCGTTGGCCACTGTCCATGCCGCCTGGGACGCCGGCGTGCGTTACTTCGATACCGCGCCGTTCTACGGTTCCGGCCTGTCGGAAATTCGCCTCGGCGCCGCATTGGCCCGCTACAACCGCGACGACTATGTACTGAGCAGCAAGGTCGGCCGGGTGATCCTCGATGAAGTCGAAGACACCGCCGCCCGTGACCTGGGCGAGAAAAGCGGGGTGTTCGAGCACGGCCTGCCGAACAAAATCGTCAACGACTACAGTGCCGACGCGACCCTGCGTTCCATCGAAGACAGCCTCAAGCGCCTGCAAACCGATCGCCTGGATATCGTCTGGGTCCACGATATCGCCCAGGATTTTTATGGTGATCAATGGCTGGAGTACTTCAACCAGGCCCGCACCGGCGCGTTCAAAGTGCTGACACGCTTACGTGAAGAAGGCGTGATCAAGGGCTGGGGCCTGGGGGTGAACAAGGTCGAACCCTGCGAGCTGACCCTTGATCTGAGTGAAGCGCAGCCGGACGGTTTTCTGCTGGCGGGTCGCTACACTCTTCTGGACCATGATCGCGCCTTGCAGCGTTTGATGGACGCCGCCCTGGCGCAGCAGGTCGAAATCGTGGTTGGCGGTCCTTACAGCTCGGGCATCCTGGCCGGCGGCGCGCACTTCGAATACCAGAAGGCCAGCCCGGCGATCATCGACAAGGTCGAACAGATCAAGCGTATCGCGGCGGCCCATGGCGTCGACGTCAAGGCCGCAGCCTTGCAGTTTTCGCTGGCTAACCCGGCAGTCGCCGCGGTGATTCCGGGTTCCAGCCGTCCGCAGCGGATTGCCGAAGACGTGGCCGCGCTGTCGGCAGTGATTCCCGCTGCTTTCTGGCAGGCGTTGCGTGAGGCGAAGCTGATTTCCGAGCGCGCCCCTTTGCCCCTCATTGGAGCTTGAACATGAAGATTGATTTGAGTGGAAAACTGGCAATCGTCAGCGGCAGTACCGCCGGCATCGGCCTGGGCATCAGCCAGGCATTGGCCGAGGCTGGCGCCACGGTGGTGGTGATCGGCCGCGATACGGCCAAGGTCGAGCAGGCACTGGCGAGCATCCGTCAGCGTGTTCCAGCTGCGCAATTGCGTGGCGTGACCGCCGACCTGGGCACCGCCGAAGGCGCCGAAAAACTGTTTGCCGCCGAACCTCGGGCAGACATCCTGGTGAACAACCTCGGGATCTTCAATACGGTGGACTTCTACGACGCCCCGGACAGTGAGTGGACGCGCTTCTACGAGGTCAACGTGATCTCCGGTGTGCGCCTGTCCCGGCACTACACGCCGGGCATGGTCAAGCAGGGTTGGGGGCGGGTGATCTTTCTGTCTTCGGAATCCGGCGTGGCGACACCGGCGGACATGATCAACTATGGCGTGACCAAAAGCGCCAACCTGGCGGTGTCCCATGGCCTGGCCAAACGCCTGGCCGGCACCGGGGTGACGGTCAACGCGATCCTGCCCGGCCCGACCTTTACCGATGGCCTGGAAGAAATGCTCAAGGACGCCACGGCCGAATCCGGGCGCAGCGCCCGGGACGAAGCCGATGCGTTCGTGCGCAAGGCCCGGCCGACCTCGATCATCCAGCGCGTGGCGGACGTCGAGGAGGTTGCCAATCTGGTGGCCTACATCGCTTCGCCGTTATCCTCGGCCACCACCGGTGCTGCCTTGCGGGTCGACGGCGGTGTCGTCGACAGCCTGGCCATCTGAACCTTATTGATTGGAGAAAGCATTTCATGGCAACTGCAACAGCCTTCATCGACATCCCGGCTTCGGCCGAACAGGTCTGGCAATTGATTGGCGGGTTCAACTCGCTGCCGGACTGGCTGCCGTTCATTCCCAGGAGCGAGCTCAGTGACGGCGGGCGCGTGCGCAGCCTGCAAACGGCGGATGGCGCGGTGGTGATCGAACGCCTGCAAACCTTCGACAACGCGGGCCGAACCTACAGCTACTCGATTGAGCAGGCACCCTTTCCGGCGAGTGATTATCTGGCGACGATCAAGGTCGAGGCGCAAGGCGAGGGCGCGCGGGTGACCTGGTCCGGGCGGTTTGAACCGGTGGGCGTGAGCAATGAGGAAGTGGAGGCGTTGTTCACCGGCATCTATCAGGGTGGACTTGAGGCGCTGCGGGCCAATTACCCGGCCTGATTCACCCAGCAGAAAACACCACCAATCCCCTGTGGGAGCGAGCTTGCTCGCGATAGCGGAGTGTCAGGCGATATATTTTTACCTGATACACCGTCATCGCGAGCAAGCTCGCTCCCACAGGGGGGATCATTGTTTGTAAGAGTTTGTCAGGCCGGTGGAATCAAACTCTCCCGACAATCAAGCACCAGCCGCGCACCGCCCAGTTCGCTGCTGCCCACCTCCAGCGTAAAACCGTGCAGGCTGACAATCGCCGCGACGATGGACAGGCCCAGCCCGAAGCCGGTCTTTTGATTGCCGGCCTCGGCGCGATAGAAACGCTGGAATACCGCTTCACGCTCTGCCTCGGGAATGCCGGGGCCTGAGTCGAGCACTTCGATCCGTGTATGCCCGCCAGCATTGACCCCGCGCAGGATCACCGCACCACCGGGCGGGGTGAACTTGATCGAGTTGCTGAGCAGGTTCGCCACAGCTTCGAACAGCAGCGCCCGGTCGCCATTGAGAGGTGGCAATGACGCGGGCAGGTGCAGTTGGAAAACCAGGCCGTCGTCTTCCGCCAGGGGCAGGTAGAACTCATGCAGTTCCTGCAGCAACGCCACGGGGTCCAGTTGCACGAAACCGGAGCGGCGCCGGCGATCTTCCAGTTCGGAAATCCGCAGCAGGCCACGGAAACGCGCCATCAGCGTGTCGGCCTCGGCCAGCACCAGGTCCAGTTGCATGGCCTGCGGCGAGCCTTCGCCGGCTTGCTGCTGCATGCGGTAAAGCTGCGCGCGCAGACGGGTCAGGGGCGTACGCAGGTCATGGGCGATGTTGTCGCACACGCCCTTGACCTCATGCATCAGGCGCTCGATGCGTTCGAGCATGGCGTTGACGATGGCGGCGAGCATGTCCAGTTCGTCACGCCGATTGGACAGTGGCAGGCGCCGGCTCAGGTCGCCCGCGACTATGGCTTCGGCACTGGCCTGGATCCCGCGGATGCGGCGCAACGGCCGGCGCCGCAGCAGATACCAGCCGACGATGCCCGGCAGGATGGTCAGGGTCACCCCCCAGAACAACGCGTGAAGAATGATGCGGGTCACGGCGAACAGCGAACCGTTGTCGCGCACCAGCACCAGCCAGCGGCCGTCGAGGGTGCGGGTCGCCACGGCGTCGCAACTGTCGGCGGGCAGGGTCTGGTCATCATTGTCGCCGTAGGCATCGCAGTCGCGCAGCATGTGGATCTTGCCATCGAGCGGCAAGCCGTCCGGAATGTAGCGCAGGGCGCCGCTGAGGTAATGGTGCCGGGCATCGAACAGGCCGTAGGCGTCGATGCCGCGGATGTCGAAGGCCATGCTGACGGCGAGGGCGTCCACCAGTTGCTCGCCCGAGAAACGCGAAAACAGGTGCTGGCGCTGCATCAGTGAATGCTTGGCCAGATTGTCCAGGTAAGCGGAAACCTCGTAGTACATGACCCCCATGAGGATCCCGCTCCAGATCACGAACAGCGAACTGTAGAGCGCCAGCAAACGGCTGCTGGAAGAGCGCCAGCCTTTAGACGGGTTCGGCAATGACATAACCCGAGCCTCGCACGGTCCGAATCAGTGGGACATTGCCAGGCGGGTCGATCTTCTTGCGCAGACGGCCGATGTGTACGTCGATCAGGTTGGTGCCGGGGTCGAAGTGGTAACCCCAGACTTCTTCGAAAATCATCATCCGCGAGAGGATCTGCCCGGTATTGCGCATCAGGAATTCCAGCAGTTTGTACTCGGTGGGCAGCAGCGTCAGCAGTTGACCGTCGCGGCTCGCTTCGTGGCTGATCAGGTTCAGCTCCAGGTCCGCCACCCGCAACGTGGTGGCCTGGGCGGTCACGGTGTTCTGCCGGCGCAGCAGGACTTCGACCCGGGCGGCCATCTCATCGGTGGCGAAGGGTTTGGTCAGGTAGTCGTCGCCGCCGGCGCGCAAGCCGCGCACGCGTTCATCGACGTCGGACAGTGCGCTGATCATCAGGATCGGCGTCGACACGCCCATGGTCCGCAGCGTGGTGACGATCGCCAGGCCATCGAGCTCGGGCAACATGCGGTCGAGGGTGATCAGGTCATAGTTGCCGCTGACCGCACGCTCCAACCCTTCGCGGCCATTGTCGACCCAGTCGACGTCGAGGCCGTGGCTACTCAGTTCGGCGACAATTTCCCGGGCGGTCACAGCGTCGTCTTCGATGGTCAAGATGCGGGTCATAAGGCTGGCCTGATTTGCAGTTCAATACGAAGTTGCGAGCATTTTGCCAAGAAAAAACCGCGACTTAATAAATTAACTTTCATCTGGGCGGGGTCGCTTCACGCATTCCCGGGGAATTGTAGGAGCCAGCCTGCTGGCGATGGACTCACATGCGCCGCGTTTATCCAGTTCACACGCGTCATCGTTAACGACCATCGCTGGCAGGCCAGCTCCCACAAAAGACCGCAATTGTAGGAGCCAGCTTGCTGGCGATGGACTCAAGTGCGCCGCGTTAATCCAGTTCACACGTGTAATCGTTAACGACCATCGCTGGCAAGCCAGCTCCTACAAAAGGCCGCGTCCTAATCGAAAAACCGGTGAAAGCCCCGAAAAAGGTTGTCTGACTCCCCAGTGGCAATAAAAGCTACAAATAACCCATGCATAAAACCCGTTGGCTCAACCTGTTCCTTGCAGTTTGCATGGGGCCGGGAAGTTCAAACTTTCTAAGCAATTGAAGCACAACGATTTATTCAAAGTGCGTGACTGGCACGGTGACTGCAATTCCTTCCTCGAAGAGTTGTAACACCATCTTTCTGCCTGGAGCGATACAACTATGAATAGATCCTCTGACGGTTTCTATCCCGCCATGGATGAATCCACCACGCTGTCCGGCGTGTCCTGGGGCGCGATTATCGCGGGTGCCGCTGCCGCGGCGGCGTTGTCGCTGATCCTGGTGTTGCTCGGCTTCGGCCTGGGTTTTTCGGCGGTATCGCCTTGGGCCAATGAAGGCGTGAGCGCCAAAGGCCTGGGGATCTCGACCATTGTCTGGCTGGCCTTCACCCAGATTGTCGCTTCGGGGCTTGGCGGTTACATCGCCGGGCGACTGCGGGTGAAGTGGGCGTACATGCACGGCGATGAAGTTTACTTTCGCGACACGGCCCATGGTTTTCTGGCCTGGTGCGTGGCGACGCTGGTGACGGCCACGCTGGTCGCCGGGTCGGTCAGCAGTCTGGTCGGCGGTGGCGTGCAGGCCGGGGCGAACATGGTCGGCGGTGCCGCCAGTGCCGCGACGCAAGCCGTGGGCACTGCGGCGGGCAATACCCAAGGCGATGAGTACGGTTACTTCGTCGACAGCCTGTTCCGTGATGATCGCCCGGTTGCCGTCAGTGATGATGCGGCCCGGGGCACCGTCACCCGGATCTTTGTGCGTTCCCTGAGCAGGGGTGAGCTGGCCGCCGAAGACCGGACTTACCTGGCGCAACTGGTCGCGCAGCGGACCAACCTCACTCAGGCCGACGCCGAACGTCGTGTCGATGAGGTCTATGCCCGCACCCAGAAAGCCGTGGCCGACGCCAAGCTGGCCGCTCAACAAACCGCTGACACCGCTGCGAAAGTGGCGGCGTGGACCACGCTGTGGATGTTCGTTGCGCTGTTGGCCGGTGCGTTCTTCGCCAGCCTTGCCGCAACCTTCGGCGGTCGTCGTCGGGATGCGGTGGTGTATCTGGAAACCGATACCTACGTCACCACTGCACCGATTCGTTAATCCAGGAGAACTACCATGCGTTCATTACTGCTGTTCTTTCTCGGCGTGCCGATCCCGATCATTATCTTGATTGCGTTGTTTGTGCATTGATTCGACTGCCGCTTCTGCCTTTGGGTGAAGCGGCGCTTTTGCTTAAGCCATCGCGAGCAAGCTCGCTCCCACAGGGAATCACGCTTTCCTGTGGGAGCGACGGTGCGGCGATCCGACTTGCTCGCGATGGCGGTCGATGAGGCAAAATGAATCCGTCAGTCAATCGGCGTACTGACAAACACCTCAAGCCCTTCGGCATACGCCGTGAACGCGGCGATCCGCGGAAACTGCGCCGCAGTCACCTGATCCGGCACCACCAGGTTGGTGAAGCTCCAGGCTACAGCGAGGGTGATGCCGTCCTGCTCGATCGTACCGTCAGTCTTCAGCGGCTGCTTTTCCAGCTCCCGTTCCAGCGCCGACCAGGCCGCCACCAGCTGTCCTTCGACCCGCTGCACCCAAGGCTCGAACTGAATTTCCGCCGGCCGCAGGTTGCGCTCGTAGTAAAGCTGCACGGACTTTTCGCTCGCGGCCAGCGCCAGGCCGATCAGGCGCAAAGAGCGCAGGCGCTGAGCCGGTTCCCCCATTTTTCATGTTTGTTAGTAACGCCATGCCATGATTATTCTAATTTTTGTCAAAATGACTTGAAGGCAGAGTTTCAAAATAAGTGAGAATCTGCGAAATTTAGGACAAAAAGCTCAACTTTGTGGGCTCTGTAAATTTAGTGGATGTCATTTAATTTTGGGGGCGCGAAGAAAGATCGAATTGAATTTTTCAACAGCGGGAACCTCATGGAGGTAAGATGGTGGGGGTCATACGAAGCCGTGCTCAGTGGCGAAGTTTTGTAACTGTATTTTATCGATCATCGAACAATTGGAATAACCTTTTAAGGGGTGCGCTAATAAAAGTTTGTTTCTTTTTGTCAGATTTCGTGTGTGTTTATGGCCCAAGTATCTATCTGCTTGTGAAAAGGTACAATATTTTTCTAAAATTTCCTCCACTTTGGACACGTCATCCTGACTCAGGTATGTGGTTACACCAATGCGAATTGGATCAGTGAAGCCGGAGTTTAAAAATAGCCGCCCGAAGGACCTGCTATTGATATCATATTTTTTCCAAAGATCAGATATATTTATTAAAGTTGGCTGAGGCTTTTGTACTGGTGTATCAGGATTTTCTCGATCTGGGATCGAGAAGTAATTCGCGATGTCGTCAATGGAATAGATAAGTTGCGAGCAGGCGTTAACTGATGCGCCGCTTACCGGGGTTATACCAAGTCTGCTTAGTATCTTGTATGCGAAAGGTGCGCGAGTTTTCAACCAGTGAGCTACGGTAGTTAATTTGGCGTAATTTTTGTAAAATGTATCGATACTGCTATTTTTTATTTTGTTATTGGTTTTAGATTTGGAGTCTGCAATTTGAAGGGTTTTTGTTGCGATCATGTTGGAAATTGCTTCGACTGGAACCTGAAGTTTTTCTGAGGCTTGCAGTATTGTGTGTCCATTGTTATTTTCTTGGTGGCGTTGATCCCGATTTTTGGTGTGCGACAAAACTTCATCTCGCAAAAAAAAATAGCAGGATTGTCATCGATTTCTGGACTCGTGACAGGTAAGACTCCAAAAGCTTTGAGGGTTTTGGTCACTTTTCCACGACTATAATTAAATAATTTACAGACTTCTGCTGCGCTTACGTATTGTGTTTTAAATTTTTTTAGTATTCTGATGTCTATGAGATGGCCACCCACTTCACATTTTTGAACGTTGGTAAGAAATCCAAGCTTTGTAAGTTTTCGTATGACTTGTTTTGATGTGTCAAGATATTCCGCGGCTGCAGCAGAGGGTAACCAGGCCTCTGTCTTAGTATGGGTGTGTAGTGCGCGTTTGGTTGAAGGGCTTCTGGGCTTTAATAGCTGTTGCTCAATATCGTTACACCATTCAATAACTAATTGGCTGGTGTGAGTGCTTATCAGTTGAATTTGAAGTATGTTGTTTTCAATGTTTAGTGGTGCTATTTTCAAGTGCGCTATGGCCCTGCGGATTTGTTTGGTGGGGATGTTAGTTTGGCTGGATAGAAGTTTCACGGAAATGAAGTTTTTAGTAAAGTTTTCTATATCGTGCGGATCAAAGTACATTTTGTGACTTTTTTCCCATTTGGGCGCCAAGAGATGGTGCTCAATTGCGCCTTTTATTGCAGCCGCGCTTAGCTGAAGCATTTCTTGGAGGTGCTTTGGCGGTCTTTCAGAATTACGTGTTATTTTCTTCTTGAAGCCGTTGCGAAGCTTTATCGTTAATACTTGTTTTGATAGTGATTGAGCTTGTATCCAATTGTATTTAGTTTTGTCTGGCTTGATGTTTATTTCCAAGCGTAAGATTTTCCAATAATGCTGGCGTATGTTAAGCCAAGCACCAATTTGCCGCTTCGTTAAAGAAAATGAGTGAAGTGGTGCTGTTGTGAAGGTCCCGTTTTTTTTCGCATTTTCATGTGAGTGATATTTGATGAAGTCTCGCGCACAGTCCCGTGCCTTGGGTTGGGGGAATAGCGAAAGTTTGGCTGCGATAATATATGCAGGTGTTTCTGGGTATAGTTCATTTAGTCTTCTAAGGTGAGCCAATACTCCCACCATGTCTTCCTCAAGGAAAGCGAGTGCTAGTGATAATAAACACCTATTGGCTGGACATTCAGTATGGCGCTCCACCCGATACCCCAAGTCGTTTAGGTAGTCACAAAGTTGGCGAAATTTCTGTGAGTCGCCCATCCTAAATATATTGAGCAGTTTCTGTTCGTTTGTCGCCGTATCGGCCGAACATGGTGGCGAAATCAGCAGATGATTACACCTACATTTTACATCCAATGCATGCCAATAAAGTTTTACCTGGCAGTTAGGGCATTTTGTAAGATATTTTCTGAGGTGGTAGGGGCAGTAGCTAGAGAGCTTGAGGTCTTTGATGAAATGCTCTATGCCGTTTTTCCAGCATTCGGAACAATATGTGGCTCCCCTCTTCCGTATCATGTCGGCGCTAACGGAGAGCCCTGCGATTTTCAGAGGTGGAGCGTGATGTAGCGCACCAATTGGTTCATAAAAACCGCTAAGAAACTCATCGCCTGCCGCACCCGCCCGTTTAGAGATTTCTTGAATAATGGGGTGCGAGCGGGAAATTAGGGAGCCGTTAAAACATGTTCGACCAAAAAGTGCCTTAAGATCCGAGCGTAATATGCAACCATGCATGATAGCCATGCGCTTAAGGATACTGGTTGGACTTTCTTCAGGCAGTGGTCGAGGTGTGAACAATATTTTACTCATCGCGAACCTCCTCGTAGTCCAATATAAGCTTCATCAAATCGTCATAAGACTGGAAAAATGGATTGCCATCTGACAAGTTGTTCGGTAAGTCCACATATTGGCAGGCAGTGGAGAAGTCACTTGCTTTCAAAGTGCGCGGAACGCCCCTGCGCAAGCAGGTTTTTAGTGCGTCATTAATGATCAGCCGCATCCTCTTCAGATTGCCGCTGGTACCTATGAAGAGTGGCGCTGCGATGGTTGGATCGTTAAGGTGGACACCCTTTGCGAGTTCCGCAATTTCGTACATTGCGATATCCAAATGTTTTAATGTCGCGAAAAAATCGGAGTCGACTTTCGCGTCATAAGTGAAGTGTGATAGCTCCGCGAAATATGGATATCGATTTTCAAACGCCTCATCTTCACGCCGGATGTCTCTGCAGAGTTCGGTGCCCGAAAGGATCACGGGAATTCCTGATCCATTGAGAAGCGAGACAATCCATTGTAGCGAGTCAAGACGCACCTTTTCGGCGACGGTGGTAATACAGAGGCGTTGAATTTCGTCGAGAAAAATCACCTTCACGTGACACGTTTTCATGCAAGTGATTAGTTGGTGGGTGAGCTTCTCGATGGTGCCGTTTGGAGTTTCGTCAATCAAAAAACGAAGCATGTTTGTGATCAAGCCTTTGACAGTTGTCGGGGATGGGACCTCGCAATAGAAGACGGGCAGATTTGCATAGGTCCCGTCGTCACCGCGAATCACCGAGTTGCTGTTGTAAAGCTTTCGAAAGTAATGACAAAGGGTAGACTTCCCAGTACCACTTGGCCCGCAAAGCAGGGCACATACCGGTTCACCTAGCGCTTCGGTGTTTTCGATCGCGTTCTGAATTTGCGAGCATGCCTGCCGATAGCGTGGATGAAAGACAATTCTGGCTTTGAATGCTTTAACGATTTGTTGGATGTCGGATTCCATTGTAATGCACCTCTTTTTGTTCAGATCTAATCAATAGGCTGAACGGTGGCGCAGGGGCGGGTGGTTGATGAACCCAGATAAGGGCCGCGTTTAGCGACACAACGAATGTCTGAGTACATCGCTTTCACCAAGTGATTATCTGCGCGCTCCTACAATGATTGCCGCTCGAGGCGCTTCAGCTCCGTGGTGATCGTTGACACATGCAAGCTTTGCCTCAGCGGAGCGCAGTCGGCTGTGCGGACAACGCTGTGCAGGGGCGGATGTGCATGGCGTTATACCTCCACAGACGAATAATCGTCGGGTGTGTCTCCATGATGGTGATAAACCTCTTGCGTATTAGGTTTGTTGGCCGTTGTCCTCGTTGAGTGTTTCTGTGATTTTTGAAGCGAACCTTTCTCCGCAGCCTGCTGACGTTGACGTCGCTGTGCCGGGGTCTTCACCTTGGCCAGCTCACGGAGCAATGCCACTCTCGCTCGGCGCGCCTTGCTCGGGTCGAAGGCAGTGCGTTCGGCCTTCAAGCGCTTAAGCGTCAATTGATGCAGGTGCATGGTGAGTCCTTCCTGGTAATCAGGATCGACCGCCTGCAGTTCAAGAAGCTCGTCGGGGTAGCTGGGATGGCAGGCCCAGGCATGTCCCAGGTCACTTGGGTCGTAATAGACGAGGAGTTTGTCCGGGCGGGGTTCGCGATTGGCCAGATATGGCACCGCGGGTCCTGTCCAGAACAGCGAATTAAACCGCAGCCGTCCTTGTTGCGGAGAGGCTTGGAACGCGCTTAAGAAGTACTGGCGAAGTTCCGAGGGCGAATAGCGCCGTGGTGGAAACAGGGCCGAATAAGCCGCCTCCCATGCCAGCCGGGGAGAGATGTTCAGGCTGCTGTGCACCCGCTCACAGTACACGTCGGTAACCCAGCGGCTGAAGATACTTCTGACTACCTCTATGGTAAGGCGTGCGTTGTCTTCAGAGTTGTAATCGCCCCGTGTGGTGATGTTCGAGAAAGTCGTGCCGGGCATCGCGTGGGCGATCTCTTTCGACCAGACGCCAAAAAAGGCTTCTACGTGCGGTTTTTGATTGCCTGCCGCGGGCTCGCAGTAACAAATCTCCCCCCCCAACATGGCGATGATGCGTCGAAGGTTATGCTCCACGAACTCAGGGCCACTGTCGAAGATGTAGCGTATTGCGGTACCGCCATAAGTATTCTCGCTGGACAACGACAGCTTAAGCGCTTGCAGGGTGGTGTCCAAGGAGGGTGGGTTAAATCCGATGGCCCAAGCGTAGGGCATTCGCGTAAAGACCTCTAGGAAAACGGTCAGGTAGGGGCGACCGATGACTTCGCCGTCATCATCCACCACTACTACGTGCATCTCTTGAGTGTCAGCCTCTACCAGTTCGAACAGCCGCCCCGGGCTTGGCCGTTTACGCGTCCAGCCTTGCCTTTTTTGGGCATACTTGCTGCCGTGTTGAGCACAAGCCGTTTCGTGGGCATCCAGCTCTCGCAGGAGCCGATTGAGGGTCGACTCCGAGGGTATTTTCAGCCTGTCGTGTTTGGGTCTGCCGTCATTGAACGTTTTCAGCTCCTGGACGATTGCATCGATCACTTCGGTTTTACAGGTAGGTTCCGGCTTCAGGTACAGCTCTTTAACCTGCTGTTGGATGATCTGCTGAGTTTCCCAAGGCTGATGGTCCAAGCGATGTTTCCATTTAGGTTTTTTAGCCGGTATGAGCGCGAGGTAGCTATAACCTGACTTGCAAAAAATCCGGATCCAACTGCGTGCCGTACTTAGGCTGGGTGGGCTGATATCGTTGATCTGCTTCGCTAGTGTGCTAATTAATGCTTGGGCACTTTCCGCCGGCATACGTCCGTGGTAGCGATTCATCAGCGGACGCACGTAGTAACAACGACGGTTGAACGCTTCGGCGTAGGGCTTGGGCAGCCCCGAGAGAACTTTCTGTGGATCCTTCTCAATGGGCGCCTCCTGATCTTTAACGAAGTCTCCGCGCTTCATCGCCCGCTGCAGGATGTCATGGGTCTGGCGCAGCACGATCCTGCGGCCCTCGAGGGCGCGCAGTTGCACGCTTTCACCTTGGAGATCTACGATCTGAAAGCGCTGACCGCGATAGCGGTAATGTTCACCGATCTTGAATTGAACGAAGTCCATCATGCCCTCCGTAGATCACAGTTTGTGGCGTGAGCTTTTGCCTCAGGTCTATCCGCAGTTCATCAAGGAAAATGGCGTAACAGATGGCCTGTGAAGGGATGTCGTTGGCGAGTAAGGCTTTAAGAGTTGTGCCCTGCCTGCCCAGCGCGAGTACTTTGGCGCGAACCTGTTTTGCCGCCCGTCTCGAACAGCCAAAACCGTAGTGATAGAGAAAGCGCAGGTTATGGGTGATGAGCGAGGGAGCGAGTAGGTCTGGCGTGAGCCAGCGGAACACATAGCCGCCGTCCAGCAGCATAGCTTCGACCGCCTGCGCCCACTCCCGCGTGTGGCTACCCCTTTGGCCCTCGGAGCACAGAAATTTTTGATAGACGATCAGTCCGCTGTCCAGTCGCACCAGAAAGTCGGCTTTATATAGTGTGTCGCCACAGCGCAGTGCGGCAGGCCGGCACTGGTAACTGAGGACATCGTGTCGATACTCAAGATGGACGCAGTAGTCAGCTTGCATCAGGTTGTTGCAGGCCACCGGCCCGCGGTTTTTTTGGGAAGGAAAAAATGTGACGCGACTGCCGCTCCGGCCTTTGTTCAGGGAGGTACGGGCGAGTGTTTCAATGGGCGGTCGGCTTAGTGCAAGCATGGTAATACCTCTGTGGTACGGGGTGGGGCGAAAAAATCGGTGGGTAGTCACCACCCAACGGACCGTGAAGTCGCTGCAAGTCGTCGGCATAGGACGGTCGCAGCGCGCGCCGCGAGGGTTACACCATTAGTGTCGGTCGGCATATCCACCTGCTTTCGCTGTACCAATGGCCGACTGGCACTAGGTGGACTAGCGACTCGACCACGCATCTTTCATTGGCGCGCTGGTGGTGCGTAATGTCGTGAGCGCTCAGGGAACACGCGCAAACGAGGTGAGGCGTGGCGCCAAAACCAACTCCATCGGAACTCGATGTACACGTAAATGCCACGCAAGGTTTCACCGCCGGGGACTTTCCGATACGTGCGGCAAAGGTATTTATAGTGGATCACTCCGCCAATTTCGGACCGGCCCAAGGCAATTGTGAGGGCTCGGCCCGTGTCCAACGCCCGCCACTTGAATATGGTCATTACCCAGCTGGATTGGCTGCGAGTCAGTGAGAGCATTCCCCACTGACTGGGGGGACGGTCAGCCGCCACTGGTGGCCTAACGGACGGGCGTAACCGCAAGCGCCACGGCGTAACTATGATAACCGGGGCCAAGAGGCGCGCTGCAGAACGCTGGTGTCGATGATGGGTTTGCATCTTTTTGTCCTCCAGACCGATTCAGCGAAACTGTCGGATGGACGTTCACTTTAACCAGTACGTACCGGGATTTCTCTGTACGGAAACACGTCAAAAAATGCCATAGACGTACTCTATTCCCATATATAATCAGGCACTTGAATAATCAAAGTTCACGCACAACGCCTAATCAGCCCTGGCTGGCGACCGAGGCACGGAATTGGTTGATAACCGTCTCATAGACGTAGGTTATGCCGTCGTAAAATCAGCAACTTGCAGGGGACTGTAAGCGCACGTACCGCTTATCTAGGTAGCATGTAGGTGCGGGCAGGCGCGCAGGTGAGGCCCAATCGGTATGTATGGGTGTATAGTTGCGTCCGGGGTGGTTGGGGGCAGGAGTTGACAAGTGTCGACACTTTCCAGTGCTTCCGTTCGGCGTTGTCGTAATCGGTTTTTCGGGGCAACGTTGTACCAACTTTCCGGGGCGTCATCACGCACGGAGTATGCCCGCTGGTGCGATCATCTGGATCGCCCGCAGCTGTTCACCGCACCGGGTACCGTCGGCGGGGCGTCGGTTGGAACCAATCCCAAATGGCTTAGGTTGCTGGACGCGGGCGTCCAGTTGCATGAACACTGCCTGAACCACTTGATGGATGTTTTTCCAGAATTGAAGGCGGTTTACAACCATCCCCTCTGGGAGGTACTGGGCTGGGATAGCAATGATCGCCAGCTAACTGCAATGTACCTGGCGACTCGACGGCCACATTGCGTTGCACTGCAGGGTTCTTCGTATCCTTGTCGCGTCAATGCGCGGATGAGATGGGCCTTGGGCGTCCCTGATTGGACCCTTGTAGTTCTGCCGTTAGCATTGTTTCGCAACCCAATCCCGCCCGTGAGCCCACAACAACGCTGGCTGCAGCAACGTTTCAGCCATTACGTGGCGCTTGCCTCGCTGATGCCCGCTTACCACCAGTGTTTCAACGACTTATGGGCGTTGTTAGATTGTTGGTTGAAGTGCAGCGGTCAACTCTTTCCGCTGGCCTGGGCCGCTGATGCGGAGCAGTTCGAGTATCAGCGCGAATTCTGGCAGATAAGCCGCGATGAAATGATTGACTACGGCTGGCTGCCACCATCTAACCACCCGACGCGATGCGACCTGGCAATGCTCTGGTGTATTTGCCTTGCTAGCCCATTTCTGGCGGATAGGCTCAATCAGAGCCTGAGTCGCGGTGTCCGTCGCTGTCCTCCGCTGCTTCGCCAGCTCATGAGGGAGCTGGACCCAAGGCTGGATGTGCTCGCCACGGTGTCGCTGGATCAAATGCCCAGGAGCTAGCCGTCAGCAATGACGCTGTCTTGGTCTTCGCCGTCTTCAGGCGAGGGCAGGGTGGTAACGCCAGCAGTAGGTGCGGCAGGTGTTCGATCTGGCGCTGCTTCTCTAGGGCGCTGCGTAGTCGGCTTCGGAGATCGACCGGCTCGTCCCGTCACTGCGCCTGATGAGGTGTCTGCGTGACTTGCTCCCAGTCGGCTTGGGTCTTCTGACTGGCTTGTGCCTCTATGGATGTCTGCTCGGCGGAGTATCTGGAGCCGGTATTGCCGAGTTCGCCGCGGGTGGCATCGATTGCGTGGCCCCATGTGCCGTTGAAGTACTCGAAGCGCACATATCACAATGAATACCAAGATTTAGCCAGAGGCTGTCAACTGGCGCAACAACGTTTGTAGCGTCTCAATTTGACGCGCCTGCTCGCGTAACTGGCGCCGATCGTTACGGTGCTGAAGCAAGTAGGGATTGACCCGGTCACGCAATACCGCCTGTTCGGTCAGCAATTTACGCACCTGTTCGCTCAATGTGTCGTTGGTTTGCTGATGGTCACGTATGGTTTTTGTGTGTTGTCGGAGCTGCTCCTGTTGCCTACGATGGTCATTAAGTAGGCGTTCGTGTTCGCAATACACGCTAACCAATTCCTCCTGTTTGGCCAGTTGCGCATTCTGCATTGTTCGTAGCTCCTGGCGTAACTGTTGGATTAGCTGGTCGTGTCGGTGCAGTTCTTGTCCGCGTTGGGCCAGTTGCTCTTGCCGATAGTGCTCTAGCCCCTCCCAGGCATGTTGATGCTTGTCCTCCAGTGACTGCACCTGATTGGCGCGCTCTTCGAGCATCTGTTGCTGGCCCGCAACCAACTGACGCAAGCGTTGGCGTTCACCCTCGCTGTCTTGTAACTGCTCGCGCAGTTGTCGTTCGCGCTGACGCTGCGTCTCTAATTCATTCGTCTGAGCGGATATCATTTCCAATGCTTGATCAAGGCGTTCGCGCAGTTGCGCATGCTCCTGGTGATAGGTCGTCTGTTGCCGATCAAGTTGCGCCCGTTCCTCAGCCACTGCCTCTTGAGCTTGTTGAGTCAGCCGCTCGGCTATGCTCGTCACCAATAAAAGCATTTCTTCACTAACAGTTGGGGGCGACGTGTCGTCGACGGCAGGACGGGTGCTGAGTTCCTTTAGGTAACGTTGGATCGTGCTTTTCGAACCGGTATTGCCCAGCTCCACGCGCACCAGATCGATGCTGGGGTGAAGCCCACGGGCCAGCAACGCGTCACGAGCGGAATGCACCAAGGCTTTATTGATACCGCCACGGGCCATGTCAGGAGCTCCTGTAGGGTTCCCGGTAGTTATGCAGTATGGCGCATGGTGGTCGACTTGCTCGGTGTTGAATGGTGATCGTGACTCCGTTCACGCAGGCAGGGACAGCTCGCGCTGGCGGCGCGGAGGGCAAACATATGACATCGGCTTCAGAGCGGTATCTTCAGGCTGCACGGCGCGAAAGTACCATTCGGCGTTACAAGCAGGCATTGGAGCATTACGAGATTGGCTGGGGCGGCTTTTTGCCGGCGTCCAGTGAAAGTATCGTGCGTTACCTCGCCGAGCACGCGGGGCTGTCCATCAGTACCTTGCGCAGTAATCTGGCCGCTTTGGCGCGCTGGCATTTGAACCATGGTTTTGTTGATCCCACCAAAGCGCCGCAAGTGCGGGATGTATTACGCGGCATTCAAGCCTTGCACCCGCGGCAAGTCCGTCAAGCCGAACCCTTGCAATTGCGCGAGCTGGAGCAGTGCGTGGCGGCCCTGCAGCAGGAGGTGGCGTCACCGGACCTGTCCGTGCGCCTGCGCGCCAGCCGCGATAGGGCCTTGCTGTTGCTGGGTTTTTGGCGAGCCTTTCGCAGTGACGATTTATGCCGCCTGCGCATTGAAACCAGCCAGTTGGTGTCCGGCGAAGGGTTGAGTCTGTTTCTGTCCAGCAGCAAAACCGACCGTGATCATCAGGGGCGCACCGTCAGCGTGCCGGCCTTAATACGACTGTGTCCGGTGCAGGCCTACGAGGATTGGCTGACGCTCAGTCAACTTCGGTCGGGGCCGGTGTTTAGAAGCATCGACCGCTGGGGGCATCTGGGCCCCGCCGCGTTGCATCCGTATAGCGTCGCGCGGGTGTTGCGCCGGGCACTGACGCGCGGCGGCGTTGCGGGGGAGCGCTACAGCGGGCATTCGTTACGCCGCGGGTTTGCCACCTGGGCCACCCGCAATCAATGGTCTCCCAAGGCCTTGATGGAGTATGTCGGCTGGCGTGACGTGCACAGCGCTCTGCGCTACGTGGAAGCCGACGCGCCGTTCGGTAACTGGCGGCGTGAGGATGGGGCCGAGTCTAAATGACTGCGCGAGTGACGATTTCGTACTGAGCTACGGCCTATGTTATTACAGCTGTACAACGTTACTTTTCGACGATTCAAGTGAGCGGTAATAGAGGTTTGAGAAACCAAGATTCTCAAACCTCATGGCGTTTTGGGTGTTGAGAGGCTCGAATGGTGGTACGGCGAGGAGAGAGGGGCGTGATTCACGGGCGGATCCCAGCGATTGCCCCCCTGTGCAGCTTTGTTTTAGGTGTAGGCTGTAGGTGATTTACCGACCAACAAACTGCGGCGGAAGCCAGCAAGCTCAGAGCGGCTGGACCGTGCCCGGTGCGTGCGAGGAGGACACCATGATCATGCCGAACGAGCGCACGCGAGCGCTGATTCAGGCGCGAGACTTTTTAGTGGCGCTGGCAGAAGATCCCGCGCGCTCAGCGTCCATTCGCCGCTAGGCCCGCCAGCTGTCACGGCACTATCCCCATGCAATCGAAATATTGCGGGCGGGGCTGCTCGACGAGCAACGAGTAGACCGGCTGACCGAGCCGTTCCTAAGTTCAAGTATCGATTGAATGGATTGGTGACTCATCCTCGGTCCCAGGCCACTGCTCCGGAGTTGTTGATACGCATAGGGGAAAGGACTCCATTGCCTGATCAACCTTCTGCGTTACGCAATTGCACCCGCGCTCAATGGCCGTTCCGGTTCGACAGGCGTTAGCTCATATTTCAGTTGACGAAAAATTACGGAGGAGGGTGTGTGGATGAGCACTTCAATTGCGACACAAAGAAAGATGCCTCCCGAGAGGAGGGGCTCGCGGCCTTTTGGCGATTCAGTTCCGATCGAAAGTCGCTGACGGAGTCGGAGAGGTTGCAGCAAATCAAACGGGGGGGGCCGTTGACCTTATCCGGGCTTTTCGTTTGGCCTTCAACCTTCAAGACTGAACTGGCCTAATGATTTTGGACACTTCAATCGGGCGCTATGATGGCGCCCAAATCTGAGGTGTGTGGATATGCGTAAATCTTATTCCAGTGAGTTCAAGCTCAAGGCTGCCAGCATGGTGCTGGACGAGGGCCAGTCAGTTCCCGATGTTTGTGCCAGTTTGGATATTGGCCCTACGGCCTTGCGCCGTTGGGTCGACCAGGTTCGCAAAGAACGCTTGGGTTCGACCCCCGTGGGGGCCAAGGCAATCACCGCCGATCAGCGGGAGATTCAGCAGCTCAAAGCGTTGCTCAGGCAAAAAGACCTGGA
>NZ_JBWKZB010000054.1:0-41979 GCF_059424105.1 Pseudomonas sp. GW456-E7 | reverse complement strand
CGCGAAGGTGGCGTGTCAGATGACATCAATGTTGACTGACACGCCGCCTTCGCGAGCAAGCCCGCTCCCACATTGGGAATCTCACCCGGCACACAACTTGCTCCGCATTCCAGCATCCCAAGGCTGGAAGTCCTCATGCTCCACTCCCACCTCACCACCCTCAATGCCGTCTCCCTGGTACTCGATGCCTTCAAGGCACAAGGCCTGTCCAGCGAAGCGCTGCTGGCCGGCAGCGGCATCAGTGCGGCGGATCTGAACCGGGCCGACACGCGCATCACCACCAATCAAGAGATGCAGGTCTGTGCCAACGCCGTTGCCCTCAAGCGCGACATCGGCCTGGAACTGGGTCGGCGGATGCACGTTTCCTGCTACGGCATGCTCGGTTACGCCCTGCTCACCAGTGCCACCTTCGGTGACGCATTGCGCCTGGCGATACGCTATCCGGCGCTGCTGGGAACACTTTTCGAGCTGAGCCTGGAGGACGACGGCGAGCGTATCTGGTTCGCCGCCGCCGATTACCGCGAGAGCCCGGCCATGGCAGTGTTCAACGCCGAGTTCTGCCTCGTATCGCTGAAAGTCACCTGCGACGACCTGCTTGGCCATCCCCTGCCCTTGCTCGGCGCACGCTTCGAACATGCCGCACCCGACTACGAACCGAGCTACGCCGAACATTTCAACTGCCCGCTGGATTTCGGCGCGCGCAACAATGCCTTCGCCTTCGACAAGCGCTGGCTCGACCAGCCGTTGCCGCTGGCCGATGTCATCACCCATCAAGCCATGGCCGAGCGCTGCCGCAAACAGAACATCGAGTTCACCGGGCGTCAGGCATGGCTCGGACGGATCCGCCAATTGCTCAGCGCGCAATTGAATGCAGCGCCGGGGCTGGAGGGCCTGGCCGAGCAGATGAATTGCTCGGCGCGAACCTTGCGTCGGCATCTCAAGGACATGGGCTGCAGCTATCAGGAATTGCTCGACGAACTGCGCTTCGAGCAGGCCAAGCAAATGCTGTGTGAGGATCAATTGCCGATCTACCAGATTGCCGAGGCGCTGGGCTTCAGCGAGACCGCGAGTTTTCGCCATGCGTTCGTGCGCTGGAGCGGTGTGGCGCCGAGCCAGTTTCGGCCTTGATCGCAGCCTTTGTAGGAGCTGCCGAAGGCTGCGATCTTTTGATCTTCAAAGGGGCGAATTTCGGTCAAATGTTTTGGCCATATCGATCCCCTTTTGGCCTTTCCTGCCGTTCTCCTAAACCGTCTGCACCGCAAGACTGTGTTCAACCGAATCAGCCTGCGGAGAACAACAAAATGCTGACGATCTACTCGAACGATCACCACCTGCACCACGGCCGCTGTGAATTGATAGACGGGCAACTCAAGCCCTGCTTCGAAATGCCTTCACGTGCCGACCATGTGCTGGCACGGGTGCAAAATCAAAATCTCGGCCCTGTCGAAGCGCCGAAGGATTTCGGCCTCGGGCCGATCGAACGCATTCACAGCCGCGACTACCTCGACTTCTTCAAAGGCGCCTGGGCACGCTGGACCGAGTTCAACACCGACGGTGACTTGCTGCCCTACACCTGGCCGGCCCGCACCCTGCGCCGGATCAAACCCACCAGCCTGCACGGCGAACTCGGCTATTACAGCTTCGACGGCGGCGCGCCAATCACCGCCGGTACCTGGCAGGCGGCGTATAGCGCAGCGCAAGTCGCCCTCACCGCCCAGGCGGAAATCCAGCGCGGCGCCCGTTCGGCCTTTGCCCTCTGCCGTCCACCGGGACACCACGCCGCCAGCGATTTGATGGGGGGTTATTGCTACTTGAACAACGCCGCCATCGCCGCCCAGGCCTTCCTCGATCAGGGCCACAAAAAGGTCGCGATCCTCGACGTCGATTACCACCACGGCAACGGCACCCAGTCGATTTTCTACGAGCGCAGCGACGTGCTGTTCACTTCGATCCATGGCCACCCGGAAGCCGAGTTTCCGTTCTTCCTCGGCTATGAAGACGAATTGGGCGAAGGCCCCGGCGAGGGCTTCAACTTCAACTATCCTCTGGCCGCGGGTTCGGGCTGGGACACCTGGAGCGCGGCGCTGGAACAGGCCTGCAAAGAGATCGAAAGCTACGGCGCCGACATCGTCGTGGTCTCCCTGGGCGTCGACACGTTCAAGGACGACCCCATCTCGCAATTCAAACTCGACAGCCCGGATTACCTGGCCATGGGCAAGCGCATTGCGGCGCTCGGCAAACCAACGCTGTTCGTGATGGAAGGCGGCTACGCGGTAGAAGAAATCGGCATCAACGCCGTGAACGTTCTCGAAGGTTTCGAAAACGCCCAATGAGGATTAGAACAATGACAAGACTCAAGCGTTTGATCGTTCCAGCCCTGGGCGCCCTGGTGCTCAGTGGCGTTGCCCATGCTGAAGAACGAACGTTGCGTGTCTACAACTGGTTCGACTACATCACCCCCAAGGCTCTGGAAGACTTCAAGGCCCAGAACAGCCAGACCAAACTGGTCTACGACATTTTCGACACCAACGAAGCACTGGAAGCCAAGTTGCTGACCGGCAACTCCGGCTACGATGTGGTGGTGCCGTCCAACGTGTTCCTCGCCAAACAAATTGAAGCCGGCGTGTTCCAGCCACTGGACCGCAGCAAGTTGCCGAACTGGAACCATCTCGATCCCAAGCTGATGAAGCTGATCGAAGCCAACGACCCGGGCAACAAATTCGCCGTGCCTTACATGTACGGGACCATCCTGATCGGCTTCAACCCGGACAAGGTCAAGGCCGTGCTCGGCGACAACGCGCCAGTGGACAGCTGGGACCTGATCTTCAAGGAAGAGAACATCAGCAAGCTCAAGCAGTGCGGCGTCGCCCTGCTCGACTCGCCCTCGGAGATCTTGCCGCTGGCCCTGCAGCACCTCGGCCTCGATCCCAACAGCAAGAAGCCTGCGGACTACGACAAGGCTGAAGCGCTGCTGATGAAGATCCGCCCGTACATCACCTACTTCCACTCATCGAAGTACATGGCCGATATCGCCAACGGTGACATCTGCGTCGCGGTCGGTTATTCCGGCAGCTTCTCGCAAGCCGCCAACCGCGCCAAGGAAGCCAAGAACGGTGTGATCGTCGACATGCGCTTGCCGAAGGAAGGCGCGCCGATCTGGTTCGATATGCTCGCAATACCCAAGGGCGCGAAGAATCCGGAAGACGCCTACACCTTCATCAACTACCTGCTGCAACCCCAGGTGATTGCGCCGGTCAGTGACTTCGTCGGCTACCCGAACCCGAACAAGGACGCCACGGAACTGGTCGACCCGGCGATCCGCAACAACCCGAACCTGTACCCGACCGACACGGCAATGAGCACGCTCTACACCCTGCAACCGTTGCCGCGCGATGCCGAACGTGCGCGGACCCGGGCCTGGACCAAGATCAAGTCCGGTACCTGACAACCACGTCGTTCCCGTCATCCTCAAGACCTGCGTTTACGCAGGTCTTTTTTTGCCCGCGCTTCAGCCGGCACACCACACCGCCCGCAACCGTTGCAGCGCCGCCTCGATCGCCTTTTCGGGCACGGCGGCGAAACCCAGCACCAGCCCCGCTCGCTGATCCATCGGTGTCGTGGAGTCGGGCAACCAATAGCTGCTCAAGCCGTTGATCTCGACATCTACACTTTGCGCCAACTCGATCAATTCACGTTCACGCGCCACGCTCTCGACCGGTACGGTCATGTGCAGCCCGGCGGCGACGGTGGGTAATGGTCCCACCCCGGGAATCTCCGCCGGCCAGCCATTGAGCAATGCATTACGGCGACTCAACGCCGCACGGCGCATGCGGCGGATATGCCGCTGGAAATGCCCGGCCGCCATGAACTCGGCCATCACCGCCTGGGTACTGACCTCGGAATGGCGTACGTCCACGGCACGGCGTTGGGCAAAGGCCTGCACCAGCCCCGTCGGCAGCACCAGGTAACCCAGGCGCAACGCCGGAAACGCCACTTTTCCGAACGTGCCGACGTAGAGCACCCGGCCTTGCCGATCCAGTGCCGCCAAAGGCGCCAGCGGCGCACCGCTGTAGCGGTACTCGCCGTCGTAGTCATCCTCGACGATCCAGCCCTGGGTGCGTTCGGCCCAGGCCAGCAGCTCCAGACGGCGAGCCAGGCTCATCACCACCCCGGTCGGGTACTGATGGGACGGGGTGACGTAGGTCAAACGGCAATCGCGCAGCTGCGCCAGTTCAGCGCAGTCGATGCCCTCGCCATCCACCGCCACCCCATGCAACTTCGCACCTGCCACGGCGAACGCATGACCGGCCGCCCGATACCCGGGATTTTCAATCGCCACCCCGTCACCGGGCTCCACCAGCAGCTGTGCACAAAGGCTGATCCCCTGCTGCGCGCCACAGGTGATCACAATTTGTTCAGCCGTGCACTGCATGCCACGGGAACTGCGCAAATACGCAGCAATCATCCCGCGCAAGCGCACATCGCCAGCCGGGTCGCCGTAGCACAGCTGCTGCAAATCCGGTTTGCGCCAGAAAGCCGCATTCAGCTTGGCCCAGACCTCGAATGGAAACAGATCGAACGCCGGAACACCGACCCGAAATGCCCGTGGCGGACCGCTCGGCGGACTGGGTAAATGGTTGTTTTTCACCCGGGCCAACGGATCGTTGTGGATAACTTTGCTGGATGGATCCACAGGTAAATCGAGCCAATTTGTGGATAAGACTGTTGATAACCCTGTTGAAAAGCCTGTGGATACTTTTGTGGATAGTTTTTTTGCCGGCAACGCCGCCTGAGGCAGTTGCGCGACATAAGTGCCGTCCCCGACTCGCCCCTCAATGAAACCTTCGGCGTACAACTGATCGTAGGCACGCACCACGCTGTTGCGGGAAATAGCCAGCGCTGCGGCCAGGTCACGACTGGCCGGCAGACGCGTTCCACTGGCCAATCGTCCGTCGAGGACGCGCAGGCGCAAGGCCTGATAGAGCTGGCGACTCAACCCCTGGCGACGGTCGAGTTCGATACCGGCCGGGTTGAACGACAGGGAAAGCGGCGCATCCGTCATGACAATGGACCCATGAAATTGGTCATTAATGGCTCTTACAACAGACCAATAGCCTGCCTAGGATGAAGACATTCGCCAAGGAAAATATCTCCATGTACACGCCACGCGCTTTTGCCATCGACGAGTTGTCCCAACTGCATGAACTGATCCTCGCCACCCGTCTCGCCATATTGGTGACCCACGGCGAAAGCGGCCTGCAAGCCAGTCATGTGCCGGTGCTGCTGCATTGCGAACAAGGCTTGAACGGCACGTTGTACGGGCATCTGGCCAAAGCCAATCCACAGTGGAAAGACCTGCGCGACGGTGCCGAAGCCCTGCTGATTTTTGCCGGTGCCGACGCCTACGTCAGCCCCGGCTTCTACCCGAGCAAGGCCGAACACGGCAAAGTCGTGCCAACCTGGAACTACGTCGCCGTACACGCCTATGGCCGAGCCGAAACCTTTAGCGATGGCGGGCGGCTGCTCGACATCGTCAGCACCCTCACCGATCGTCATGAAGCTGGCCGCGCCCAACCGTGGTCCGTGGCCGATGCCCCCGCCGATTACATCGACGGCATGCTCAAGGCCATCGTCGGTTTCGCCGTTCCCATCGACCGTCTGGAAGGCAAGCGCAAGCTCAGCCAGAACCGCAGCCCCGCCGACATCGCCGGCGTACGCGAAGGCCTGGCCGCCAGCCCCGACGTCAACGACCAGACCCTCGCCCAATTGATGCGCTAAGGAAATCACCATGAGTCAAATCGACATTCGCCAAGTCACCGCCGGTGATCACGCGGCCTGGTTGCCGCTGTGGCAAGCCTACCTGCGCTTCTACAAAACCGAATTGCCGGAGGCCGTCACTCACAGCACCTGGCAGCGCATGCTCGACCCGAACGAACCGACCCACGCCGCCCTCGCCTGGGCTGACAACAAAGCCGTGGGCATGGTGCATTTCATCTACCATCGTTCGAACTGGGCCATCGAAAACGCCTGCTACCTGCAAGACTTGCTGGTGGTTCCGGAAACCCGAGGCACCGGCGTCGGCCGGCAACTGATCGAGTTCGTCTACGCCACGGCCAAGGCCGACGGCTGTAACAAGGTGCACTGGCTGACCCACGAAACCAACGCCACCGCGATCCAGCTCTACGAGCGCATTGCAGAACGCCCCGGTTTCATCCAGTTTCGCAAAGCCATTTAAGGTTCAAGGAGAACAACATGTCGACTTCACTCGCCAACTGGAAAGGCGTCCCGGCCCCCACGACGCAACTGATCGAAGGACGCTTCATCCGCCTGGAAAAACTCGACCCGGCGCGCCACGGCGACGACCTGTTCAAAGCGCTGCAAGGCCCGGGCGCCGACCCGAAGCTTTGGGACTATCTGCCATACGGCCCCTTCCCGGAGCGCAGCGCCTTCAACGACTGGCTGAACAACCACGCGGCCAATAGCGACCCGTACTTCTTCAGCGTGATCGATCGCGCCAGCGGCGAGGTCCAGGGCATCCTCAGCCTGATGTCCATCGTCCCGGCCCAGGGGCGCATCGAAATCGGCCACGTCACCTTCAGCGCGCCGATGCAGCGCTCACCGAAAAGCACCGAGGCGGTATACCTGCTGGCCAAGGAATCCTTCGCCCTCGGCTACCGTCGCCTGGAATGGAAATGCAACAACGCCAACGCCCGCTCCAAATATGCGGCCGAACGTTTGGGTTTCAGTTTTGAGGGTGTGTTTCGCCAGCACATGGTGGTCAAGGGGCAGAACCGCGATACGGCGTGGTACTCGATCCTGGATTCGGAATGGCCGGCGATTGGGGCCGGGTTTGAGAAGTGGTTGAGTGATGAGAACCAGACGGGGTCGGGGCAGTTGAAAAGCCTCGTTGAGTGCCGCGGCTAAAAAAACCAAAAGCAAAAGATCGCAGCCCAACGCATCCAAGGCGCGCTGACGCCCACAAGCTCTTTGCTTTGCCATGGATAAAAAAAGGGGAGCACATGCCCCCCCGAGGTTTAAAGCGTTGTATCGAGGCTGTTAAATCAGCCTTCGATCTCGATCAGGATCTCGCCCGGGTTCACCCGGTCGCCCTTGGCCACGTGAATGGCGGTGACTTTACCGGCGATGGCTGCCTGGACTTCGGTTTCCATCTTCATCGCCTCGGTGATCAGCACGGCCTGGCCCGCCTTGACGGTGTCGCCCTCCTTGACCAGCACATCGACGATGTTGCCCGGCATGGTGGTGCTGACATGGCCCGGTGCAGTGGCTTGCTTGCGCTTGCTGCTGCCGCCGCTGACGAATTCGTTGAGCGGTTCGAACACCACTTCTTCCGGCATGCCGTCGATGGACAGGTAGAAGTGACGCTTGCCTTCAGCCTTGACGCCAACACCGGTGATGTCGACGCGGTAGGTTTCGCCGTGAACGTCGATGACGAACTCGGTCGGCACGCCTTCACCGCCCGCCGAAGCCACTGTGCCGGCTTCCGGAATCGGCAACAGCACTTCAGGAGTCAGGGTTCCGGCCGCGCGCTCTTCGAGGAACTTGCGACCGATGTCCGGGAACATGGCGAAGGTCAGCACGTCTTCTTCAGACTTGGCCAGAGCACCGATATCGGCGCGCAGCTTGGCCATTTCCGGCTTGAGCAGATCGGCTGGACGCACGTCGATCACTTCTTCGCTGCCGATGGCCTGGCGACGCAGTTGTTCGTTGACGGTGCCCGGCGCCTTGCCGTAGCCGCCTTGCAGGTACAGCTTCACTTCGTTGGTGATGGTCTTGTAGCGCTCGCCGGCCAGCACGTTGAAGAACGCCTGGGTGCCGACGATCTGCGAGGTCGGGGTCACCAGCGGCGGGAAGCCGAGGTCTTCGCGAACGCGCGGGATTTCGGCCAGCACTTCGCTCATGCGGTTCAGCGCGCCCTGCTCTTTCAACTGATTGGCCAGGTTGGAGATCATCCCGCCCGGCACCTGGTTGACTTGCACACGGGTGTCGACGGCGGTGAATTCGCTTTCGAACTGGTGGTACTTCTTGCGCACGGCGTAGAAGTAAAGGCCGATCTCTTGCAGCAGCTCCAGGTTCAGGCCGGTGTCGAACTCGCTGCCTTTAAGGGCGGCGACCATCGACTCGGTGCCCGGGTGGCTGGTGCCCCAGGCGAAGCTGGAGATCGCGGTGTCGATGTGGTCGGCGCCGTTTTCGATAGCCTTCATCTGGCACATTGCAGCCAAGCCGGCGGTGTCGTGGGAGTGGATGAACACGGGCAGCGATTGCTCGGCTTTCAGTGCCTTGACCAGTTCGCCAGTGGCGTATGGGGTCAGCAAACCGGCCATGTCCTTGATCGCCACCGAGTCGCAACCCATGGCTTCCATTTGCTTGGCCTGGTTCACGAAAGCCTCGATGGTGTGCACCGGGCTGGTGGTGTAGGCGATGGTGCCCTGGGCATGTTTGCCGGCAGCCTTCACCGCTTCGATGGCCACGCGCAGGTTACGCACATCGTTCATCGCATCGAAGATACGGAACACGTCGATGCCGTTGACCGCGGCCTTGGCGACGAAGGCTTTGACCACGTCGTCGCTGTAGTGGCGGTAGCCCAGCAGGTTCTGGCCGCGCAACAGCATTTGCAGGCGGGTGTTAGGCAGCGCAGCGCGCAGTTGGCGCAGACGCTCCCACGGGTCTTCCTTCAGGAAACGTACGCAGGCGTCGAAGGTCGCGCCGCCCCAGCATTCCAGCGACCAGTAGCCGACTTTGTCGAGCTTGTCGCAGATCGGCAGCATGTCTTCGGTGCGCATGCGGGTGGCGAGCAGCGATTGGTGGGCGTCGCGCAGGATCGTGTCGGTAACGTGGATTTGCTTGCTCATTGTTCTATTCCTCACAGGCCTGCGTGGGCGGCGATGGCGGCGGCGATGGCCAGGGCCAGCTCTTCGGGTTTGCGCTTGATCGAGTAGTTGGTCAGTTCAGGGTGGCTTTCAACGAAGCTGGTATTGAACTGGCCGCTACGGAATTCCGGGTTACGCAGGATTTCCTGGTAGTACGCGGCAGTGGTCTTGACCCCTTGCAGACGCATGTCATCGAGGGCGCGCAGACCGCGGTCCATCGCCTCTTCCCAGGTCAGCGCCCACACCACCAGTTTCAGACACATGGAGTCGTAGAACGGCGGAATGGTGTAGCCGGTGTAGATCGCCGTGTCGGTACGCACGCCGGGGCCGCCGGGGGCGTAGTAACGGGTGATCTTGCCGAAGCTCGGCAGGAAGTTGTTCTTCGGGTCTTCGGCGTTGATCCGGAATTGCAGGGCGAAACCACGGTGCTGGATGTCTTCCTGTTTCACCGACAGCGGCAGGCCGGAGGCAATGCGAATCTGCTCGCGGACAATGTCGATGCCGGTGATTTCTTCGGTGATGGTGTGTTCCACCTGCACCCGGGTGTTCATCTCCATGAAGTACACCTCGCCCTCGGCGAGCAGGAACTCCACAGTGCCGGCGTTCTCGTAGCCCACGGCCTTGGCTGCACGCACCGACAGGTCGCCGATGTAGGCGCGCTGTTCCGGGGTCAGTTGCGGGCTCGGGGCGATCTCGATCAGCTTCTGGTTGCGACGCTGGATCGAGCAGTCACGCTCGAACAGGTGCACCACGTTGCCGAAGCTGTCGCCAAGGATCTGCGCTTCAATGTGTTTGGGATTGACGATGCATTTTTCCAGGAACACTTCCGCCGAACCAAAAGCCTTGGTGGCTTCGGAAATGACCCGCGGGAAAGCCTGTTCGAGTTCTTCACGGCTGTTGCAGCGACGAATACCGCGACCACCGCCACCGGATGTGGCCTTGAGCATCACCGGGTAGCCAATGCGATCGCCTTCGGTCAGGGCTTCTTCGATGCCCGACACGTTGCCTTCGGTGCCCGGGGTAACCGGTACGCCAGCCTTGATCATGCTGCGGCGGGCTTCGGTCTTGTCGCCCATCCGGCGAATGACTTCAGCCGATGGACCAATGAATTTGATCCCGCGCTCAGCGCAGATTTCCGCCAGTTCGGCGTTTTCCGAAAGGAAGCCATAACCGGGGTGCAGTGCATCGCAACCGGTTTCCACAGCCAGGTTCACCAGCTTGCGCGGGTTCAGGTAACCAGCCAGCGGTTCGGCACCAATGCTGTGGGCCTCATCCGCACGCTTCACATGCAAGGCATGACGGTCGGCGTCGGAATAGATCGCGACCGAGCGAATGCCCATTTCGGCACAGGCACGTACGATTCGTACGGCAATCTCACCACGGTTGGCGATCAGGATCTTTGTTATCACTTGGAGTTTCCCTTGAGGCCGGTGGTACCCACGACCTGCTAGACCCAGGTCGACGCGTGACCAAATGTTTCATTTTGGTCGCAGGCCCACACTAGCGCCCACAAGGGATTAACAAAAATGAATAAAAATTGGGTCGTGCATAAGTAAAGACTTATAGTTGATTCACCAGCCAGCGACGAGAGTGACCGGATAATGCGTAAGTCATTGATGCGTATGACTTTGCGGCAATTGCAGATCTTCAATGAAGTCTGTGATTTGCGATCTTACAGCCGCGCGGCCGACGAAATGTCGCTCACACAACCTGCCGTCAGCCTGCAGATTCGTCAGCTCGAAGAGCTGATTGGCCAGCCGTTGTTCGATTATGTCGGCAAAAAGCTCTACATGACCGAAGCCGCTGAAGCGTTACAGCGAGCCAGCCGGGACATCTTCGGGCGCCTGGAAAACCTCGATATGCAGCTGTCGGACATGCAGGGCTCGTTGCAGGGGCAACTGAAACTGGCGGTGGAATCCAGCGCCAAATATTTCGTGCCGCATCTGTTTGCCGCATTCAAACGCCAGCACCCGGAGGTGAACCTGCAACTGACGGTGGTCAATCGCGGCCAGGTCATTCGGCGGCTGTCGGACAACCGCGACGACCTGGTGATCATGTCCATGGTGCCTCAGGACATGGGCCTGGAGTTCCTACCGTTCCTGAACAACCCGATCGTTGCCGTGGCGCCACCGGATCACCCGCTGTGTCACATGGGGCCGCTGCGCCTGCAGGATCTCGAGCCTTACACACTGTTGCTGCGTGAGCCAGGCTCCGGGACGCGGCTGGCGTGCGAGGAATACTTCAAAGAGAAGCGCGTGCACTTCAACCAGACCCAGGAGGTCTCGTCTGCTGAAGCTCAGCGTGAATGTGTACTGGCAGGCCTGGGCGTTGCGCTGTTGACGCGCCACGCCCTGAACCTTGAGCTGGCAACCGGCGGGTTGATCGAGCTACCCATCGAAGAGCTGCCACTGTTTCGCAGCTGGTGCCTGGTGCAGGCCAAGGCGAAACGCCTGTCACCGGTGGCTCACGCCTTCCTGGCGTTTATCCGCAGCGAACGGATCCAGATCAGCGCGCTGGTTGAGCGTTTCGACGGGAAGTCGAGGGAGATGCCTGCCAGAAGTTGAGTTCCAACTCCGGAAAGTCGCCAATCTCGGCCAGAAGCTGACGGCGTTCGCAGCGATCTTCGATGGCGCGACGGAATTCCATGCGGCGCTGGTCTTCCTGCTGACGACGGGTTTTGACAGCGCTGTTGCGTTCTTCGTAGGGCATGGCCATTTCGAGTCTCCCAAGGCGAGTACGGGAGTTTCAAGATAGGCGCGAGGGATGACGATTTGGCGGCTCGGGTGTTACAGACTGATGAAAATTGCGGCGTATTCGAGGACGCCATCGCGAGCAGGCTCGCTCCCACCTTTGACCGCGATCTCCTGTGGGAGCGAGCCTGCTCGCGATTAAGGTCGGAACGACCTTACGACGACGTCAGTCGTCCAGCGCTTTCACCGACTTGGGTGACAACCGCAAACTGCGCAAACTGCGTTTAACGCTCTTGAGGTGATTGACCAGGCTCGGGCCGCGGGCCATGGCCACGCCCATCGCCAGCACATCGATCACCACCAGGTGGGCGATACGCGAGGTCAGCGGCGTATAGATTTCAGTGTCCTCGTGCACATCGATCGCCAGGTTGACCGTCGACAACTCGGCCAATGGCGTCTGGCTTGGACACAACGTGATCAACGAAGCGCCGCTTTCGCGCACCAGGTTGGCGGTAATCAGCAGGTCCTTGGAACGACCCGACTGGGAAATGCAGATGGCCACGTCAGTCGGCTTCAATGTCACGGCCGACATCGCCTGCATGTGCGGGTCGGAGTACGCCGCTGCGGTAAGCAGCAAGCGGAAGAATTTGTGCTGCGCATCCGCCGCGACCGCACCCGAGGCGCCAAAACCATAGAACTCGACACGCTGGGCCTGGGACATCAGCGTCACGGCCCTCTGCAACTCCAGCGGATCGAGTTTCTCGCGAACCTCCATCAGGGTATGCAGGGTGGTGTCGAAGATTTTCAGGCTGTAGTCGGCGACCGAATCGTCTTCGTGGATCGCAAACTGGCCAAAACTCGCACCGGCCGCCAGGCTCTGGGCCAGCTTCAGCTTCAGGTCTTGAAAGCCGGAACAACCGATGGCACGGCAAAAACGCACGATGGTCGGTTCACTGATGCCCACGCTGTGGGCCAGGTCGGCCATGGAGCTGTGCATCACGGCCGCAGGATCAAGCAGCACGTGGTCGGCGACCTTGAGCTCCGACTTGCGTAACAGGTGGCGAGACTGGGCGATGTGTTGCAGCAGATTCAAAGGGCTGGACTCTTTGTTATTGGCAGGTGCCGGGGATGTAGCACGCTTGTAGTTATACTACATGAATCGGCTTTTTGCCTCCTCAATGCGTAACCACATCCCTCGGCATTCAGGCATGCACGCTCCATGTAGCGCTCATTCCGAGCTTTCCCGTTGCTCATCAATGCCCGCCTCTTGGCGTTGCGGCAAAAATGAGCCCCTCTTACAAACATCAAAACTGGTTAACTCACCAACAACGTATAACCCACATTAACTTACAAACAAGTTAAGTATCGCCATCCACCAATCAAACACAGAGGGATATATTAAACAGGCAGGTCGCAATTATCTTAATTACAGGAGTTACACACAATGACCATTACAACTAAAAATTGGACCGCTCAAATTGACCGCATGCCCGGCGCGCTTTCCTTCCGTGCCTTTGGCACGGTAACCGTTGCCCACTCCGGCATTACGCCAAAGCTGGTACTGAACGATACTCAGGACAAGTCTTTTGACTTACGACTTAACCTGGAACTTGAAACTACCCACGAACCTGCACTGCAAGTCCTGACAGACAAGTTTGTCGAATATAAGAAGATGGGGCCCTCCAACGTCACAGGCGTCAGTATTTTTTTCGAAGGAAAGTTACTGCACCATATTTATGACGTACTGATCACCGATTAAAGAATTACCCGCCGCAAACTTCCCGTCAGGCCGCCACGGCTTGACGGGAAGCCATTTCGGTCAATCCACACCATTCTCTCGCAGCAGAACGGCCAGGACCTGCGCCTCGACCGGCCGACTGATCAGATAACCTTGCACCTCATCGCAGCGCTCAGCCTTGAGAAACTCAAGCTGCTCCTGGTGTTCCACCCCTTCCGCGACAACCTTCAACGACAAGCCATGGGCCATGGCAATGATCGCCCGTGTGATCGCGGCATCTCCGCTGCCCTCACCCAGTCCGCGGATAAACGCCTGGTCGATCTTCACGTAGTCCACCGGGATGCGTTTGAGATAACTCAAAGACGAATACCCGGTGCCAAAATCATCGATCGCCAGTTTCACCCCGAGATCACGCAGTTGCTGGAAGGTTGCGATGATGTGTTCGACGCTGTCCAGCAACTGGCTTTCGGTGAGTTCCAGCTCCAGGTAGCGTGGCTCCAGCCCGGTTTCCTCCAGCACCTGGCGCACCAGACTGACGAGCTTGCCCTGGCGCAATTGATGCACCGACAGATTGACCGACACCCGAATCGCATCAAGCCCCTGCCGCTGCCACTCACAGGCTTGCCAGCAGGCCTGACGCAGCACGAACTCACCGATCGGGCCGATCAATCCGGTTTCTTCCGCCAGACCGATGAAATCCCCCGGCGGCACGCGGCCCATGGTCGGGTGATCCCAACGCACCAGCGCCTCGGCAGCATTCAGCTTGCCCGTGGCGAGGCACAGCTTGGGTTGGTAGAACACCTTCAACTGCTTTTCTTCGATGGCTTTGCGCAACTGGTTTTCCAGTTGCAAACGCTCCAGCGTGCTGGCTTGCAGGCTGTCGGTGTAGAACTGGAAGTTGTTGCCACCCAAATGCTTTGCGTGCTGCATGGCCATGTTCGATTGACTGACCAACGCGGAAATTTCCCGGGCGTTATCCGGGAGCAGGCTGATGCCCATGGACGCGCTGACCACCAGTTCATGACCCTCAATGGTCACCGGCACGCGCAACTTGGTCGCCAGACGAGTCGCCACCCGGGCCAGGCTCGAAAGGTTGCCGTAGGTGTTGAACAGCACGGCAAACTCATCGCCGGACAGGCGCGCGATGGTGTCTGCTTCAGGCAATGCATTCACCAGTCGCCGGGCCATTTTCTGCAACAACTGGTCGGCGACTTCATGCCCCAGGCTGTCGTTGAGTTGCTTGAACCGGTCGAGATTGATGTGCAGCAAGGCCAGGCTGCGATAACCGCCCTGTCGTACTCGTTGATGAGCCTCGCTGAGACGCTCGCGGAACATCGCGCGGTTGGCCAGACCGGTGAGTTCGTCGTAATGGGTCAGATAGCGCATACGCTCTTCGGATTCCCGGCGGGCAGAAAGATCCGCGAAGAAGCCCACGATATGGCTGACATTTCCCCGGCTATCGCGCACGGCATTCAATTGCAGCCATTGCGGATACATCTCGCCGTTCTTGCGGGTTTCCACCAATTCACCCTGCCAGCTGCCTTGCTGCTCCAACGCCTGATGGATCGCGGCGTAATGCCGACGCGCATCTCGACTGCATGGCAACTCAACGACTTTGCGTCCGATCATGTCTTCGATGGCATAGCCGGTCACCCGACTGAAGGCTTGATTGATTGCGATCAGGGCATAGTTCGGGTCGAAAATCACAATCCCTTCGCTGGCCGCCTCGAATACAGTCGCCGCCAGTTGCCGCTGCTCTTCCAGGTTTTTGCTGACGCTGATGTCGCGCCGAGTGCCGACCATGCGCAAAACCCGTCCGTTCTCGGCACGCTCCACCGCCCGCCCACGGTCCTCGATCCAGACCCAGTGGCCATCGCCATGGCGCACGCGATACTCGATTTGATAGTCCTCGGTGCGGCCCTTCAGATGCTCGACCAGCGCCCTTCTCAGCGCTGGAAGGTCCTCGGGGTGAAGGCGCGGCTTGAGGTGACGCAGGATTGCCGTGACCTGGTCCGGCTCCAGGCCGAACAATTCCTGAATCTGCGTGTGATGGACTTCGTCGGTTTGCAGATTCCAGTCCCACAACCCCAACTCGCTGGCCTTCAATGCCAGCGCCAGGCGTGCTTCGCTCTTGCTCAGCGCCTGGTTGGCGGCGTCCAGCTCCAGGCTGCGCTGAGCGACGCGGTTTTCCAGGTCGACCTGGATCTCTCGCAATTCGTTCTCGGCGCGTCGACGCTGTTCGATCTCCTTGGCCAGCTTTTGATTGAGCTGATCACTGCTGCTTTGCGCCTGCTGTAGATGTTCGATCAATGCCTGGTTCTGAAAGCGTCGCATCAAGCCCCGATCGATCAATCGATTGACCTGCCAGGCAACCACACTCAATGCACCGAGCAGAATCAGCCCGAACCAGCCCCAGCCCTGCTGCTGTTCGTCACCACCCCAAAACATATAGGCAATGGCCGGTAGCAGGCAGGGCAAGGTGAAAGACAGAAAGGCCGGCAAACTGACTGCATACGCCACGCTGGCCGAGAGCGCTGCGGCACCGATGAGGCCGAAGACCCAGGCTTGCTGAATGAAGTTATCGGCGGGAACCAAAGCAATGCCGGCACCGGCCAGGGTCAGGCCGGTGAGGCCGGAACCCAGCAAAAACATCCGTCGCCAAATGGGCTGGGCTTGACGATTGGGGATGGCCGAATCGAAGGCTGCGACCTGAATCACCCGCAATGCCACCAAAGACAACAACCACACCAGCCAGACACTGACCAGGAAATAGCGCTGCGGGCTCCAGAGCAACCCGGCACAGACCAGGCCATTGATCAGCATGAACAACGTGGGCAGCAGCGAGCCCTGATACAACAGGCGCGTGCGTTCGACCGCCATTTCCATGGCGAATTGCTTTCTGATAACCCGGGGCTCCACAGTGGGGCCCGACAGGTCGAAGCTGAGGGTCATAGGCGATGTTCTTGTTCTTATAATGATGAGCATGGGCCCGAAACTGCTCGGAGCATACACAAGCAATTGCCCGGACCAAACTGCTGCTGATCAATAAATCGCCAAATTTTTCAGCCGCCGCCCCTCCCTGAAAACGCTAAAGGCACGCCCCGCCAACGCCCGCAGCCGATGACCGACCGGTCGTCCCTCGCGTAACTTTCATCGGTTAATGCGAAGCGGAGTTTGCCCGGTGTGTCGCGGCCCCCTAGAATGCCCCGATGCGCGATGATCTCTCCCTTCTGCTGAACTCCCTCAACGATGCCCAACGCCAGGCCGTAGCGGCCCCCGTGGGTCGTCAGTTGGTCCTGGCCGGTGCTGGTTCCGGTAAAACCCGAGTGCTGGTGCACCGTATCGCCTGGCTGATCCAGGTTGAAAACGCCTCGCCCCACTCCATCCTGTCGGTGACCTTCACCAACAAGGCGGCTGCCGAGATGCGCCAGCGCATCGAGCAACTGATGGGTATCAACCCGGCCGGCATGTGGGTCGGCACCTTCCACGGCCTGGCTCACCGCTTGCTGCGGGCGCACTGGCAGGAAGCAGGCTTGAGCCAGACCTTCCAGATTCTCGACAGCGATGACCAGCAACGGCTGGTCAAGCGGGTGATCCGCGAACTCGGCCTGGACGAGCAACGCTGGCCGGCCCGTCAGGCCCAATGGTTCATCAACGGGCAGAAAGACGAAGGTCTGCGCCCGCAACACATTCAAGCCAGTGGCGATCTGTTCCTGGCGACCATGCGCGGCATCTATGAGGCCTACGAGGCCGCGTGCCTGCGCGCCGGTGTCATCGACTTCTCCGAACTGTTGCTGCGCGCCCTCGATCTGTGGCGCGATCACCCAGGCCTGCTCGCTCACTATCAAAAGCGCTTCCGGCACATCCTGGTGGACGAGTTCCAGGACACCAACGCCGTGCAGTACGCCTGGTTGCGCCTGCTGGCCAAGGGTGGCGACAGCCTGATGGTGGTGGGCGATGACGACCAGTCGATCTACGGCTGGCGTGGCGCGAAAATCGAGAACATCTACCAGTATTCCGAAGACTTCCCGGACGCCGAAACCATTCGCCTGGAGCAGAACTACCGCTCCACCGCCGGCATCCTGAAGGCAGCCAACGCCTTGATCGCCAACAACACCGGGCGCCTGGGCAAAGAGCTGTGGACCGACGGTGGCGACGGCGAGGCAATCAATCTGTATGCCGCCTTCAACGAACACGACGAAGCTCGCTACGTTGTCGAAACCATCGAAAGCGCGCTGAAAACCGGCCTGGCTCGCAGCGATATCGCGATTCTGTACCGCTCCAACGCCCAATCGCGGGTTTTGGAAGAAGCGCTGCTGCGTGAACGCATTCCGTACCGCATCTATGGCGGCCAGCGCTTCTTCGAGCGCGCCGAAATCAAGAACGCCATGGCTTACCTGCGATTGCTCGAAGGTCGGGGCAATGACGCCGCGCTGGAACGGGTGATCAACGTGCCGGCCCGCGGCATTGGCGAGAAAACCGTCGAAGCGATCCGCGACCATGCGCGCCACAGCGATGTGTCGATGTGGGAAGCGATGCGCCAACTGGTGGCCAACAAAGGCCTGACCGGTCGTGCGGCCGGCGCCCTTGGCGCGTTTATCGAGTTGATCGAGAACCTCGCCGCCAAGTGCATGGAAATGCCGCTGCACCTGATGACCCAGACCGTCATCGAGCAATCGGGGCTGATCGCCTATCACGAAGCGGAAAAAGGCGAGAAAGGCCAGGCCCGGGTGGAAAACCTTGAGGAACTGGTCAGCGCCGCACGCAACTTCGAAAACAGCGAAGAAGACGAAGACCTGACGCCATTGGCAGCGTTCCTCGGTCACGCGTCGCTGGAGGCCGGCGATACCCAGGCCGACGAGCACGAAGACAGCATTCAACTGATGACTCTGCACAGCGCCAAAGGCCTGGAATTCCCTTACGTGTTCCTGGTGGGCATGGAAGAAGGCCTGTTCCCGCACAAGATGAGCCTGGAAGAACCCGGCCGCCTTGAGGAAGAACGTCGTCTGGCCTACGTCGGCATTACCCGGGCGATGCAGAACCTGGTGATGACCTACGCTGAAACCCGACGCCTTTATGGCAGCGAGACCTACAACAAGGTGTCGCGCTTCGTACGCGAAGTACCGAAAGGCCTGATTCAGGAAGTGCGGTTGTCCAACAGCGTCAGCCGGCCGTTTGGTGGCAACCAGTCGATGAGTGGCAGCAACCTGTTCAGCGGCAGCGAAATTCCGGAAACCGGCTTCAGTCTGGGTCAGACCGTACGCCATTCGATCTTCGGTGACGGCGTGATCCTCAACTTCGAGGGCGCCGGTGCCCAGGCCCGGGTGCAGGTGAACTTCAGCGAAGGCAGCAAGTGGTTGATGTTGGGTTATGCCAAGCTGGAAGCGATCTAGCTTTTCTGTGGGAGCGAGCTTGCTCGCGATAGCGGTAGATCAGTCGACATTATTTCTGGTTGTCAGTCCGTCATCGCGAGCAAGCTCGCTCCCACAGGTTGTAGGTAGGTTCCAGGCCTATATCTGAATTTAAAGGTGCAATGGACATGGGCACTGGCTTTTTTTCATCTTGGACATTCTGGGCCCTGTTATCGGCGGCGTTCGCGGCGATGACCGCCATTTTCGCGAAAGTCGGCATCGAAAACGTTAATTCCGACTTCGCCACCCTGCTGCGGACGATCGTGGTATTGGTCAGCCTGGCCTTGATTTTGTACGCCACGGGCCAATATCAGTCTTTAGGATCGATCTCGGCAAAGAGCTACCTGTTCCTGCTGTTGTCGGGCCTGGCCACCGGTGCGTCGTGGATCTGCTATTTCCGTGCACTCAAGGTCGGCCCGGCGTCACTGGTTGCCCCGGTGGACAAACTCAGCGTGGTGCTGGTGGCCGTTCTTGGCGTAGTCCTGCTGGGTGAAAAACTCGACCTGCGCCAATGGGGCGGAATCGGTCTGATCACGGCCGGAGTCGTCATGCTGGCATTTCGTCGCTAGGCGAGCGTCCTACAAAGGTTATCCACTCATCTGACAGATCAAAGTTAAAAGGCCCTATTGCACTGACTGAAGCTGAATGAAACCTGTCAGGCAAAAGCCCGAAACACTCTGCCGCTAGCCAGTAACACTTCAGCTGTGCAACATGGCGCGCGTGCCTTCCACAAATGGGAATTCCCTTTATGAAACGTTTTCTTAGCATCGCCATGGCGTTGTGCATCGGCCTGACGATGAGTCTCGACGTCAATGCCGCCAAGCGCTTCGGTGGTGGCAAAAGCGCAGGCGCTGCGCCGACGCACCAGACCAGCCAGATGGCTCCTTCTTCTCCAGGCATGGGCGGCGCTGCGGCGACCGCTGGTGCTGCCGGTGCCGCTGGCGCCGCTGCCAAGGCCGGTGGCGCTTCGCGCTGGCTCGGCCCTCTGGCCGGTATCGCGGCCGGCGGCCTGCTGGCATCCATGTTCATGGGCGACGGCTTCCAGGGCATGCAGATCTTCGACATCCTGATCATGGCTGTCATTGCATTCCTGGTCTTCCGCTTTATCGCCGCCCGTCGTCGCAAGCAGCAGGAGCAATACGCGCCGGCCGGCCACGCGCCGATGCAACGTGAAGCGTTCGAACAAAAGCCTGCCGGTGGTTCGATCTTCGGAGGTTCGGCAGCGCCTGTTGCCGCTCGACCAGTGATCAACGCTCCAGCCTGGTTCAACGAAAGAAACTTCGTCGAAGCGGCGCGCAATCACTTCCAGTCCCTGCAACAGCACTGGGACGCCAATGAAATGGACAAGATCGCCGAGTTCGTGACCCCGCAAATGCTGGAGTTCCTCAAGCGTGAGCGTGCCGACCTGGGCGACGGTTTCCAGTCCACCTACATTGATAACCTCAATGTACAGCTGGACGGTGTGGATGATCGCGCCGACAAGACCATTGCCACCCTGACCTTCACCGGCGTGTCGAAAACCTCGCGTTTCGACCAGGGCGAAGTCTTCAGCGAAAGCTGGAACATGGAACGTGCACAGGGCGAAAACCAGCCTTGGCTGGTGGCCGGTATCCGCCAGAACGGCTGATCACGCACCGCGCTTCACTTGCTGTAAAGAAAACCCCGGCCTCGGCCGGGGTTTTCTATTTCGCGGTTGCATCTATAGCAAGCTACTGTATAAACCGCCCCATATAAACCGCGCCATACAAGCAAGAGGATCCCGGACGTGGAAGAAATCATCGAACAACTGCGTGAAGCCAACGAACCGGTACCGGTCCCCTTGGAATTGCCTGACGAAGACCTGCTGGTGGAAATCGAAGAACAACTGTTCATCGACATTCCGTTTGTCTTCAGAGAGTTTCTGCTGACCGTCAGCGACGTGGTCTACGGTAGCCTGGAACCGGTCACCGTGACTGACCCGCAATCCCACACCTACCTGCCCGACGTTGCCGCCAACGCCTGGGACGCCGGCGTCGATCGCAGCCTGATCCCGATCTGCCAGGACGGTGACGACTACTACTGCGTCGAAGAAGACGGCACCGTGGTGCTTTGGCAGGCCGAAGAAGAGCTGATCGCCGAAGAAACCTGGGAGTCGGTGTGGCACTGGGCACGGGACGTCTGGCTGGAAAGCTGATCCAGTCAACGCCGCTGGGTGGTCAATGCCCGGACGACTCCTTGTGATTGTCGAGGGTTTCCAGCAACGCCACCTGCATCCGCGTATGCACACGAATGAACCAGCGCCACAGCAGCGCCGCCACGGCGGCCGCGACCACGGCGATCAGTACCAGCAACTTGTTGGTCGGCAGAATACTGGCCGACAAGGCTGCCAACAGCAAAAAGATCACCAGCAGCGACAGGATCGGGATCACTTCGGCGATCACCCTGCGCACTCGCTGCGTGTGGCGCCCGGCCATCTCTGGCTTGACGCCCATTTCCGCCAGCAACATCGACAGGGCTTTGAGCTTGCGGTACGCCGCAATCAAAAAAGGCAGCGACAACAATAGCGCTCCACCCCAGATCAATGCCTTCTGCCAGCTCGGGTCGCTGATCCAGCCTTGCACGTAAGCCGACATGCGTTCAGCGAAGTACGCGCCCGAAAAGAAAATCGCGATCACCAGTGCCAGGTTGACCCCGACCTGCAGCAAAATCCTTCTGATCATCGACGCCAGCAACGCCCCCTCACCCTGAGGCTGGATGCTGCGCAGCCATTCGCCGTACATCCCCAACACCCGCCCCAGGCGTTCCGGCATGACGCCCGCGAGCTTGATCGACAATGGATCAGCCGCGCGAATCAGATAAGGCGTCAGCAAGGTCGTGATCACCGACACCGCCACAGCCACCGGGTATAAAAAGTTACTGGTGACCTGCAACGTCATGCCCAGTGCAGCAATGATGAAAGAGAATTCGCCAATCTGTGAAAGACCCATCCCGACCCGCAGCGAGGTGCGTCCGTCGTTACCGGCGATAAATGCACCAAGGCCGCAGGACAACATCTTGCCGAGCACCACGGCTACAGTGATTACGGCGATTGGCCAGGCGTACTGAAGCAGGATCGCCGGATCGAGCATCAGCCCGATGGCCACAAAGAAAATCGCGCTGAAAAGATCTCGAACCGGTTCAATCAAGCGCTCGATTTTCAGCAGTTGCCGGGATTCAGCCATGATCGCGCCGATCAGGAACGCGCCGAGGACCATGCTGTATTCAAGCCTGACCACCAGCAGGCAGAAGCCAAAACACAGGCCCAGCACGGTAATCAGCAGCATTTCGTTGCTCTCGAACCTCGCCACGTATGCCAGCAACCGCGGCACCAACAGAATGCCGATGACCAATGCGACGATCATGAACAGCGACAGTTTGCCCACTGTAGAAAACACTTCGCCCGAGCTGACCGTACCACTGACGGCGATGCTGGACAGAAGCGCGATGATGCCGATGCCCAGAATGTCTTCGACGATCAGCACACCGAATATCAACTGCGCAAACCGCTCGTTCTTCAACTTCAGATCGTTGAGTGCCTTGACGATGATGGTGGTTGAGGAAATCGCCAGGATCGCGCCGAGGAACAGTGAATCCATGGTGTTCCAGTCAAACCAGCGACCGATCTCGTAGCCGATCCAGATCATCAGCACGATTTCCAGGAATGCCGCGATGAAGGCCGTGGCACCAACCTTGAACAACTTGCGCAGGCTGAACTCCAGGCCCAGGCAGAACATCAGGAATATCACTCCGAGTTCGGCCAGGGTCTTGATGGTTTCTTCGTCATGGATCAGGCCGAATGGCGGGGTATGCGGGCCGATGATGAAACCGGCCACGATATAGCCCAGCACCACCGGTTGTTTCAGGCGATGAAAAACCACCGTCACCACACCTGCGATCAACATGATCACTGCCAGATCCTGAATGAAACTGATGGCATGCATGGCAAGCGGCTCCCTGATTGAAGTTGCCCCATTCACAGACCGTAGGAATCGTCTGGTCGAGCCGAGCAAAAGTCTGCTTTGCGCGTAGGAAATGCCCTTATGTCTGGGCTTTTGCAGGGTAACACCGCGACTTCTGGCAGAAAGGCGGTGCAATATATGGAAACAGATCGATCCGGCGTGACGGCGACTCTGCGCCCGGCGTCCCGATAACTGTTGGTTTGAAAAAACCGCCGAGGCACCCGCAGAGGTGCATCCCTCAAACCTGGCCTTGACCCGTGAGAATGCTATGGAACCCGGAAACGCCCAGCTGTCGATGACGGTATTGATGACCCCTGACATGGCCAACTTCTCTGGCAATGTTCACGGTGGCACCCTGCTCAAGTACCTCGACGAGGTGGCCTACGCCTGCGCCAGCCGTTATGCCGGCCGTTATGTGGTGACCCTGTCGGTGGACCAGGTCATTTTCCGTGAGCCGATCCATGTCGGCGAACTGGTGACCTTTCTCGCCTCGGTCAACTACACCGGCAACACTTCCATGGAGGTGGGCATCAAAGTGGTGACCGAGAACATTCGCGAGCGTTCGGTGCGCCACACCAACAGCTGCTTCTTCACCATGGTCGCGGTGGATGACCAGCGTAAACCTGCCCAGGTACCGCCGCTGCAACCGGACAATAGCGAGAGCAAACGCCGCTTCATCCAGGCCCAGCAGCGCCGGCAGATTCGTCAGGAACTGGAAAAGCGTTATCAGGAGATCAAGGGCGACGCTTGAAGAAAAAAGATCGCAGCCTTCGGCAGCTCCTACAACAGGCGGCGATCTTTTTGCTGTAAATGGACTACAGGCTGATCGAGGTCGCCTCGAACCGCACCCGCGGATGGGCAATCCGGTCCTGAGCGCGAACCAGTTCCAATTCGTAGCTGGCACAGGCCTGGGTTTCCAGCAGCACTTCATGCACCGCCGACGCTGCGAACTCGAACGCGGCCACCAGGCTGTCACCCAACAGCACACGTGCCAGGAACAGCCCGGACGTCAGATCGCCCACGCCCACCGGCTGACGCGGGAACGCCAGCAACGGGCGCTGCAAATGCCAGCTGCCTTCGGCTGTCACCAGCAGCATCTCGAAGACCTCTGCCGACTTGCCTGGGTAGTCCAGATGCTTGACCAGCACCGCTTTCGGGCCGCGCGCCAGCAATGCACGCGCCATGGCCAGGCAATCGAACAGCGACTGCGGCTTGCGCCCGGAGAAACTGTCCAGCTCCAGCTGGTTCGGGCACATGAAGTCCGCGACGGCGGCGGCCTCCTCCAGCAGAAAATCACTGACTTCCGCCGGAACACTGCAGCCCTTCTCTGGATGCCCCATGACCGGGTCACACAGGTACAGCGCCTTGGGATTCATCGACTTGATCCGCGCCACCCCCGTCAGGATCGCCCGGCCCTGGGCCGCACTGCCGAGGTAACCGGAGAGCACCGCATCGCAGTTGCCCAGCTCGCCAATCGCCGCTATACCCTCGACCAGCTCAGGTATCTGGTGCGGCGCCAGCACTTCACCGGCCCACTGACCGTACTGCGTGTGATTGGAGAACTGCACGGTGTTGAGCGGCCAGACATTCACCCCGACCCGTTGCATCGGGAAAACCGCGGCACTGTTGCCGGCGTGACCGAATACCACGTGGGACTGGATAGCGAGCAAATGCGGTGTACGTTTCATGCGGTGGATTTCCGTAAAACGATTGAAATTCTAGCCGCGCAGTATGCGACTAAACGCAGCCTGTACGACAGACCAGCGACGCAGTTAAGCTGACACTATCTTGTTGGAGCACCCTGTTGATGCTGACCCTTGGAAATATATTCGTGCTGATGCTGTTCGCCACTGCCGGCGCATGGCTATGGCACAACCACGGCTTGCGCGAGCGCGCGCTGGAGCGGGTCAAGCAGCATTGCACCAAGCTGGGGATCGAATTGCTGGACGGCAACGTGGCGTTGAAAAGAATCGCATTCATCAGGGATGCCAGTGGTCGGCGACGCCTGGCCCGTGTGTATAACTTCGAATTCACCGTGACCGGCGAAACCCGCCACAACGGCACCATCACCCAATTCGGCGCTCACAGCGCACAGATTGAACTGGCGCCCTACCCGGTCCCGTTCGACGAAACCGAACCAGTGGTCGATGTGGTAAAGCCTCGCGCAGAAGTGATCGAGCTGAGCCAGTGGCGTCAGGAACATACCAAGTGGCGGCCGTGAGCCGTTAAGCCGATTCACCTCGGCACGCTGCCAGTTCGCTCTGCAACCGCTCTGCATCCTGGGGTTCACTGAAAATCAGCTCGATGCGTGAATCCTGCCGCCACTCGCTGGGCTGCCAGTCCAGCACCGAGTTATCCACCGCGTTTGCCGAGACCCATCTGTGAGAACTGTGGATAACCAGCTTCGCCCGCCTCCAGTCAAGGTCTTCTAGCCACCGGCCCACCAGCGCGACATCAAATACCTGGCTTGGGTGCCAACGCCAACCGATGCTCCAGCCGCCGTCCTGTTCCTGATTCAAGCAAATGGGCAATGCAGGATCGCTCCAGACCGCCGGCAGCTGCGCCAATCCCTTGGGCACGACGAAGTTATCCACACCTGCCCACGCTTTGGCGTTCAGCCCCGGCAGTTCGCTCAAGGGTAGAACCGCCTGTTGCGTCCAGCACAGGGGGGTCGGCGGCAATAGTGCGGCGACTCGCTGGCGACTATCTTCCTCAAGACCTTCGGACTTGTTCAGCAGTAACAATCCCGCATGGCTCAGGGCTTGCTGTTGCGCATCCGGCAACGGTTTGCCCGCGGCGAGCGCCTGAGCGTCCAGCACCAGCACACAAGGCTGGACAGCCAACACGCCTTGCCACGGCGCCTCGCTCAATTGCCTGAGCAACTGCGCCGGATGCCCCAAGCCCGAGGGCTCGATGAACAGCCGATCCGGTTGCGCCTTGCGCAACAAGCGCCCAAGCCCAATCTGAAAGGGTGCACCGTTGACGCAGCACAGGCAGCCCCCGGCCACTTCACCCAGTGCGATACCATCGGCATCCCGGGTCAGTAGCGCAGCATCGAGACCGATCTGGCCAAACTCGTTGATCAACACCGCCCACCGCTCGCCTGCCGGGCGCTGTGCCAACAGGTGCTTGATCAGGCTGGTCTTGCCGGCGCCCAACGGACCGGCAATGACATGGGTGGGGATATTCTGCAGCATGGTCGATGATTTCTGAGGAGGTGATGGATGCGGTTGATTGGCTTGTCGTTGCTCCTGGCACTCGTTTCAGGCGAGGCGCTGGCCCAGGCCTGTGTGGTGCACAGCCAGGCCGAGCGGCTTGATGTCCAGGTTTGCCAGCAGAACCGCAACATCCCGCCAAAACTCTTCGCCGATGGTTTCTGCCAGCCGAACCTGGCGGGGCAGAAAGTCGATGTGAAGTATGTCGATCAATGCCCCGGCGGCGCATTTGGCATCTGCAGCAACGCCCAAGTCGCCAATATGCCCTACCGCCAGGATATTCACTATTACGGCGTTGCCACCGACGCGGCGTATTTGCAGCCGTACTGCGAGGCCCAGAGCCAGGGCGCCTGGCTCAAGCCTTGAAGCGCCATCAGAGGATCAGGCAGCTTCTTCGTACCAAGGGCCGAAGGGATCAGGCAGCAAACGCCAACCCTCTACGCCCAACGCCATTTCCTTATCGCTCAACAGGCAGGCGTCCAGTTCGGCGGTGAGCTGCGTGAAGTCGATGTTCTGGCCGATGAACACCAGTTCCTGACGACAATCCCCGCTGTCGGCGGTCCAGTTCTTCATGATCCCGGTGGTACTTTCTTCGTCTTGCGGCCATTGGTTTTTCGGTACGAAACGCCACCAGCGTCCGGCAAAACCATAGCGCATCAATCCACCGGCCTGGGACCAGCTGCCGGCGTCCATATGCTTGCTCGCCAGCCAGAAAAAGCCCTTGGAACGCAACAGCTTGCCGTTGTCCCAGGGGCCGTCGATGAAGTCGAAGAAACGCTGTGGATGGAACGGCCGACGTGCCCGGTAAGCGCTGGAAGCAATGCCGTATTCTTCGGTTTCCGGCACGTGCTCCCCGCGCAGCTCCTGCAACCATCCCGGCGCCTGGGCAGCCTTTTCGAAGTCAAAACGACCGGTGTTGAGGATTTTATCCAAGGGGATTTCGCCCATCGTCATCGGAATGATTTCCGCCCGGGCGTTGAGCCGCTCGAGGATGGCGATCAATTCCTCGCGTTGGTGGCTGCTGATCAAGTCGATCTTGCTGAGCAGAATCACATCGGCGAACTCGACCTGCTCAATCAACAGATCGGTAATTGAACGTTCGTCTTCTTCGCCAAGTGTTTCTCCCCGGGAAGCCAGGCTTTCGGCAGCCTGGTAATCGAGCAGGAAGTTCATGCCGTCGACCACAGTGACCATGGTGTCGAGACGTGCGATGTCGTTGAGGCTCTGGCCGTTTTCATCGCGAAAGGTGAAGGTTTCCGCCACCGGCAGCGGTTCGGAAATGCCGGTGGATTCGATCAGCAGATAGTCGAAGCGACCCTCCCTGGCGAGTTGGCTCACTTCCTCGAGCAAGTCTTCACGTAACGTACAGCAAATACACCCGTTGCTCATTTCCACCAACCGTTCTTCAGCCCGATTAAGGCTGACATCACGCTGGACTTCGGTGCCATCTACGTTGATTTCGCTCATATCGTTGACGATGACCGCAACCCGCAAACCATCGCGATTACGTAGTATGTAATTAAGAAGTGTACTTTTTCCGGCACCAAGAAAGCCGGAGAGAACGGTCACGGGGAGTCGATTGGACATCTGCATATTCCTCACAGGGATGCCCGGTCGCTGTGTCGGGCTTACACAATGTTATACTGTAACAACACAAATAAACCATCCCCTCTTGCCCAGCCGGGTAAAGGGCAGGACGCTGAATGCCGCTTCCGACGTGAGAAAGCCCATGCGCAACATCCTGAAAACTGCCTTGATCATGCTTTCCCTGCTGGTGGCTGCCGACGCGATGGCCCAAGTCCCGAGCCTGGCCAGGTGCACCCGCAGCGCCAACCTGCTGGCCTGCGTGGATGCGGATGGCAACGCCTACAGCGTCAACACCGCCGGAAACACAATCTATCTGCGGGGTTTCGAAATGGCTGGAAAGCGCCATTGGGTGCAGACCAACAGCCGCTACGGTCAGCTGGTGTTTTTCACCGGCATCGCTTCCGATGGCGAGGCCTGGGTTGGCTACAACCAGCGCGTCGGCTGGACCACGATCAACCGGTTTTCCAGTTCCGGTGGCAGCAGTGCGAAGTTCACCTGCAACCGGATCACGGGCTGTTAGGCCTGCCGGTTTTTCTTCGAATTTGCGTAGCCGACGCACCAATGGGCTAAGGCCGCACCGGCCAAAATCAGGTTAAGCACATGGCACCCGGGCATGATGAAGACCTGTTCATGAAAAAGGCATCGTCGATTTGATTGTTATACTATAACATGTCAAATCAACTCCCACGACGGACCTGCTCATGAATGCGCTGACTCTGCCGGATATCGCCGCGCAGGCCTCACGCCAAGCCCTGCCACTGGAGTGGGTGGGCATGTGCGGCATTGCTCTTCCTGTTTTGTTTGATGGCCAACGCTTGAATGCAACGGCCGATGCCGGCGTGAGCCTCGACGATGGCAATGCGCGCGGCATTCATATGTCACGGCTCTATCTGGCGCTTGAATTGCTGGAGCAGAAAAGCCTTTCACCGGCTTTATTGCGGCGGGTTTTACAACGTTTTCTTGAGACTCACGAGGGCCTGTCCAGCAGTGCGCACTTAACCATTCACGCCGAAGTGCTGCTGAAAAGACCGGCGCTGATCAGCCCATTGGCAGGCTGGAAAAGCTATCCGGTGAGCATCGAAGCGCGTTTGAAAAACGCGATGTTCCACGTGGAACTAAAAATCGATTTGCCTTATTCCTCAACCTGTCCGTGCTCCGCGGCCCTATCTCGACAGTTGATACAGCAGCAATTCGTCGATGATTTCGCCAACAAGTCATTGCAACACGCCGACGTTTTAGCGTGGCTCGGCTCCACAAACGGCATCGTCGCCACACCTCACAGCCAGCGCAGCAGCGCAAAGTTGCGCGTACGGCTGGCTGATTTCCTGGATGAGTTGCCGTTGATTGCCATCATCAACGACGCCGAAGCCGCACTCGGCACAGCCGTTCAAACTGCGGTAAAACGCGCCGACGAACAGGCCTTCGCCCTGGCCAATGGTCAGAACCTGATGTTCTGCGAGGACGCCGCACGCCGTTTGAATCTGGCCCTGAAACGTTCCACAGGCATCAATGCCGCCCACATTCGTGTGATCCACGCCGAAAGCCTGCACGCCCATGACGCCGTTGCCGAAAGCCGTTTCAACTGGGACAACCTCAACACCCTGTACAACGCGTTGAGCAAGTCATGATCCGCAAAAATCCATCCGGAGATTTACCGCTGATTGCCGAGTCGGCCTATGTCGACAAGACGGCAATCATTTGCGGCAAAGTGGTGATTGGCGAGAACGTGTTCGTCGGGCCCTACGCCGTGATCCGCGCTGACGAAGTCGATGAGTCGGGCGACATGCAGCCGATCACCATCGGTGCCAACTCGAACATCCAGGACGGCGTGGTGATCCACTCCAAATCCGGCGCGGCGGTGACCATTGGCGAGTTCAGTTCCATCGCCCACCGCTCGATCGTGCATGGCCCCTGCACCGTGGGTAATCGGGTGTTCATCGGCTTCAACAGCGTGCTGTTCAACTGCGTGGTCGGCGACGGTTGCGTGGTACGGCACAACTCGGTGGTCGACGGGCGTGACCTGCCTGCGGCCTTCTACGTGCCCTCCACAACGCGGATCGGCCCCAACACCGACCTCTCGCAATACCCGCCGGTGAGCGTCAGCGCTTCGGAGTTTTCCGAAGACGTGGCGCGCACCAACGTCGATCTGGTGCGCGGCTACAAAGCCCTGCAAAACGAGTTCTGACCATGAGCAGCATGCTGATTCGCAATGCCCGACTGGTGAACGCGCCGATACAAATTACCTGGCACGACAAAGGTCTTAATGACAGCGGCCAGGAATTAGCACTAGGTTTATGCGATAACGCTCGTTAGCAGCACCTGAGTACGCCGACCATGATCCAGATCACTCTGTCCGATGGTTCATTGCGTGAATACGACCAACCGCTGTCCGTGCACGAGTTGGCCGCCAGCATCGGCCCCGAACTGGCCAGCGCGGCCGTAGCGGGCCGGGTCGATGGTGTACTGGTGGACTGCGAATACATGATCGAGGCGGATGCCCGGGTCAGCATTGTCACCCCCCGCGAGCCGGACGGACTGGAGATCCTGCGCCGCTCCTGTGCCTTGATGCTGGCCATGGCGGTCAAGCAACTCCACCCCCATGCACAAATGCGCGCGGGCCGGGAGTTGGGCGATGGCTTCTTTTACGAGTTTGTCGTCGAGCGACCGCTGACTCCGGCAGACCTGCCTCTCATCGAAGCGCGCATGCAGTCACTGGCAGCGACCAATCATTCGATCCGTCGTCGTCCACCGCGCAAGGAGGTGTCGATGTACCGTCTGGGGGACACCGAATACCAGAGCCATGGACCGCACGTCCCCACCACCAAAGTCTTGCAGGCGTTCGCCCTCGATCACATCAGCGGCACGTTGCAACAACGAATCTACGGCACATGCTGGTCCAGCCATCAGGAACTGCAGCACTGGAGCCTTCCACCCCATGTGGTCGTCGTCAGCATGGATGACCGCCAGACGACTTATGCACAAGCGGTGACCGAATCCTTGCGCCAAAGGGGGGTGCGCGCAAGGGCTGACCTGCGCAACGAAAAAGTCCACTTCAAGATTCGCCAGCACAGCCGGACCGTACCGTACCTGGTGGTGGTCGGCGAAAAAGAACAGGCCGGGGGGTTTGTCAGTGTGCGCAGCCGCACGGGGGAGGATTTTGGCCGGATGGCTGTCGAGGTGGCGTGTGAGTGGTTGAGTCAGCCGGGGATCTAGGGAGACTGGATGGACGCCTTCGCGAGCAAGCCCGCTCCCACACTGGATCTGTGTCGTTCACAAATCCAGTGTGGGAGCGGGCTTGCTCGCGAAGCTTTTAAGCTCTCGGCTTCACCGTACCGCAATCCTGCCCCAGCCAGACAGCGCGGGATTCAAGGCTGCCCTTCTGCTGAATGCCGGTGGCGTTGAACGTCCCGTTGACCTTGGTGGTGAATTCACGGTCGCTGAGGAATGTCGCCACGCCGGCGCCCTGGGCCCTCGGGCAGCTGAAGCGGAACTTCCACTGGTTGCCTGAGCGGTCGGTGATTTCCTGCTTGCAGCCCGACTGCGGATCGGTCAGCGGAATGTCATCAGACTTGACCTGCTCCGGCGTCAGGCACGCCCGGATCCCTTTACCCCCCATGGTGATCCCCTGTTTTTCCAGCTGCGCACGCTGCTCAGGGGTCATCTGGCTCTGGATCTGACCGAGGATCAACTGCAGGTCCGGCATATTCTGCTCATCGACCTTCATGTTGCTCGTGGTCAGCTCCCACAAACCTGGTTGCAGCATTTGCGCGTGAGCCGCCACAGGAAGTGCCAAACCCAGTGCCATGGCCAAACCCAGCAGACGAACGTTCATCGAGTAACTCCTGATCAGTAGTGGCCGTTAGACGTCAGCCGCAGGCTTCGGTTCATGGGCCAATTAATTAGCGACATTCTGCACGGAACATGGTCTGTTAAGCACTGAATCTTCAGGAGCAAGGCAGCCCCCCATGGATTACTTCGGACCGCATATTTTCGGTTACACCATCGCCCTGCTGCACTCGCTGGGCATGATCGCGGCCATCCACGCCGTGTTGACCGTCCGTACCGCCCAGGGCTCGATCGCCTGGGCCCTGTCGCTGTTTTTCATCCCTTACCTCACGCTGATCCCGTACCTGATGTTCGGCCGCAGCACCTTTGATGGCTACATCAAGGCCCGGCGGCAGGCCAACGAGGAGATGCGCAAGGCTGTTTCCGAACTCAACTGGCGACCCTGGGTAGAAGAAGCCCTCACCGCCCGTGCTTCCTCGGCGTATGCCTCACTCAGAGCGATGCCGAAGCTGGGACACATGCCGTGCCTGGCCAATAACGAGACGCGGTTGTTGATCAACGGTCAGTCGACGTTCGAGGCCATTTTCGATGCCATCAGCCAGGCGAAAGAGGCCGTGCTGATCCAGTTTTTCATCGTCCACGACGACCGCCTCGGCCAACGCCTGCACACTTTGCTATTGAAAAAAGCCGCCGAAGGCGTGGCGATCTATCTGTTGTATGACCGAATCGGCAGCCATTCCCTACCCAACGGCTACGTGCAGGCCTTGCGTGATGGCGGGGTCGAGGTCAAGGCTTTTGGCCCCCGCAGTGGCTGGTTCAATCGCTTTCAGGTGAACTTCCGCAACCATCGCAAGATCGTGGTGGTGGACGGCATTCTCGGCTTTGTTGGCGGGCACAACGTGGGTGATGAATACATGGGCGAGAAACCGCCCCTGGCCCCTTGGCGCGATACCCACGTGCAAGTGCGCGGGCCAGTGGTGGCGTGCATGCAGGAGTCTTTCGCTGAAGACTGGTTCTGGGTGGCTCATGCCCTGCCGCCACTGATCCTGCCCGAGGTTTATCCGGAAGACGGCGTGCTGTGCCAGTTGCTTGCCAGTGGGCCGGCAGACGCCTACGAAACCTGTTCTCTGTTCTTTGTCGAAGCGATCCATGCGGCGACGGAACGGGTCTGGATCACCAGCCCGTATTTCATCCCCGATGAAGCCGTGTTCGCAGCATTGCGTCTGGCGGTCCTGCGCGGTGTGGATGTGCGTCTGCTGTTGCCGTCTCGACCCGACCATCGAATCGTCTACGCCGCCTCCAGCCTCTACGCCTTCGAAGCAGTGCGCGCGGGTGTGCGGGTATTCCGTTACGAACCCGGATTCCTGCATCAGAAAGTGGTGTTGATCGACAGCGAAATCAGCGCCATCGGCAGCGCCAACCTGGACAACCGTTCGTTCCGGCTGAATTTCGAAGTGATGTTGCTGACCGTCGACAGCGCCTTTGCCGCCGAGGTGGAACAGATGCTCAACGATGACTTCGCCAACGCCCACGAAATCGCCAAAGGAGAGGGCCGGGAGACCCACCGCCTGCAGCAGCTCGGCATGCGGGTCGCCCGGCTTATTTCGCCGGTTCTTTAAAGGTAGATATCGTCCCGGGTCCATGGCAGTTCATGACTGCCATCGGCGTGGGCCTTCACGGCGAGAATCTGGTGCAGGTTGATCCAGCCACGGGCGAACGCGTAGGCGCAACCGGCCAGGTACAGCCGCCAGATGCGCAGGGCTTGTTCCGGTACCAGTTTGGAAGCCGCTTCGAGATTGTCTTCGAGGCGTTCGCTCCAGTGATCAAGCGTGCGGGCGTAGTGCAGGCGCAAGCTTTCGACGTCGACGATTTCCAGCCCGGCCTCACTGATCTGCGCAGAGATCATCGACAGGTGCGGCAGCTCGCCGTTGGGGAACACATATTTCCCGATGAAGTCACCGGCACCGCGCCCCACCGGACGGCCATCGGTGTATTTGGCGGTGATCCCGTGGTTCATCACCAGCCCGCCCTCTTTCACCGCGCCGAACAAGGTATTGCAATACTCGGCAAGATTGGCGTGGCCCACGTGTTCGAACATGCCGACGCTGACAACCTTGTCGAAACGGCCATCCTGCGGCAAATCGCGATAGTCGAGCAGTTGCAGTTCGACCAGGTCCTCCAGGCCCTCCGCTTTTACGCGCTCCCGGGCCAGAGCCAACTGCTCCTTGCTGAGGGTGATACCAAACACTTTCGCGCCAAACTCTCGCGCAGCAAAACGCGCCAATCCGCCCCAACCACACCCCACATCCAGCAGATACTCGCCGGGTTGCAGGCGCAGCTTGCGGCACAGATGACGGAACTTGGCTTGCTGGGCCTGCTCGAGGCTTTCGCTGCCGGTCTCGAAGTACGCGCAGGAATACGCCATGTCGCTGTCGAGCCACAGCTGATAGAACGCGTTGGAAAGGTCGTAGTGGTAGGAAATCGCCTTGGCATCCGTCTCTTTGTCGTGGACCGTACGGACAGGCTGATTGTCATCATCTTCGTCCAGCAACGCCTGGCTCCATTCATCACAGACGCGGATCACATCGCTGATGGAGCCTTCGAGTTCCAGTTTGCCTTCGACATAAGCAGCGCCGAGGGCATCAAGGCTTGGATGGGTAAACTGGGAAACCATTTGTGGGTCCTTGACCACAATCGTGACGCTGGGCGTCGGCCCCAGATTGAATTCATGGCCGTCCCAGAGTCTCAGGCGAAGCGGTAACTGCAGATTCTGTAAGGCCGGTGGAAGTTGCGCGAGCATGGAGAATCCCCCTTGTTTCAGACGTCTGATCAGAGGGTAGACCATCCTTGAAAAATAGCTGGCTATCGAATTAATAGCCATTTTCAATGATTCGCGACGCCGACACCTGCCGCCGCGAACGCAAAAAATGATGTGCCCTCACTTCCAATGACTACACACCACGCCCACAGTTCTAAAAATTTGAAGACGCGTAATCACCCGGTTTAGAGCATTCGCCTTCAGACTTCGTCCTTGAGCTTGAGCAACGGCTCCTGGAACCGCAGCAATCGCCCGGCATTGCCCAAGACCAGCAAGGTGCTGAGGTTATGCAACAACGCCGCAATCATCGCCCCGGCAGCGCCGAGCCAGCCGAACGCGGCGAAGGCCACAATCGCCAGGGTCCAGCCCAGCCCGATGATCACATTGACCTGCAATGTCTGGCGGCACTGACGACTCAGGCGCACGCAGGTGCCGAGGCGACGCAGGTCACTGCCGATCAGCACGATGTCAGCCGATGCCAAGGCGATGTCTGCACCGCCCGCGCCCATGGCTACACCGACCACACCCGCCTTGAGGGCCAGTGAATCATTGATGCCATCGCCGACCACCATCGGCCGGAAGCCGCTGTCGATTTCCTTGAGCACGCGGTTGAGTTTGTCTTCGGGCAGGGCTTGCGCTTCGACGTCACTGATCCCGACATCCCGGGCGAGCGTTTGCGCAACGCTATGGCGGTCACCCGTGAGCAACAACTGACGACCCAGACCCAGTTCACGCAACTCACCCAAGGCAAACTGCGCCTCGGGTTTGACGCTGTCGGCCAGCAACAGCCAGGCTAGAAACGCCCCATTGAGCGCCAGCCCGGCAATCGGACCATCGTGATCGGGAACCGCCGTTGTACTGATGCCCAGCTGCGCGAACAACTCCGGCCGGCCGAGTGCCGCTTCGCCCTGCCCGGTCATCGCCACCACGCCCAGGCCCTGGCGTTCATGAATGTCGGTCAGCAGCAGAAAATGTTCCTGGGCCACCAACCCCGCCAGGGCGCGGCTGACTGGATGGCTGCTGGCCGAGCCGAGGCTCGCCGCCAGCGTCAGGACATGGCTGCGATCCTCCAGCGGGCTGTCGATGGATTGCAGGCGCAAGGTGCCGAAGGTCAGCGTCCCGGTCTTGTCGACCACCAGCGAGGTCAGGTCCGCCAACTCTTCAAGGAACGCGGAACTGCGGATCAGAATCCCGTGGCGTGCCGCCACCGCCACACCCGCAATCGCCGTGGCCGGCGCCGACAACACCAGCGCACAAGGACAGGCCGCCACCAACACCGCGAGCATCGCCTGGGCGTTGTTGGTGATGAACCAGGTCACGGCCGCCAGCAGCAGTACCAACACCATGTAGCTGCCGGCGTAACGCTCCAGAAGACGAGTGATCGGCGGCTTCGAACGCTCGGCGTTTTGCATCAGGGCAATCACTTTGCCGAGGGTCGACTCATGGCCGGTGCGGGTCACTTCGATTCGCAACAGACCATCGAGGTTGATTGCACCACCGAACACAGACATGCCGACACCGGCCTCCATCGGTACCGACTCGCCGGTAATGGAGGCGGTGTCCAGACTGGCCTGGCCGGACAACACCCGGCCATCCGCCGGTACCCGGTCCCCGGCGCGCACCTCGACCCGATCGCCGGCCTTGAGCGTGCCGTTGTCGACTTCGATGATGGAGCCGTCCGCCTGTACCTTGCGTGCGTGGCTGCGGGTCAATTTGCCGAGGGCGTGAATCGCCTCCTGGGAACCGATCACGCTGCGCTCCTCCAGCACGTGACCGAAGATCATGATGATCGGCAACAGGGCCGCCGTCAGCAGATCCCCGGTGGCCCAGGCACCCAGCATGGCCAGGGCAATCAACTGATCAGTGATGCCGTGCAGGCTCGGATAACGCAGGCTGTACCAGGCCGAACGCATGACCGGTACAGCAACCAGCAACGAAGCAAACCCCAACAGCAACTGACTGACTCCGGTCTGCTCCGGCGCCAGCCAACGCCAGATCAGGCCCAGTGCAAGCAGGCCCAATGCGAGCATGGCCAGGGTCAACTGGCGCGCGGCGCGGCGCTGTTCAGCCGAAGACAACAGGCTCGGTGCAGCGGCGGTTTGAGCGGTCATTGTGCAGCTCCCTGAATGATCAGGCGGGAATCGTCTTTGGGATCGACCGTGGTGACCGAACCGGCCTGGCCGAGAATTTTCGGCATGCGCTCGCGATAAATGCGCAGCAACATCTGCGGGTCGATACCTTGCTGCTCCGCCTTGGCCAGGCTCAACACGGTGGCCGTATCGGCAGACGCTTTGGCCAGCCGTTCACTCGCCTGGGCATGGGCCACTTGCAGCGTACGGTCGGCTTGCTCGTTGGCGGTTTGCGTCAGCTTCTCGGCTTCGGTGCGTGCATTGGCGACCGCCTTATCGGCTTGCTGGCTGGCGGTCAGTACCGCGTTGAAAGCGTTCACTGCGGGGCTTGGCAAACTCGACTGCACATCGACCCGTGCCACTTCGATGCCCAAGCCTTGCCCTGTTGCAGTCAGTTCGGCCAGCCGTTGATTGATGCCCTGCACCAGATCACCGCGCAAGCGCTCCCGTCGTTCCGCCGCCTGGCTATCGGCACCGATCAGTTCCGGACGAGCGACCAGAATGGTGTCCAGATCCCGTGCGGCCGTGAGCGCCAGTGCGCTGCGGGTCACCAGCCGATCCAGAGCCGGCAACACATGTTCGCCCTGAAGCACAAACGCATAGGGCTCGGTGACCTTGTAGAAAACCCGCACATCGAGTTGCACCACGCCGGCGTCACCCGTTAACAGATAGCCGGAGCCTGCGAGGGCATCGCTGATAGGCGTGGCAAAACTGGCCACGCGATCAGCCTGCGTCGCGGCATCACTGCGCAACAGGCTTTCCACTCGACGCTCGATCACCCGGTCCGCCGCCGGCAACAAAATCACCTGCTCGAAGGGTTGCGGCCAAGCCAGAAGCAGCCCGGCATTCTGAATGCGATCCAGCGCGCCGAAATGTAAAACCACGGCGCGGTTTTGTGGATCGATCTGCCGCACATTGGAAAACGCCCACGCCAAAGCCGCCAACACCGTCACCGCATACAGCGCAATAAACGCCAGGCGCCCGGCCTGAATCCAGGGGCTGCTCAACTCATTTGTTCCACGTGGAACCAAACTCATGGCTGCGATCCGGACTTGTTGTCGAGACTCGGCGGACCGTCTACCAACACCCGGAACGGTGCGGCATCGGTGCGCAGAATCAGCTTGGTACCCGGGGTCACCACCGTGCCCAGGGTGTCGAGCGAGCGCAGCAGGTTGTAGAGCTGCGGCGAAGCCGCATAGGCGCGACCATAAATCTGCGCCGCTTCGACGCGCGATTGCGCTTCAATATCTGCCGCTTTCACTGTGGCATCAGCCTGCACAATTCGCGCATCACGTTCGGCGGCGGAACGAATTTGTGCGGCTTCACGCTTGCCGACGGCCGTGCGTTCAGTGGCGATGGTTTCACGCTCGGCGCGCATCCGGTCGACGGTCGCGGTGAGCGTTACCGAAGGCAGCGTCAGTCTTTCGATACCGACCTGCAACACGCGCACGCCATAAGTGCTGAGCAACTGCTGATCGATTTGCTTGCGCAGTTGCGCTTCGAAATCGGCGATGCGTACCTGGCTGGCATCGGTATTGACCAGGTTCGCCAGATCAAAACTGCTGGCGGTGGTCTCCAGTGCGGAGCCGACAAAGGTACGAATCTGCCGCGCAGCCTCATCAGGCTGGTTCTGCACCGCCCGCATGAAGCGTTGCACATTGTCCGGATCGCCCTGCACCTGCCACGCCACATAGGCCTGGACGATGATGCGCAAACCGTCCCGGGTGCCGACATCCTGCAAACCGCTGGACGTGGTGCGCAGCCGCAGATCCACCGGAATCGCCGCCTCGAACGGCGCCGGCCAGCGCCAGCCCAACCCCGGCTCCAGCAAGACCCGTGAAGGGTTGCCGAAGCGCGTGATCACTGTGGCCTCCCCCGAACGCACCTGCACCAGGCTCGCGGCGGCGACTGCAAACGCCACCAGCAATGCCGCCCAGCCCATGCGGCGCCACGGGAATGGACCGGCCTCCTGCGGATCGCCGTGGTGATGATGGTGATGGCCGTGATGGTGATGCCCGCCATGGCCGTGATCGTGGCCGCTGTGGTCATCGTGATCGTGCGTCTGGGACTGGCTCAATTGGCGGCTCCTGGCTGAGCGGTTTTACGCGACGGCGCGGGGTCAACCGGCAGCGTGAAAGTACGGAGGTCGATGGTCGGCGCATTGCTGCTGCCACCCAGACGATGATCGAGCACCAGCAATCTGGCGTTGGCCAAACCCTGGGACAACTGACTGAAATACTGCTCCAGCATGAAGGCCTGGCCAGCGCTGGCATAGGCTTTCTGCTCAGCGTTGAATTTCAGGTCCGCAGCCTGGGCGCCTGCATTGATTTCACGGGCGCTGGCCGTCGCCTGATCGCGGGCGATGCTGGCCTGCAACTGCGCCTGGTTGGTGGCTTCGGCGGCGGCACCGCGTTCACGGGCAATCAAGGCTTGCGCCCCAATCTGCGCCGCTTGCACGCCGTGATAGGCGTTGGCGGCACCGGCCGGCGGGTGAATCGCCTCGACCACCGTGGCGAGAATTTCCACGCCGCTGTCGAGTTTTTCCAGGTCCGCCTGTACGGCGCGGCCGATTTCTTCCGCCAGCCCTACCCTGTCCTCACCCAGTAAACCGTCGAGGGTGCGCGAGGCAAAATCGTGAACCAGAATTCGGCTGGCCGTGCTGCGAATCAACATCGGCACATCGGCACTGTTATAGGTCGCGGCCAATGCCGCCTCATCGCTCAGACCGATGCGATAGACGAAGCGCACATCCATGTTGACGATCTGAAAGCTCTGCTTGTCGGCTCGGCTGCTGGCGATCACCTGGGATTTGTCGTTCACATGGCTGGCGTCCCACAGGCGATTGGCAATTGCCGGAGCCGGGCCTTCAGCAGGGTCGGCCTGATCAGGGATCGTGGTTTCGCCAACACTGGTGGCCAACTCGTGAACCACGCCATTCTCGACGCGCAACACCCGGCCCAATGGCCAAGGCAGACCTAGATGCAAACCCGGGCCAAACACCTCCACCGGCTTACCGAATCGTTCATAAATGCCACGCCCTTGCAGCGCAATTTCGTGAATGCCCGTCAGCGACCAGCCAACCAGCGTAACCACCCCAAAAACCGGCAGTAACGCCCGACGCATGTAAGTGAAAGCCCAGATCTGCCGCAGATCTATACCGAAGCGGTTGTGTAATTCGTGCTGTAACGCCAGCAATGGCTGTGGTGGCCAGCGCAGCATGTCGGCGACAAAGCTGCGCGCCAGTAGCTCCGGCTCAAGGCGTTCGCGGCGCGGACTGAACAATGACAACACCGCACGCAGCAACAGCTCTGCCGCCACCAGCCCCGGCAACAGTCCGGACAACACCGCCAGGCGTACGGGCCATACCGAGGTTTCATCGGCAAACAACAGACAAAACGCAGCGAGTAACAGGCTGATGATCGGCACACGGGTCAATTGCGCCAACGCGGCGGCTTCAGGCCATTGCGCGGTATTTTCCTGCGCCAGATGGCGCTCCATCACCAACAGGCCGAAGGCCAACAGCAATGAGCACGCCGCCCCGACAGTGGTTGCCAACCCCAGCCCTGACGGGGGCAAAGAAAGGTCCCAGGCCTGTTCGACGCTCAATACTGCCAACAATGCCCAACCGCCAAGCCACAGTGTCGGCGCGCCAATTTGCCCGAGCAGGTTGTGCGATTGCCGGCTGATCCGGTCCAGCAAACGTTCATACCAGCCCAAAGGCTCGGCAGATTCCTCCACTACAACCACCGGCGTCACGGGATTCATGGCGCGGGCACGCCATTGGGCGACCCACCCGGCCGATTGCAAGCCCGCTATCAGCACCACAAACGCAGCGCTCAAATTCAACAACAACGCTGGCCACAGCGTTTTCGAGGCGAACAGCCCGGCAAAAAACGCCAGCAACACAGCCACGGTGGCGAGTACGCCCGCACCGATGGCGAACTGGCGCAAACGCCGCCCTTGAATGAACGCCTGCTGAAAACGGGGCAACCCGGCCAGCGGCGTTTCATCAACATCGAGATCGACTTGCATACCACCCCAGAGCGTCTTCGCTTACAGGACAATTCGTTACGATATAACGAAAATAGTGAAATTTCCGTATTCAAGCGCGCTATCTAAAGATGCCCAACCTGTCGCTTGGCTGAAGCCTTGACCGAAAGGCTGCGGCGCGCACATATTACGTTCGTAATTTTATTCAGGAACTACTTTTACCCATCCCCTTTCGATCCAGGAGTACATCCATGAGCACTTATGACGTCGTGATACTCGGCGGTGGCCCCGGCGGTTACAACGCGGCGATCCGCGCCGGACAACTGGGTCTGAAGGCGGCCTGCGTGGAAGGGCGCGCCACACTCGGCGGTACCTGCCTGAATGTCGGCTGCATGCCATCCAAGGCATTGCTGCATGCCTCCGAACTGTACGACGCGGCCATGGGCGCCGAATTCGCCAACCTGGGGATCGACGTCAAGCCCAGCCTCAACCTCGCCCAGATGATGAAGCAAAAGGATGAAAGCGTTACCGGGCTGACCAAGGGCATCGAGTTTCTTTTCCGCAAGAACAAAGTCGACTGGATCAAGGGCTGGGGCCACATCGACGGGCCGGGCAAAGTCACGGTGACCGACAGCGCCGGTGGCAAGACCGAACTGAGCGCCAGGGACATCATCATCGCCACCGGTTCCGAGCCCACTCCCCTGCCCGGCGTGGACATCGATAACAAGCGCATCCTCGACTCCACCGGTGCCCTGGCGCTGACCGAGGTGCCCAAGCATCTGGTGGTGATCGGCGCTGGCGTGATCGGCCTGGAGCTGGGTTCGGTATGGCGGCGCCTGGGGGCGCAGGTGACGGTGGTCGAGTTCCTTGACCGGATCTGCCCCGGCGTGGACATCGAAGCCGGCAAAACCCTGCAACGCTCCCTGAGCAAGCAAGGCTTGAGCTTCAAGTTGAGTTCAAAAGTGACCAGCGCCACCACCTCCGCCACCGGCGTACAGCTCAGCATCGAGCCTGCCGCAGGCGGCACTGCCGAGTTGCTGGAAGCGGATTATGTGTTGGTGGCCATCGGGCGCCGACCTTATACACAGGGCCTGGGCCTGGAGAACGTCGGCCTCGCCACGGACAAGCGCGGCATGCTCGCCAACAAGGGGCATCGCACCGAAGCCGCCGGAGTCTGGGTGATTGGTGACGTGACCTCCGGCCCCATGCTCGCGCACAAGGCCGAGGACGAAGCCATGGCCTGCGTCGAACAGATCGTCGGCAAGGCTGGCGAGGTCAACTACAACCTGATTCCCAGCGTGGTCTACACCCGGCCGGAGCTGGCCAGCGTCGGCAAGACCGAGGAGCAGCTCAAGGCCGAAGGCCGGGCATATAAGGTGGGCAAATTTCCGTTCACTGCCAACAGCCGGGCGAAGATCAACCATGAAACCGAAGGCTTCGCCAAAGTGCTGGCCGATGAGCGCACGGACGAAATCCTCGGCGTGCATCTGGTTGGCCCGAGTGTCAGTGAAATGATCGGCGAGTATTGCGTGGCCATGGAGTTCAGCGCCTCGGCCGAAGACATCGCCTTGACCTGCCACCCACACCCGACCCGCTCCGAGGCGTTGCGCCAGGCGGCGATGAATGTGGAGGGGATGGCGACGCAGATGTAAGACTTGAAGCGTTGCGGTGACTGATCTATCGCCTTCGCGAGCAAGCCCGCTCCCACATTTGATTTGTGGCGCACACAAAACCAATGTGGGAGCGGGCT
>NZ_JBWKZB010000053.1:6497-43228 GCF_059424105.1 Pseudomonas sp. GW456-E7 | reverse complement strand
AGCTCGCTCCCACACTGGAATGCGTTCACATAACAAATGTGGGAGCGAGCTTGCTCGCGATGAGGCCAGCATCATCAACGCGAGTCTCACAATAGAGACAAAAACATCTGACGCTTCAATAAAGACATGAATATATCCTTATATTTCAACGAGTTAATGATCTGGCACAAAACTCGCTATACGCCTCCCTACCCAGTTCCACCCTACAAAAATAACAACCCAGGAGACACACCATGAGTGTGATCATTGCCTTGGCAGCCCTCGCGCTGCTGATGCTGGCTGCCTACCGTGGCTACAGCGTTATCCTTTTTGCCCCGATTGCCGCCCTCGGCGCCGTCCTGCTCACCGACCCCTCTGCCGTCGCCCCCGCTTTCACCGGGGTATTCATGGAAAAAATGGTCGGCTTCATCAAGCTGTATTTCCCGGTGTTCCTGCTCGGCGCGGTGTTCGGCAAGCTGATCGAACTGTCCGGCTTCTCGCGCTCCATCGTCGCCGCGGCGATTCGCCTGCTCGGCACCCGCCAGGCGATGCTGGTGATCGTGCTGGTCTGCGCCCTGCTCACCTATGGCGGCGTGTCGCTGTTTGTGGTGGTGTTCGCGGTCTACCCGTTTGCCGCTGAGATGTTCCGCCAGAGCAATATCCCCAAGCGCCTGATCCCGGCGACCATTGCCCTGGGCGCGTTCTCGTTCACCATGGACGCCCTGCCCGGCACGCCACAAATCCAGAACATCATCCCCAGCACCTTCTTCAACACCACTGCCTGGGCGGCGCCGTGGCTGGGCGTGATCGGCACGATCTTCGTGTTCTGTGCCGGCATGCTGTTTCTCCAGCGCCAACGCAACAAGGCACAGCGCGCCGGTGAAGGTTACGGCTCCGACCTGCGCAACGAACCGGAAACCGCCGCCGACCTCAAGCTGCCCAACCCGTGGCTCGCGCTGTCGCCACTGTTGGCGGTAGGCATCATGAACCTGCTGTTCACCCATTGGATTCCGCAGGTGTACGGCAAGACCCACAGCCTCGCGCTGCCAGGCATGGCCGCGCCGGTGACCACGGAAATCGCCAAGCTCACGGCGATCTGGGCGGTACAGGCCGCCTTGCTGGTCGGCATCCTCATGGTGCTGGTGTTTGGCTACAAGGCAATCAGCCGAAAACTCGCCGAAGGCAGCAAAAGCGCGGTCAGCGGGGCGCTGCTGGCGGCGATGAATACCGCATCGGAATACGGTTTCGGCGCGGTGATCGCCTCCCTGCCAGGCTTTCTGGTGTTGGCCGACTGGCTCAAGAGCATTCCCAATCCACTGGTCAACGAAGCGATTACCGTGACCCTGCTGGCCGGCATCACCGGATCCGCCTCGGGTGGCATGAGCATTGCCCTGGCAGCCATGTCCGAGCAGTTCATCAGCGCCGCCCATGCGGCGAACATTCCGCTGGAAGTGCTGCACCGGGTCGCCGCGATGGCCAGCGGCGGCATGGACACCCTGCCGCATAACGGCGCAGTAATTACTCTGCTGGCGGTCACCGGGCTGACCCACCGCGAGGCTTACAAAGACATTTTCTGTATTACGCTGATCAAGACCCTGGCGGTTTTCGTGGTGATCGGCACTTTCTACGCCACTGGCATTGTGTGAGGTATTCATGACGACTCTTTCGGGCAAGACCGCACTGGTCACCGGTTCCACCAGCGGCATCGGCCTGGGGATCGCCCTCAGCCTGGCCAAAGCCGGGGCCAACCTGATCCTCAACGGTTTTGGCGATGCGTCCAAGGTTATTGCCGAGGTGGAACAGTTTGGCGGCAAGGTCGGCCATCACCCGGCCGATGTCAGCGATCCGGCACAGATTGCCGACATGATCGCCTACGCAGAGCGCGAATTCGGCGGCGTCGACATCCTGGTCAACAATGCCGGCATTCAACACGTGGCAGCGGTGGATGAGTTTCCGGTGGAACGCTGGGATTCGATCATCGCGATCAACCTGTCGTCGGTGTTCCACAGCACCCGCTTGAGCCTGCCGGGCATGCGCGCCAAGGGCTGGGGCCGGGTGATCAACATTGCCTCGGTGCATGGCCTGGTCGGTTCGGTGGGCAAGTCAGCCTATGTCGCGGCCAAGCACGGGGTGATCGGCTTGACCAAAGTGGTCGCACTGGAAACCGCGACCACCCAGGTCACCTGCAATGCGATCTGCCCGGGCTGGGTACTGACACCGCTGGTACAGAAACAGATCGACGACCGTGCCGCCAGCGGCGTTGATCCACAGCAGGCGCAGCATGATCTGCTCGCTGAAAAGCAGCCATCGCTGGAGTTCGTGACACCGCCGCAACTGGGTGAACTGGTGCTGTTTTTGTGCAGCGACGCCGGCAGCCAGGTGCGTGGCGCGGCGTGGAATGTGGATGGTGGGTGGTTGGCGCAGTAACTGCCGTTTGCTTTTGTGGCGAGGGAGCTTGCTCCCGCTCGGCTGCGCAGCAGTCGTAAAATCAGCTGGCGTTAATCGTCTGTGAGTTTATGGGGCGGCTTCGCCACCCAGCGGGAGCAAGCTCCCTCGCCACAAAAGCCTGCGCCACATCAGCCTGTGTGAATGCATAAACAAGAAGAGGCAAACCATGTCCGACATCCTCTGGCAACCCGACGTCAAACGCATTGGCAAGACCCGCATGGAGGCCTTCCGGCGCTTCATCAATCAGCGGCACCACCTCAAGATTGACGACTACCCGGCCCTGCACCAATGGTCCATCGAGCAACGCCCGGATTTCTGGCAGGCCATCGTCGATTTCTTCGACATCCGCTTCCACGAACAACCCGACGCCGTGCTGCTCGAAGGCCCGCAGATGCCCAGCGCCCAGTGGTTCCCGGGCGCCACGCTGAATTTTGCCGAACACCTGCTGCAGCGCCGCGATGATGCGATCGCCGTGGTCGCCGTTGGCGAAAACGGTCAGCGTGAACATTTGACCTGGGCGGAACTGGCAGAGCATGTCGCCGGCTTTCAAAACGGCTTGATCGCCGCCGGCGTCGGTGTGGGTGACCGGGTCGCCGCGTGCATGCCCAACACCTGGCAAACCCTGGTGGCCATGCTCGCCACCACCAGCCTTGGCGCTGTCTGGTCCTGTTCTTCACCGGACTTCGGCACCCAAGGGGTGGTTGACCGTTTCGGCCAGATCGAACCGAAAGTGCTGGTGACCTGCGCCGGCTACCGCTATGCCGGCAAAGAGATCGACCAGACCGCCAAGATCAACGAGATCCTCCAGCGCCTGCCTTCGCTGCAACAGCTGATCGTCGTGCCTTACGCACGGCCACAGGCGCACATCGAACACTTCCGCACCCCGGCCAACGTGACGCTGTGGGACGATTTCTACGCACCCGGCGGCGAACCGGATTTCGTCCCGGTGCCCTTCGCCCATCCGCTGTACATCCTCTACTCCAGCGGCACCACCGGCGTGCCCAAATGCATCATCCACAGCACCGGCGGCGTACTCCTGCAACACGTCAAGGAACACGGCCTGCACTGTGATCTCGGCCCCGGCGAACGCCTGTTCTACTACACCACCTGCGGCTGGATGATGTGGAACTGGCTGGTCTCGGCCCTCGCAGTAGGCAGCGCGGTGGTGCTGTACGACGGCTCGCCGTTCCACCCCGACCCGCAACGCCTGGTCGACCTGATCGACGACGAGGGCATCAGTGTCTTCGGCACCAGCCCGAAATACCTCGCCACCCTGGAAAGCAGCGGCATCAAGCCCCGTGACAGTCATGACCTGGGCAGCCTCAAGACGTTGCTGTGCACCGGCTCGGCGCTGTCGCCGCAGAGTTACGACTTCGTCTATCGCGACTTCAAGGCTGACGTTTGCCTGGCCTCGATGTCCGGCGGCACCGACATCGTCTCGTGCTTCGTCAACGGCAACCCTGTGTCGCCGGTGCGGCGCGGCGAAATCATGGGCAAGAGCCTGGGCATGGCCGTCGAGGTATGGAACGACGCCGGCCAGCCGGTGATCGGAGAAAAAGGCGAGCTGGTCTGCACCCGGCACTTCCCGGCGATGCCCGTTGGCCTGTGGAACGACGCCGATGGCGAAAAGCTGCGCCAGTCCTATTTCAGCCTGTTCCCCGGCGTCTGGGCCCAGGGCGACTACGCCGAACAATTGCCCCACGGCGGAATGATGATTCACGGCCGCTCCGATGCCGTGCTCAACCCCGGCGGCGTGCGCATCGGCACGGCGGAAATCTATCGCCAGGTGGAAAAAGTCCCGCAGGTGCTCGACAGCGTGGCCATCGGACAGCAATGGCAGGATGACGTGCGGGTGGTGCTGTTCGTACGCTTGCGCGACGGGCTTGTGCTGGACGAGGCGCTACAGCAGCAGATCCGCCAGACGATTCGCGCCAACACCACGCCGCGTCATGTACCGGCCAAGATTGTCGCAGTCACCGACATTCCCCGGACCATCAGCGGCAAGGTGGTTGAACTGGCGGTGCGCAATGTGGTGCATGGGCAGAAGGTGAAAAACACCGATGCCCTCGCCAACCCCGAAGCGCTGGAGCAGTACCGCAACAGGCCCGAGCTCCAGTCTTGAAGCGCCACAAGAACCTGTGGGAGCGAGCTTGCTCGCGATAGCGGAGTGTCAGTTGACATCAATGCAAATTGACCCGACGCCATCGCGAGCAAGCTCGCTCCCACAGTAACCGCTCAAGCCTTCGAATCAACCTGCGCCTGCCACCTGTGCAAGAATAGACGCCAGCTAAAGCGACTCAGGCGCAGGACTCCCGGATGAACGCAATACCCACCGCCAGCGATGCCCAGGCCCTGATCGCCCGGATCGACTGGGCAAGCAGCCCGCTGGGTGCTGCCAGCAACTGGCCACAGAGCCTGCGAACCGCCGTGGACATTGTCATTCACTCACCGATGCCGATGCTGCTTCTATGGGGCCCGCAACTGACACAGATCTACAACGACGGCTTCGCCCTGCTCGCCGGAAGCAAGCATCCGCAGGCTTTCGGGCAACCGACACACCTGATCTGGCCAGAGTTGAAAGACTTTACCGACCCGATCTACAGCGCCGTCCTGCAAGGTCAGGTACGAACCTACAGCGAGCAGCGCTTTACCCTGCAACGTGAGGGCCGGGAGTCCGACTTCTGGCTCGACCTGACCTACAGCCCGATCCGCGATGAAGGTGCCGAGGTGGCCGGGATCCTGGTCACCGCCATCGAAACCAACGAACGCCGGCGCATCGCCCTCGAACTCGAACAACGCTCGGCGGCCAGCCTCAAGGCCCAGCGTGAAACCGAGGAGCGCCTGCAACTGGCCCTCGCCGCCACCGATGCAGTCGGCACTTGGGACTGGGACATCAGCGAGGACCGTTTCATCGCCGATGTGCATTTTGCCCAGCTCCACGGCGTCGATCCGGCCATGGCCAACCAATTGCCGATCAGCGAATACCTGCACGGCGTACACCCGCAAGACCGCGCCCTGATCGCCCGCAGCATCAAGCACTGCATCACCCACGGCACCGAGTACGCCGAGGAATATCGCCTGTTGCAAACCGACGGCCAGATGCGCTGGGTGTTTGCCCGCGGTCGCTGCTACAAGGACCATCACGGCCGGCCGATCCGGTTCCTCGGCGCCGCCCTGGACCTGACCGAGCGCAAACACACCGAACAGGCCCTGCGCCAGAGCCAGACCGAGCTGCAACTGATCATCAACGCCATGCCGATCCTGATCAGCTACGTCGACCGCGAAGAACGCTTTCGCCTCAACAACGCGGCGTACCTCGACTGGTACGGGCTGACGCCGCAAGAGCTTTATGGGCGAACCATACTTGAAGTGCTCGGCGAAGAAGCCTACGCGCTACGCGCCCCGTACATCAGCGAGGCGCTGTCCGGCCGGCCCTGCTGTTTCAGCATCAGCACGCCGCACCGCGACGGCAGCCTGCGCCAGGCCTTGATGAATTACCTGCCACGCCACGGTGCAGACGGCGCGGTCAACGGCTTCTACATCTTCGTGATCGACGAAACCGAACGCAAAAACACCGAAGAAGCCCTGCGCAACCTGAACGAAACCCTTGAGGAACGGGTGGCCGCCCGCACCCGACAACTGGCCGAGGCCAACGAGCGCCTGCAAAACGAGATGTTCGAGCGTGAACGTGCCGAAGACGCCTTGCGCCATGCCCAGAAAATGGAAGCCGTCGGCCAGCTTACCGGCGGCATCGCCCATGACTTCAACAACATGCTCACTGGCATCATTGGCAGCCTCGACCTTATGCAGCGCTACATCGCCGAAGGCCGCGCCAGCGAGATCGGCCGGTTCACCGAAGCGGCAGTGTCCTCGGCCAACCGTGCCGCCGCCCTCACCCATCGCCTGCTGGCGTTCTCCCGGCGTCAGTCGCTCAATCGCAAGCCGCTGAACCCTAACGACCTGATTCGCTCGCTCGAAGACCTGTTGAGTCGTACCAAGGGCGACCACATAGAACTCAAACTGCAACTGGCCGAGAACATCTGGCGGGTCAACACCGATGTCAGCCAGCTGGAAAACGCCCTGCTCAACCTGGTGATCAACGCCCGGGACGCCATGCCCGGGGGCGGCGAGTTGCAGATCGAAACGGGCAACGTATACCTCGACGGCAGCGACATCACGACCCTGGAACCGGTCAAGGCCGGCGACTACGTGATGATTGCCGTCAGCGACAACGGCACCGGCATGACGCCCTCGGTGCTGGCCAAGGCCTTCGACCCCTTCTTCACCACCAAGCCCATCGGCCAGGGCACCGGCCTGGGCCTGTCGATGATCTACGGTTTTGCCCAGCAGTCGGGGGGCCACGTCAGCCTGTTCAGCCTGCCCGGACGGGGCACCAGCGTGCGGTTGTACCTGCCGCGCCTGCATTCGACCGAGCCGGAAAAAGTCCTGTCACCCCTGGTCGGCGAGGCGCCGGCGGCGATTGCCGGTGAAACGGTGATGCTGGTCGAGGACGATGCGGCGGTGCGCATGCTGGTGCTGGACCTGCTCAAGGAACTCGGTTACCGCGCCCATGAAGCCGAGGATGCCAAGGACGCGTTGCCGGTGCTGGAGTCGGACCTGCGGGTGGACCTGCTGGTGACCGACGTGGGGTTGCCGGGCATGAACGGCCGACAACTGGCAGAAATCGCCCGCCAGCATCGTCCCGGACTGAAAGTGTTGTTCATGACCGGTTACGCGGAGATCGCGGCCGAGCGCCAGGGTTTCCTTGAAGAAGGCATGGACATGGTGACCAAACCGTTCTCCATCGACCTGTTGGCCAACAAGATTCGCACGATGATCGGTCAACCGGACTGAGTTGAGGCATAATCGCGCGCCCCCGCTGCCACCCACATAGCCAGTATCGTTGCAAGGTAACCGCCCCATGAAAGCTCAAGCCCGCCATATCCTGGTGAAAACCTCGGAAGAAGCCGAACAGCTCAAACAACGCATCGCCAAGGGTGAAGCGTTCGATGTGCTGGCCAAGAAGTATTCGACCTGCCCGTCGGGCAAGCGCGGCGGCGACCTCGGTGAAGTGCGGCCGGGGCAGATGGTCGGCGTGATCGATGCGGTGATCTTCAAGAAACCGCTGCGGGTGGTGCATGGCCCGATCAAGAGCAAGTTCGGGTATCACCTGGTGCAGGTGTTTTACCGGGATTGATCACAGGCTCATTGCCAACTGATGACCTGTAGGAGCTGCCGCAGGCTGCGATCTTTTGATCTTGTTTTTTTTAAGAGCAAGATCAAAAGATCGCAGCCTGCGGCAGCTCCTACAGGGTTTTGTTCAGGTGCGGGGGATCAGGGCACCGGGCAGCTGAATCACCTGGCTCGCCAACCGGTGTCCCGCTTGCGCCGCTTCGACCGGGCTGCCGCCCTTGAGCCGACTGGCCAGGTACGCCGCACTGAACGAATCCCCTGCCGCCGTGGTGTCCACCACCCGCTCGACCTTCTGCGCCGGCACCTCGAATGACTCGCCATCACAACGAATCAGGCACGCTTGCGCGCCGCGCTTGAGCACCACTTCCGGCGTACCCATCTGCTCATATGCGGCAAACACCGCGTCATCATCGGCATAACCAAACAGCGCCTGTTCGTCATCCACCGTCAGCAACGCCAGGTCGACTTGCGGCAGCACGCTGCGATACGCCGCCCGGGCGTCCTCGACCGATGCCCAGAGCCGTGGCCGGTAGTTGTTGTCGAACACGATCCGCGCATCGCGCTGGCGGGCCTCGATCAGGGTTTCCAGGAGTTTTTCCCGACCTTGCACGCCGAGTACCGCCAGGGTGATGCCGCTGAAATACAGCACATCGTAATCCGGCAGCGCCGCGAGGATCGGTGCGGCGGCCGGGGTGGTGAAGCAGTCACGTACCGCCGCTTCATTGCGCCAGTACAGAAAGCGTCGCTCACCGGCGGCGTCAGTCTGGATGCAATACAAACCCGGCAGGCGTCCGGGCATGCGCTGGACCATCTCAAGGCCGATGTTTTCCGCCGCCCAGCTCTGGCACATCGCGTCGCTGAAACTGTCATCGCCCAGGGCGGTGACGTAGTCCACAGAGCCGTCCTCTCCCAGTTCCCGGGACAGGTACACCGCCGTGTTCAAGGTGTCGCCGCCGAAGCTTTGTTGCAGGCTGCCGTCGGCGCGATGCTGCAACTCGATCATGCATTCGCCGATCAGGGCGATGCGCGGAGTGTTGGGGCCGAGGGTGTTGATGGTGTTCATGTTGTGGGATCTCAGATGTTTCGGTGTTGTCTGGCAGGGCCTCATCGCGAGCAAGCTCGCTCCCACAGGGATTTTGTGAATGCCACAGATCCAATGTGGGAGCGAGCTTGCTCGCGATGGCAGCACCTCGGTCCTGAACCTTAGAAACAGGTTTCCATGGTCTCGATGACATTCAGTTGTTCATCGACCAGACAGCCGACACGCCACTTGTCGAACGTCAGGCACGGGTGCGAAGTACCGAACGAAATGATGTCGCCCACCCGCAGATCAACCCCCGGCGCCACGGTCATGAACGCATGCTGGTCCATGACCGCGGTGACTTTGCAGGCACTCACGTCATCGCCGCTGGCCGGCACCACGCCCGCCTTGTAGCGTCGCAACGGCACCGGCAAACCGGCGTCGTAGGCGACGTCGCGCTTGCCCAGTGCAATCACCGCAAACCCCGGCTCCGGCAACGACTGCACGTGCGCCCACACTTCCAGCGCCGGGCGCAGGCCTTCGTGCAGGTCACTGCGACGGTCGAGCACGCAGCACTGCGCTTCCTTGTAGATGCCATGGTCGTGCGCCACGTAACTGCCGGGACGCAGCACGCTGAGGAAGCGTCCGGCGGCGTTCTGTGCTTCGAAGGACTCGGCAATCAGGTCATACCAGGCCGAACCCGAGGCGGTAATGATCGGCTTGGCAATGGCAAAGGCGCCGTTGTCCTGCAACTGCACCGCCAGGCGCACCAGCGACGCGGCGAAATCGCGGATGCCGGTCACGGCGTGATCGCCATGGATCACCCCTTCGTAGCCTTCGATCCCGGTCAGGGCCAGGGCCGGTTGCGCAGCGATGGCCTTGGCCAGGTCGAGCACTTCCTGTTCGCTGCGGCAACCGCAACGCCCGCCGACCACGCCGTATTCGATCATCACGTTCAGGCGCACGCCACGGGAGGCGAAGTAGGCGCCGAGGTCGGCGACGTTGTCCGGGTGATCGACCATGCAATAGAAGTCGAACGTCGGGTCGGCCAGCAGGTCGGCGATCAATGCCATGTTCGGCGTGCCGACCAATTGGTTGGCCATCAGGACACGGCGCACGCCATGGGCGTAGGCGGCGCGGGTTTGCGTGGCGCTGGCCAGGGTGATGCCCCAGGCACCGGCGTCCAGTTGGCGACGGAACAACGCCGGGGTCATGCTGGTCTTGCCATGGGGCGCCAGTTCCGCTCCGCTGTCGCTGACGAACGCCTGCATCCAGCGGATGTTGTGTTCCAGCGCCTCGCGGTGCAGTACCAGCGCAGGCAGGCTGACATCACGCACCAGGCTGGCACCGATGGGCGCCGCGCCTTTATCCACGTTGGCAGTATGGGGGGCAGAAGACATGGTCGAACTCCTCGTTCACGCGGCTGCAGGCAGCCGCTGTTATTCGTTGATGCGACGGGCCAGGCTATTGGCGCTTGCAATCAGCACCCGGCGGTAGTCGTTGTAGTTTTTCTTCGCATCGGCCCGTGGGGCGACGATGCACAGGGTCGCGATGGCCACGCCGTCGGGGTTTTTGACCGGCGCGGCGAAGCAATGGGTAAAGGTGTCGGCGACGCTATCGAAGGAAAAGAACCCATCGATACCGGCCTGACGGATTTCCTTGAGAAACTGCGCAAGCTCCAAGCGTTCGCCGTCGGGCAGGATGAAGTCGTCGTGGTCGATCAGGTCGACGATCTCCTGGTCGCTCAGGTGCGCCAGCAACAGGCGCCCGGAAGCGGTCCAGGGGATGGGTGCGTTTTCGCCGATATCCGAAGAAATGCGGAAATGCCGCTCGCCTTCCTTCATCAGTGCCACGGTGTATTTGCGCCCGTTGAGCAGGCACATCTGCGCGGTTTCATGGGTCTGGCTGACGATGTCCTGCAAGGCGTGATCGGCCTCGCGGGTCAGGTCGAAATGGCGCAGGTGTGCTTGGCCGAGGAAGTACAGCTGACGACCGAGGTAGACATGACCGTCCTTGCCCACCGGCTCCAGGATCCGCCGCTCCAGCAGCGAGGCCACCAGTTCGTAGACCGTGGATTTGGGGCTGCCGATGCCGTTGGCGATGTCATTCGGGCGCAAGGGCTGGCCGATCTCCTTGAGGAAATCGAGGATATCGAACGCCCGGTCCAGACCGCGTGCCCGGCGCTTGATGGTGTCTTCGGTCATTTCAGTATGCTCACTCATTGATGCCCTGTAGGAGCTGCCGCAGGCTGCGATCTTTTGATCTTGCCTTTGGGCCCGTGCAAAAAACGGCAAAAGATCGCAGCCTTCGGCAGCTCCTACAAGGGCCGGTGTGAATCAAGCCTTTTCTTGTACGCAATGCAGTCGATCTCGACCTTGCAGTCGACCATCATGTTCGCCTGCACACAGGCCCGTGCTGGGGCGTGCTCGGGTTTGAAGTACTCGGCGAAGACCTTGTTGAAACTGGTGAAATCCCGCGGATCCTCCAGCCAAACGCCAGCACGCACCACATCTTCCAGGCCATAACCGGCCTCCTGGAGAATCGCGATCAGGTTCTTCATGGTCTGGTGGGTCTGTTCGACAATGCCGCCGGTAATGATCTCGCCGTCCACCGCCGGCACCTGCCCGGAAACGTGCAGCCAGCCATCGGCTTCAACGGCGCGGGCGAAAGGGCGAGGCGTGCCGCCTGCAGCGGCGCTGCCGGTGCCGTAACGAGTAATGCTCATGAGTGTTTCTCCTGATTGAAAATTGAAGGATCAAAAACGGGTGCTTTTGAGAAATTCCGCCAGTCGCGGCGATTGCGGGCGCTCGAACAGGTCCTTGGGCGGCCCTTGCTCTTCGATACGTCCCTGATTCATGAAGACGATCTTGTCCGAGACCTCGAAGGCAAAGCGCATTTCGTGGGTCACCAACAACATGGTCATGCCGTCTTCGGCCAGGCCCTTGATCACGCTCAGCACTTCGCCGACCAGTTCCGGGTCCAGCGCCGAGGTCACTTCGTCGAACAGCATCAGGCTCGGGTTCATCGCAATCGCCCGGGCAATTGCCACGCGCTGCTGCTGGCCGCCGGACAACTGACCGGGAAAGTGGTCGCGCCGTTCCAGCAGGCCAACGCGCTCCAGCCATTTCTCGGCCAGGGCCACGGCCTCGTCCTTGTGCAGTTTCTTCACCTTGAGCAGGCCCAGGGTGACGTTCTGCAACGCGGTCAGGTGCGGGAACAGGTTGAACTGTTGAAACGCCATGCCGGTCATGGCGCGATGCCGGGCGATGACTTTTTCCGGGTGGCGCACGCGCTTGCCGTTAATGTCGTCATAGCCGATGGACTCGCCGTCGAGCAGGATTTGCCCGCCCTGGAATTCTTCGAGCATGTTCACGCAGCGCAGCAATGTGGTCTTGCCCGAGCCGCTGGAACCGATCAGGGTCACCACGTTGCCGCGCTGCATGCTCAGGTCGACGCCCTTGAGCACTTCGAGCTGGTCGTAACGCTTGTGCAGGCCGCGAATGTCCAGCAGGGGTTGGCCGTTTTGAGTATTGGTCTGAGTCTGAGTCATGGCAAAGCCACCCGCTTTTCAATGTGCCGGCCGAGTAACTCGATGCCGTAGTTGATGACGAAGAACAGGAAACCGGCGAACAGGTAAAACTCCAGGGTCATGAAGGTCCGGGCGATGATCTGCTGGATGCTGAGCAGCAATTCCGCCACGCCGATCACCGACAACAGGGTCGAGGCCTTGACGATCTCGGTCGACGAGTTGACCCAGGTCGGCAGGATCTGCCGCAACGCCTGGGGCAACAACACATAACCCAGCGCCTGGTAGAACGTCAGGCCGATGGCCTTGCTCGCCTCCATCTGCCCCCGTGGCAATGCCTGCAAGGCGCCGCGCACGATCTCGGCGACGTGGGAGCCGCAGAAAAGGGTCAACCCCAGCGCACCGGCCTGGAACGCGCCGATCTGCCAGCCCAGCGCCGGGGCCATGTAAAAGCACGCCAGCACCAGCACGAAGACGGGTGTGCCGCGAATCACATCGACATAAAAACGAAACGGTGCGCGCATCCAGAACTTGCCGTAGGTCAGCACCAGCCCGGTGACGACACCCAACAGCGTGCCGAGCAGAATCGCCAGCACCGACACCTGGACACTGGTCAGAAAGCCTTGCCACAGCACTTCCCGCGCCACCCACAACTCATGCAACCAACTGGGGGATTCGTACATGGGTAGCTCCTATCGGCGAATCGCCAGACGCTGTTCGAGGTAACGCAGCATCATGGCAATGAGGTAACAGGCCGCCACATAGAGCGCCGTGGTCACCAGCCAGGTTTCGATCACGCGGTAGCTCTCGACATTGATCTTGCGCGCGTAATAGGTCAGCTCCGGCACGGCAATCGCCGCCGCCAGCGAGGTGTCCTTGAACAGCGAAATGAAGTTGTTCGACAAGGCCGGCAACACATTGCGCAGCATCACCGGCACGGTGACATAGGCCTTGACCTGCCACTCGCCCAGCCCGATGGCCAACCCGGCTTCGCGCTGGCCCTTGGGAATGCTCAGCAAACCGCCGCGGAACACTTCGGTCAGGTAGGCCCCGGCATACAGCGACAGGGTGATGATGAACGAAGGGATCTTGTCCAGGCGGATGCCCAGGCTTGGCAGCGCAAAGTAGATCAACAGAATCAACACCAGGATCGGCGTGTTACGAATCACCGTGACATACACCGACGCCATCACCCGCAATGCGCGATGCTTCGACAGCAAGGCAAACGCCATCATCAGGCCGATCACGCAGCCGATGGCAATCGACACCAGCGCCAGTTCAAGGCCCAGGCCGAGCCCCGCCAGCAAGGTGTCGAAGTCGCGCCAAACGGCGGCAAAGTTCAACTGATAGTTCATGGTCAGCAGTACCTGAACGGGGCGATTCATCACCGCCCCGCTCTCACGGGATCATTGAAATTCGACGGGGAAACCAATCTTTGGCGACGGCAGGTCGACACCGAACCACTGCTTGAACGACGCCGCGTAAGTCGGGAATTCAACACCGGTCATGGCTTCATGCAGGGTGGTGTTGACGAAATTCAGCCAGTCCTGATCGCCGCGCTTGACCGCGCACGCATAGGTCTGTGGGCTCCAGGCGTAGGCCGGGCTGCGATAACGGCCAGGGTTCTGCACCATCAGGTACTTCACCGAAGACTGGTCGGTGGCCGCCGCGTCGGCCCGGCCGGAGTTCACGGCCTGGTACATCAGGTCCACGCTGTCGTACTGGTCGACCTTGGCCTTGGGCAGCGCCTGGTGCACCAGCTCCTCGGCGTAGACGTTTTGCAGCACCGCCACCGTGACGCTGTCACCGGCGGCCTGCATGTCGTCGATCTCCTTGTACTTGCTGTTCGCCGGCAGCAGCAGGCCGACACCTTCGCGGTAATACGGCAGCGTGAACGCCACTTGCTGGGCGCGGCTGGCGGTCACGGTGATGAACTGGCAGCTCATGTCGACCTTGTCGGTCAGCAGGTTGGGGATACGCGCGTCGGACGATTGCACCACGAACTCGACTTTGCTCGGATCGTTGAACAACCCCTTCGCCACCATGCGCCCGATATCAATATCGAATCCCTGCAACTTGCCATCCGCGCCCTGGAAATGCCACGGCGCATTCGTGCTGCCGGTGCCCACAATCAGTTTGCCGCGGGCCAGAACGCTATCGAGCTTACTGTCCGCCGCCTGGGCAACCCCCATGGCAGCGGCAGAAGCCGCGAAAAGAAAAACACACGCTTTGAACAAGGAAGGTCGGCGATGCATGGCAAGCACTCCAGGGTGATGTTTATTCCGCTATACCGGAATACGGTATGTAACAACGGAATAGACAGCAGAAAGTGTGCCACAGGAAGTGGAGCGTTTCCCAGTGCATTTGAAAAATGAGCGCAATCAACAAGATGGCAATTCGTCGTGCTCAAGACGTTACCCATCGCCTCGATAGCGAGCGCTACCGTTGGCTACAAGGAACGGGTACCCGGACCCCAATCCTGTGCACAGTCGCGGCAGTTACCCCATTTCCTGACTGCTTTTGATTAAAGGATTCACTTCCAGTCCCCCCCTGTGCTATTTGACAGGGAATTTTTTTGGCAAATGGCCATCCTATTGCCTTTACCGACGATCACCACCACGCTGGTGATCGGCATCCAGGCAGCCGGGAACCGGATTGGACAACGCCGGATTCGACTGCTTTTATTCAAGTTCAAGATGGAATGAACTGCTGCTGGCGACCCTGTGCGCCAGCCTTTCACGATGCTCCAGGAGGGTTAATGTCTTTTAAGGTCATGATGGTATTCGGTACGCGTCCGGAGGCCATCAAGATGGCTCCACTGGCGCGGGTCTTGCGTAACTGGCCCGGAATCGAACTGAACATCTGCTCCACCGGCCAACACCGGGAAATGCTCAAGCAAGTGCTCGACTCGTTCGAATTGGCGGTCGACGAAGACTTGCAGGTAATGACCCAGGGCCAGACCCTCAACGGACTCTCCGAACAACTGCTGGGGCATCTCGACAAAGCCTATGCGCGGGTGCATCCGGACATCGTGCTGGTACACGGCGACACTACCACCAGCTTCATTGCCGCCCTCGCCGCCTTCAATCGCCAGATACCCATCGGTCACGTCGAGGCAGGCTTGCGTACCGGCAATTTGCGCGCTCCCTGGCCGGAGGAAGCGAACCGGCACCTGACCGGTGTCATCGCCGACCTGCATTTCGCGCCGACCATCAACAACGAAGACAACCTGCTGCGCGAAGGTGTGCCCAAGGCCAACATCGAGGTCACCGGTAATACGGTGATTGACGCGCTGGTATGGATGCGCAATCACCAACAGCAAGTCCACTGGCACCCGGCCGCCGACTCGCCACTGGCCGTGCTCGACGACACCAGGCGCATGGTGCTGATCACCGGGCACCGCCGGGAAAACTTCGGCGGCGGCTTTCGCAACATCTGTCTGGCCCTGGCCACCCTCGCCGAACGTTATCCCGATGTGCAATTCGTCTATCCGGTGCACCTCAATCCACAGGTGCAGAAAGCGGTCTACAGCGTTCTCTCGGACAAACCCAATATCTATCTGGTGGCGCCGCAGGATTACCAGCATTTCGTCTGGCTGATGGACCGCGCGTATTTCATCCTCACCGATTCCGGTGGCATCCAGGAAGAAGCCCCCGCCATTGGCAAACCGCTGCTGGTACTGCGCGATGTCACGGAACGGCCATTGGCGCTTGAAGGCGGAACAGTGGTGCTGGTGGGCACCGATACCGACCGTATCGTCAGGGAATCAAGCCTGTTGTTCGATGATGACGCCACCTTCCAGCGCATGAGTCGAGTCCATAGCCCTTATGGCGACGGACACGCCAGCGAGCGCATCGCCAATCGCCTCGGCATCTGGCTGAAACACCGTGCGGTGGCGGGTAAAGCCGTATGAGCCTGGCGTTTGTCGACTTCTTTGCCTATGCGTTGTTCGGACTCAAATACCTCGCCATTACCCTGGCCTTGCTGATGTTCATTCTCGGGCTCGATGACCTGTTCATCGACCTGGTGTACTGGACCCGCAAACTGATCCGACGCTGGCGGATCTATGAAAAATTCAGGCGCGCCGATGAAGAGCGGCTGTACTCCATCGGCGAAAAGCCCCTGGCGATCATGGTACCGGCGTGGAACGAAGTCGGTGTGGTCGGTGAAATGGCGCGCCTGGCCGCCTCGACCATCGACTACGAGAACTATCAGATTTTCGTCGGCACCTACCCCAACGACGCCGAGACCCAGGCCGACGTCGACGCGGTGTGCCGGCATTATCCCAACGTGCACAAAGTGGTGTGCGCCCGTCCCGGCCCTACCAGCAAGGCCGACTGCCTGAACAACGTGATCGACGCCATCCTGCGTTTTGAAAACGATGCAAAGATCCAGTTCGCCGGTTTCATCCTGCACGATGCCGAGGACGTGATTTCACCCATGGAGTTGCGCCTGTTCAACTACCTGCTGCCGGCCAAGGACCTGATCCAGATTCCAGTCTATCCCTACGCGCCGGAGTGGAATGGCTTCACTGCCGGGCACTACGTCGACGAGTTCGCCGAGAACCATGGCAAGGACGTCATCGTGCGTGAAGCACTGACCGGGCAAGTGCCCAGCGCCGGGGTCGGCACCTGTTTCAGCCGTAAGGCCATCAGCGCCCTGCTCGAGGACGGTGACGGTATCGCCTTCGATGTGCAGAGCCTGACCGAAGACTACGACATCGGTTTTCGCCTCAAGCAAAAAGGCATGAAGTGCATCTTTGCCCGCTATTCGGTGACCGACCCGAAACTGGCACTGGAACAACCCTGGGTGTTCGGCATGGACCGCGCGTTTTCCCAGGTGATCTGCGTGCGCGAGCACTTTCCCCGGGACTTGCAGTACGCGATCCGGCAGAAGTCGCGCTGGATCGTCGGCATTGTGTTCCAGGGCACCAAGAATCTGGGCTGGAGCCGCAAAGGCCTGCTCAACTATTTTCTGTGGCGCGACCGCCGTGGCCTGATTGCGTACCTGTTGAGCTTCCTGGTGAACATACTGCTGGTGGTGTTGCTGGCGATGTGGCTGGTCACCGTGATCGCGCCGGATGCCTGGCGGTTCCCGTCGATCCTCTCTGACAGCGCCTTGCTGGCGAGCCTGCTGTGGCTCAATGGCCTCATGCTGCTCAATCGGCTTTTCCAGCGTGGCTGGTTTGTCACCCGTTTCTACGGGCTGGGCGAAGGGCTGCTGTCGGCCCCCCGGATGGTGTGGAGCAATTTCGTCAACTTCTTCGCCAACCTTCGGGCGTTGCGCCAGGTGATGGAAATGGGCGATTCCCGTCGCGTCGCCTGGGACAAGACCACTCATGAGTTTCCGGCCCTGGCCGAAGCCCAGCGCACCCCGCTGGGCCATCGCCTGGTGGAAAAAGGCCTGCTCTCTGAAGATCAACTCGAAGCCGCGATCACCAACCCGGTGCGTCGACGCCTGGGTCAGGAATTGCTGCTGCGCGGGCACATCGACACCACGCAACTGGTGCAGGCCCTCGCCGAACAACTGGACCTGGAATGGGCCCCGCTCAACCCGTTCAAACTCGACAAGCGCCTGATCGCTGCGGTGCCTCGCAAGATCGCCACGCACTATGGTGTGCTGCCGGTCGCCGAGGAAGGCGACACCCTGGTGCTGGCGTCCGAAGGGCCGGTCAGCCAGGTATCCCTGGGGGCCATCAGCCGTCAACTGAAACGCCCCGTGCGTTGCCGTCTCGCACCACAAGGTCGGGTGACGCTGGGGATCCGCTACTGGTACGCCAGCCCTCGTCAAAGCGAGGAGGTGCATCAGATGCTTGAGGTGCTTGAGAGAAATCAGGACGACGAAGACCTGATCGAGCGCGTCAGCCATCACCAGGTGTTGCTGGGCAACCTGTTGCAAGTACGCGGCATGGTGCCGCCCACCCTGTTCAATCAGGCGCTGATCGATTTCGATGCGGAAAAAATGTCTTTAGGTGAACACTTGATTGAACGCGGCATGATCACACAGGAAATTCTCGAACAGGCCTTGGTCGATCAGGCGAGTGAGCAGCACGCTGCCTACTGCATTGCCCGGGAGGCTGCATGAAGCCTGTCCATCGTCAGACCTTGATGGCCGGTAGCCTGTTGCTCTGCCTGAACACGACAGCATGGGGGCAAGCCGAACCCATGACCGATTTCGATCAGTTCCGCAGTTACCCCTATATGGACCGCAGTTACCGCGAAGCGAAAGCCGGCAACTGGAAGGAAGTCGAACGGCTGATGCGCCATCTGCTGAGCAAAGTGCCGGGAAACGATGAGGCACGGGCGCTGCTGGTGCAGTCGCTGGTCAAGCAGCAACGCTACGAAGACGCCGTGCAAGCGCTGCAGGATACCCCTGCCAACAGCGACACCCTGCTCAACCTGCGACTGGCCTGGATCGAACAGGATCCGCCGGACACAAAACAGGTGGAGCAATGGATAGCCTCCAGCAATCCGGAGCATCGCGTGCGCCTGTGGCAGGCCTACAGCGCGAGCCTGGCCAAGCGTGGTGGCGCTGCCTCGGCCCATGACTGGCTGGCCCAACTGACACCCAAGGGGGATGAGCGAGCGCTGCAACAGGCCCGGGCCAACTGGTCCGAGCAATTGCGCGATTGGGATGGCACCATCAAGGAGCTCGCGCCCCTGGCCGCGAACCAGCAACTCGATGCCCAAAGCTGGCAACGCCTGGCCAACGCCTACGTGCAACGCCTCGACGAGCAACCCTTGCAGCAATTGCTGCAAACGGCGCCAAGCCCGGAAGCTGCGCGCAAGACCCGACTGGCCATGGTCGACCGGGCGATTGCCATGGGTCACCTCCAGCAGGCGCAACGCTGGATGCAAACGCTGCCGCCCGCCGACCTGGCCGATCCGGCACAACGCCAGCGCCTGTGGGAACTGGCGCGGCAAACCGGTGACAGCGCAACGGTGCAACGCTTGAGTGGTGAGTTGCAGCGGCCGTGCCTGGAGACCGCCGACTGGCTGTCGCGTCGTGATCGGCAAGCGGCGCTGACCCAGTTGAAAGCTTGCCGGCCCGAAGACAATCCGCAAGCCTGGCTGGTCCTCGCCCAGCGTCTGCAAGCCACCGACCTGCTGCAAACGACCCGTCTGCCGGAACCCTGGGACACGCAACGCCGCGAACAGCTGCTCGCCGCCTGGCAGGATGAAGGCCGCAGCGACAAAGTCATGGCCTACCTCGCCAGCCAGCCGCAGACCGCCGACGTGGTCAAACGTCGCGCTGAACTGCTCCAGGCATCGAATCACGATACCGAAGCGGCGGCATTCTGGGAGCGGCATTACCAGCAGACAGGCAACCTCAACTCGCTCAATCAGGCGACCTACCTGGCGCTCAAAGCCGGCCAGCGGGAACATGCGCAACAGTTGCTCGAGAGCGCCTTCGACCGCCACGGCGGCAAGCTGCCGACGCCCCTGCTGCAACGGTTGGCGGGGTTGTATGCCGCATCGACACCGACCACGGCACAACAGCAACGCATCGTTACGTTGCTCAACCGCGTCGACCCCGCCACTCGCGGGCAACTGCTGGCGCAACTGGCGGAAAACGGCCAGTGCGGCGCGGTTCAACAGGCGATTGGCGATAACCCGCAAGCCGCGGGCGACTACCGCGCCCTCGGTCGCTGTGCAATGCCCGAGCGTCCCGGCGAAGCGGTGGTGTACTACCAGACCGCCGAAAAAATGGGTGACCAGAACACCCGCCTGCCACTCGCCTACGCCCTGGAAGCCTCTGGAGACTCGGCGGGTGCCCTGGCGATCTGGCGCAGCATTGCGGACGCCGAACTCAGCGACAATGCCCGCCTCACCGCCAGCCGTAGTGCCCTGAGTATCGGTGACACGCAAACGGCCGAACGTTACTGGCAACTTAGCCGCACCCGTGGCGCCAATGAGTGGACGTTGGGCGCGGCGATTGCCGATGCCCGGGGCGATCACGCGCTCGCACTGCAGCGCCAGCGTTCCGCCCTGCAACTGGTACCGGATGCCGAGCATTACTATGCTGCGTCGGTCACGGCGCAAAAGGCCGGCGACCTGCAGCAGAGTAACGAATGGCTTGCCGAAGCGGTACGCCGTGAGCCGGACAATCCCCGATATCGTGCCGACTACGGCGTGCGCCTGGCCGGGGCCGAGACCAAGGCAGAACGCGCCAGCTCCATCCCGTATCTGCAACGCGCCACCCAGGACTTCCCGGAAGACTATCGCCTCGGCGAAACACTGGCCTGGCGTTACGACGAGGTCGAGGACAGCGCCTCGGCGCGCAAGGAACTGGAACGCGTGATTGACCTGGAGCAGAACCCGGTGGCCGCCGATGACGAGGAAGGTAGCATGGAGGCACGGCGCTATCGCCAGCGTCGCGCTCACGAAAGCCTGTCCCGTCGCGACTCATTCACCATCGCCAGTACCTGGTCGCCGGCCGGGATATCGACCAACGATTTCGTGCGCCCTGACCAGAGCACCGGCACGCAGCGACGCTCCAGCTCGCAGAACGTGCAACTGGCCATGTGGGACCACGCACTGGGCGATGAACCCAGTCGCGCCGGCAGCACGCTGTCGGTCTATGGCCGTTTGCTGCTTGGCGGTGTGGGCCGGTCGAGCTATGCCGAATCCCTGGGTACCGGCGTCGGCCTGCGCTACAAGCCCTGGGGCACAGCCAACATCAACTTCTATGGCGAGATCTACAAACAAAGCCAGTTCGATGACCAAGACAACCATGGCCTGAGCCTCGGCCAAATGCTGGTCCCCGACAAGGTATCCGATCAGGCCGAGGATCACCGCGATGATGGCCACACCACCACCGACTATCTGCTGCGGTCAACGGCGTCGTTCCTTGATCAGGGTCGATTCCGCAACGATTGGCGGGTCGATGAAAGCGATTGGGAGGAGCGCTTCCTCTACCTCGACGCGGCGTGGTGGACCAAGGCCGGCGACCATCAATGGCTGTCGCGCTTCCAGCAAGGTCACACCTGGAAGCTGCCGTTCAACGGCGCGCAAACGGTCATGCCATACGGTTTCCTTGAATTTGCCAGCCAGGACCCGAGCAACGACTGGCGCCAGGATCTGCGCACCGGTCTGGGCTTGCGTTGGCAATGGTGGTTCAACGATGACATTTACAACGCCTATCGCGCGCACCTGACGGTGCGCACCGAGTATCAACAAGCGTTGGGCGGCAATCTGTATGACGGCGGCAACGGTGTGCTGGTCGGCGTGGAGTTGAACTTCTGATGAAGCGACTTCTTTTGGCTTTGTGCCTGTTGTTGGGCGCCACGGCGCCCCATGCCGACGAACGGATTTTCTATCAGCCGCTCAACGCCGATGCCAGCCTGAGCCAGGCGCAATGGCAGCGAATCTGGCAGGACACCGCCCACCAGGGCGTGCATACGGTGATTGTGCAATGGACGGCCTATGGCGATTCGGACTTCGGCGGCGCCGACGGCTGGCTCGCCGGCAGCCTGAAACAGGCCCAGGCCCAGGGCCTGAAACTGGTGCTGGGCCTGCACATGGACCCGGCCTATTACCAGCGCATCAATGAACTGGACAGTGCCGGTCTGGCAACGTACTGGCAAACGCAACTGGGGCAGTCGCTGGCCCGGCAGCAGAAGCTGCGCAAGGACTGGAAACTCCCGGTCAGTGGCTGGTATCTGCCCATGGAACTGGATGACCTGCACTTTCTGCCGCTGGATCGCCGGCAAAAGTTGCAACGCCAGCTCAAGGATTTCGCCGGCAAGCTCGACGCGCCGCTGCACATCAGCGTCTTCAACGTCGGCAAACTGTCGCCACAGGTGAATGGCCGGTGGCTTGGGGAATTGGCCAGCGCAGGGATTCAAGTGTGGTGGCAGGACGGAGCCGGCACCGGACGCTTGCCAGCCATGGTTCGCAACGGCTATGCCCAAGCCCTGCCCTGCTCCATCGGCATCGTCAGGGAAGCCTTTCGCCAGGTCAGTGTTGCCGGGCAACCCTTTCGTGCCGAACCCATGCCCCCCCAATCCACATCGCCGGGCTGCCACCCGACGTCGGTTTTCTCCCTGCGCTACCGGCCGTGGGGTAAGGTGATTCTCGACAACCAGCACAACAGCAAGGTCGGCGATGTACAAAACCATTGAAGACGAAGTGCTGAGAAAGTCGGCGCCGGCCAAGCTCAAAGCCGAGTTCCTCCAGCATGAATTTGATCGGCTACGCTCCTTTTGCGTATTGATCTACATCGCCAGCATTGCCATCTGGATTGCTTACGACCTGATCCTCAGTTTCATCGGCGGACAACCATTCACCTGGCTTTCGCTGGTGTTTATCGGCGCCTTCGCGACTTTCGTCATCATCCTTCGGCTGATCCGCGATGCCCGGCATTTCCAGACGCTGAACCTGCTGTTTGTGTTTGCCATGGCATTCGGCACGCGACTGCTCACCGAAGGCCTGCCCGACGATCACCAACCCGGATGGCTGTTGCTGGCGGCTTCGACCACCCTGTTCACGGCCTCGGTATTGCCGCTGAACCGCTGGTCGTTCTTTGCCGCGCAAATCGTCACCTGGTCGTTTCTCAACCCGTTCTACAACACGGATCTCGGACACATGGAGCTGAGGGGGGTGATGGCCATCAGTTACTCGGCATTTATCTGCGGCCTGACCATCTACAGCTTCCTGACACTGCGCAAGGCCAAGCTGTACAACTTCATCATGTCCAAGTTGCTGCTGGACCAGGCCTACATCGACACACTCACCGAAATCCCCAATCGCCGCTCGTTCATGACCCGCGCCGACCAGCATTTGAACAAAGTGCCGCGGGAGAACGACCACTACCTGGCGATGGTCGATATCGACAATTTCAAGAAGGTCAACGACGTCCATGGCCATGACATTGGCGACGAGGTGCTCAAGCGCATCGCCCAGGACATCAAGTCGGTGATGACCCATCACGAATATGCGCGCCTCGGTGGCGAGGAGTTCGCGATTTACCTGGCCGGGGAACGCCACGAAGACGTCGAGGCGCTGGCCGCTGAATTGTGTCGGGTGGTGCGCGAACAACCCACTCGATACCCGGTGACCATCAGCATCGGCCTGGCCCGGGTGCTCGACGGCGACACGTTGAACCAGGCGCTGGTCAAGGCCGATGAAGCCTTGTATGAGGCAAAGCATACGGGGAAGGATCGGTATACCTTTCATCAATGAACTGATACATCCCACTCGCTGCACTGAGCGTTTCTCATCCGTACCGTTGTGTCCATTGAAAAACGATCTGTTTAAACCCGAATAACTGATCACTACTGTCAACTTTGACAGTAGACGCGTCGAAGCATAGGAGGAAATACTGGCGCGGCAGCTGACTGTCGACACCAAAGGGAATCGGACATGAATACGGCCAGAACTTTACTTCTTTGCACAACGCTGGGAATAGGTTTAACCGGTTGCAACGTTCAACAGGACGCGACTGTTTCTAAGGTCAACGAAGAGTGCCGCGAATTGGTCACCAATGGGCGCATTGGCCAGAATGGCCCGGAAGTTTGCGTCACAACTCCCCTTTCAAAAAGTGCCACATCCATCTCCGGGACTGTCGTTGGGACTACGGCCACAGGCCCGTTCATCGTAACGGCGGTAACCAGCGATGGGGACATCTTGAAACAGGTACCCACTCTGTCGGGCCTCAACTTCACGATGTCTCAATTAAATCTGCAAAACCTGCCAGGCAAGGGCATTTCATTTTCGGTGTTTGTAAACGATATCAGTTCACCGCCTACCAACCTGGTCATTGGCCAGGAGCCACCCTCAACATGCTTACGTAACACTCCAAACTATCCGCTATGCGGTACTCACCCGGGCGCAATCTTTTTTCCGATTAAAACATCCATCACCACTATTTTTTTGGTTCCGTCGAAGGCGAATTACGGAGCGACGATGCTCCCCAAATTAATGGGGCTGAACCCGATTAACTGGAAGGTAGACCGATTTATCAGCTACTTGCCAAACGTTCCAGTTCAGATAAAGCCAGGGGAAGTACAAACCGTTTTTGCGACCATTAACGACGACGAATCATTTGCCTACCCGGTCAAGCAGACTGTTCTGCCAAGTCAACCGCAGCACTGAGCTGACCTAGTGCTTGAATGACGTCATCACCCGTTCGGCATTTTCATCGCAACTCATGCCCGCAGGCTTCGCCTGGATGGTGTCGATCCACCCCAACAACTGCGCCTTGCTATGGGCCAGGTGCCGTTGCATCTCTTCGATTTGCTCGACCTTGCGATACAGGCCGGCCATCAGCTCATCGTGCTTGAATGCGCCGGTCACATTGTCGGGGAGCAACTGATTGAGTTCTTCCAGGCTGAAACCGGCCTGTTGTGCGCATTGGATCAGTTGCAGGGTTTGCAGCGCCTGTTGCGAGTAACGCCGATAACCGTTGGCAGAGCGCTCGACCTGGCGGATCAAGCCCTGAGACTCGTAAAAACGGATGCGCGATGCGGTCAGGCCGCTCAACTGCGCCAATTCACCAATTTTCATTGCGACCTCATTTGCCTGCTTGACATTAAAGTTAACTTTAAGCTTAGCCTCTACTCATCAGTATGAGGAGTCAAGCATGTCACCCTTCCAAACCTTGAATTTGCCCAACGGCCAGACCATCGCCAATCGCATTGCCAAAGCCGCGATGGAAGAGAACCTCGCCAACACCGATCAAGTACCCGATCAGGCACTGCTTCGCCTGTATCAAGCCTGGGCCGAAGGCGAAGCCGGTTTGTTGCTGACCGGCAATGTGATGATCGACCGCCGCGCCATGACCGGCCCCGGTGGTGTCGCACTGGAGGACGAGCGACATCTGGAACGCTTCCGCCAGTGGGCCAGCGTCGGCCGGGCCGGCGGTGCGCATTTCTGGATGCAACTCAACCACCCTGGCCGCCAGACCATGGCCAACCTCGGTCAGCAAGCACTGGCGCCGTCGGCGGTTGCGCTGGATCTCGGCCAATTCTCGAAGATGTTCGCCGAACCCAAGCCCATGGGCGAGGACGACATCCAGGAGGTGATCCGCCGTTTCGCCACCAGCGCCGCACTGGCGGAGAAAGCCGGTTTTACCGGTGTGCAGATCCACGCCGCCCATGGCTACCTGCTCAGCCAGTTCCTGTCGCCGCTGACCAATCGACGCACTGATCGCTGGGGTGGTTCACTGGAGAATCGCGCGCGCCTGTTGTTGTCCGTCGTCGAGGCGGTTCGCCAGGCGGTGTCGCCGCAATTTTGTGTGTCGGTAAAGCTCAATTCAGCGGATTTCCAGCGCGGTGGTTTCGATGCCGATGATGCCCGACAAGTGATCCAGTGGCTCAACGAACAACCGATCGACCTGCTGGAACTCTCCGGTGGCAGCTACGAAGCACCGGCCATGCAAGGCGAAGCGCGCGACGGCCGAACCCTGGCACGGGAGGCGTACTTTCTGGAAATGGCCGGTGAACTGGCCAGCGTGGCGCGCATGCCAGTGATGGTGACGGGCGGGATCCGGCGTCTGGCAATCGTCGAGCAGGTCCTCGACAGCGGCATCGCCATGGCCGGCATCGGCACTGCCCTGGCCGTGGAGCCGCACCTGGTCAAGCATTGGCGCGAAGGCAAGCACAGCCACCCGCAACTGCCGCCGATCCGCTGGAAGCGCAAACCCCTGGCGGCGCTGGCGAGCATGGCGGTGGTGAAGTTCCAGCTGCATCGCTTGAGCCGTGGGCGCAAAACCCGGCCTGAGGTTTCGGCGCTATGGGCGTTGATTGTCGACCGGTTGTACATAGGCAAGCGTACCCGGCAGTATCGGCAGGCGATGGGCAAGTGATTCAAATGTGAGGTTGGCAGCTACACCGCTTTCGCGAGCAGGCTCGCTCCCACAGGGGGTTTCGGGCGATTACAAAGCTTGTGTTCAACACCGATCAATTGTGGGAGCGAGCCTGCTCGCGAAGAGGCCGGAACTGCCAAACAGAACTCAACCAGGCAGCAACTCGTCAATATGCCGATACTCAGCCTGCAACTGCGCCGCCAGCACCCTGCTGCGCCCGAGCCGGATCGGTCCGCGCTCGATGTCGATCAACAGCCCCGGACACGCAAGCACAGGCAGCAACGACCAGTCCTTCAACCGGCCATCGGTCACCAGCAGCAACCGCTGCTGCTCCGCCGGAAAACGCTTTTGCCTTGCTGCGAGCCATCGCCCCGCTTCGCCCAATGCCGCCAGCAGCGGCGTGCCACCACCCGCGCCAAGGCCATCAAGCCAAAGGCGCAGCCCCGTCGAGGCCTTCAATCCCTGCACCTGCCACTTGGGAGCAGCACCGCTGGCCGTGAGCAACGCCAGTCGTGCGCGCTGGCGATAGGCATCGTCGAACAACTGCGCCAGCAAGCCCTTGGCATCGCTCAATGCCTGATGACGGCGGGTCGATGCGGAGGCATCGACTATTACCAGCCACAGTTCATGGGGCGAACGCGTGCGCAGTTGGAACATCAGGTCGTCGCGCTGACGCGGCCGGCCATTGAGCAAGGTGCCGGGCCAATTGACCGAGCCACTGCGGGCGGCGTGACGCTTGCCCTGTTTGCCATGGTCCAGTCGCCCGGCTCGGGGTCTGGCATTCGCCCCCGCGTCGCAGCGAGGGCGAATGCCTAGGGCTTTTTTGGCCAGCTCGGCACTTCACGTCGTGCGCCGGTCGCCAGCGCCTGGGCAGGCAATTCGCCCCACTGGCCCTGCCCTTCACCCGGATTGTCGTTCTGCGGCGCGGTTTGTTGCGCAGTTTGAGATTGCGCAGGTGCCGGCGGCGAATGCTCGCGACGACGATGGCGCAAGGCGAACTCGGCAACGGCGTCGATATCTTCCTCGGCGATAGCGTTCGCCCCGCGCCAGGCGGCGTGAGCCCGGGCGGCACGCAGCCAGACCAGGTCAGCGCGCAAACCATCGACGCCAGCGGCAAAGCAACGCTCGGTAATCCGGGCCAGCGCCTGGTCGTCGAGGGGAATACTCGCCAGGGCGTTGCGTGCGTGTTGGCAACGTTCACGCAGGGACGCCTGCGCCGCTTCCCATTCGGCGCAGAAACCCTGCGGATCGCTGTCGAAATCCAGGCGACGGCGGATGATCTGGCCTCGTTCGGCCGGTGCTGTGTGGCCACCAAGGGCGACATTCAGGCCGAAACGGTCGAGCAACTGCGGACGCAGTTCACCCTCTTCAGGATTCATGGTGCCAATCAGCACGAACTTCGCCGAGTGCCGATGGGAAATGCCGTCGCGCTCGACCAGATTGGTGCCGCTGGCGGCCACATCGAGCAGCAGGTCAACGAGGTGATCAGGCAACAGATTGACCTCGTCGACGTAGAGCACGCCACCGTCAGCCCTGGCCAGTACGCCGGGTGAGAACTGCGCGCGACCTTCGCCCAGCGCCGCGTCGAGATCGAGGGTGCCGACCAGGCGCTCTTCGGTGGCGCCCAGCGGCAATGTGACGAACTGACCGCTGGCCAGCAGGTCCGCCAGACCACGGGCCAGGGTCGACTTGGCCATCCCGCGCGGGCCTTCGATCAGGACGCCGCCGATTTTCGGGTCGATGGCGGTCAGGTACAGGGCCAGCTTCAAATCGTCGGCGCCGACCACGGCGGAGAGCGGGAAATGCGGGGTGTCGGTCATTGTTCTATCTCGGTCATGGTCGGTGATGTCATAGACACCTGTATCCCTGTGGGAGCGAGCTTGCTCGCGATGGCGTTTGTCCAGTCGAAGAAGATGTTGCCTGACAGACCGCTATCGCGAGCAAGCTCGCTCCCACAGGTTCAAGCGTGTCAGCTGTCTTCTTCTATATCCAGCAACAGATTCTCCAATGCCTCACGGTAGGCGCCCGGCTCCTTCCACATTCCGCGTTGTTGCGCCTCGAGCATGCGTTCAGTCATGTCGCGCAAGGCATGGGGATTGTGTTCACGGACAAAATCCCGGGTGTCAGGGTCGAGCAAATAGGCGTCGGCCAGCAACGCGTACTGGTGATCGTCGATCAACTGCGTGGTGGCATCGAAGGCGAACAGATTATCGACGGTCGCGGCCATTTCGAACGCGCCTTTGTAGCCGTGGCGTTTTACCCCATCGAGCCACTTCGGATTGGCCGCCCGGGAACGGATCACCCGGTTCAGTTCTTCCTTCAAGGTGCGAATCTTCGGCAGGTCCGGCTGACTGTGATCGCCATGATAACTGGCCGCCGCCTCGCCTTTCAGGCTTTCCACCGCCGCGAGCATACCGCCCTGGAACTGGTAGTAATCGTTGGAGTCGAGCAAATCGTGCTCGCGGTTATCCTGGTTTTGCAGTACGGCCTGCACCTGGCTCAGGCGCTGGCTGAACTGTTCACGGGCGGCGGTGCCTTCGTCGGAACCGCCGTAAGCGTAGCCGCCCCAGTTGAGGTAAACCTCGGCCAGGTCCTCGCGGGTTTGCCACAGGCGACCATCGATGGCGCCCTGCACGCCTGCACCGTAGGCCCCGGGCTTGGCCCCGAAAATCCGCCAGCCGGCCTGACGTCGCGCAGCGTCTTCATCCAGCCCGGCCTGCAGCAAGGTTGCACGTTCGGCACGCACCTTGGCCGCCAACGGATTGAGGTCGTCCGCCTCATCCAGGTCGGCCACCGCTTGCACCGCCGCGTCAAACAGCCGGATCAGATTGGCAAAGGCATCGCGGAAGAAACCGGACACGCGCAAGGTCACGTCGACCCGAGGACGGTCGAGCAAACTCAACGGCAGAATCTCGAAATCGTCGACCCGCTGGCTGCCGGTGGCCCAGACCGGGCGCACGCCCATCAACGCCATCGCCTGGGCGATGTCATCGCCGCCGGTGCGCATGGTCGCGGTGCCCCACACCGAGAGGCCGAGCTGGCGCAGATGATCGCCGTGGTCCTGCAGGTGCCGCTCCAGAATCAGGTTGGCCGACTGGAAACCGATGCGCCACGCCGTGGTGGTCGGCAAATTGCGCACGTCCACCGAGTAAAAGTTGCGCCCGGTGGGCAGCACGTCCAGGCGACCGCGACTCGGCGCACCGCTGGGGCCGGCCGGGACGAAGCGACCGCTGAGGGCGTCGAGCAGACCGCGCATTTCCGCTGGGCCGCAGGCGTCCAGGCGCGGGGCGACTACTTCGCGCAAACCATCGATGATGGCCTGCACTTCATTCCAGCCTGCCCCTTGTGGGAGCGGGCTTGCTCGCGAAAGCGGTGGGTCAATCGACATCAATGTTGAGTGTTCAACCGATTCGCGAGCAAGCCCGCTCCCACAGGGGTTATTCAACGCGTCCGAAATCAATTGCGCGGCAAACAGTTCCAGGCGCTCGCGGGTATCGCCCGCCGTGCGCCAGGTATCTTCGCTGATGTCCACAAGAGCCTCGGGACGCGACCCGATCCATGGCTCGGCCAGCGCACAATCCAGCGGATCAAACCCCAACGCAAACGCCTTGGCCAGCGCCCGCAGCAGACTCGATTGCGCGCCTCGGCCATCGCCCCGTGGAATGCGCAACAACGCCAGCAAGGTGTCGATACGCAAGCGCCCGGTGGGCGATTCGCCGAACACATGCAGGCCGTCGCGGATCTGCGACTCTTTCAAGTCGCACAGGTAAGTGTCGAGTCGCGGCAACCAGATCGCTGCGTCGGCATCGCTGTCGAGTGGCTCGTCCAGTTGCAGTTCACGGTCGATGTGCGAGTCGCGTACCAGTTGCAGGATGTCGCGCTGCAACTCCCGAGCGCGGCGCGGATCGAGCAACTGCGCTTCGTAATATTCGTCCGCCAAGAGTTCGAGGTTGCGCAGCGGGCCGTAGGTTTCGGCGCGGGTCAGCGGTGGCATCAGGTGATCGATGATCACCGCCTGGGTGCGCCGCTTGGCCTGGGCGCCCTCGCCCGGGTCATTGACGATGAACGGATAGATGTTCGGCAGCGGCCCGAGCAGCGCATCCGGCCAGCAGTTTTCCGACAGCCCCACACCCTTGCCCGGCAGCCATTCGAGGTTGCCGTGCTTGCCGACGTGGATCACGCCGTGGGCGCCATAGGTGTGGCGCAGCCAGAAGTAAAACGCCAGGTAGCCGTGGGGCGGGACCAGGTCCGGGTCGTGATACACCGCGCTCGGATCGACCTGATAACCCCGCGCCGGTTGAATGCCGACGAAGGTCAGGCCAAAGCGCAGGCCGGCGATCATCATCCGTCCGCTGCGGCACATCGGGTCGTTTTCCGGCGCGCCCCAACGTTCGAGCACCGCCGCACGATTGGCTTCGGGCAGGGCATTGAACATCGCCAAATAGTCGTCCATCCCCAGGCTTTGCTGGCACGGACGCAGGTCGAGGGTATCGAGATCGTTGCTGACGCCCCCCAGCAACTGCTGGATCAGCGCGGTGCCGCTGTCCGGCAATTCGGCCGGCAGCGGATAACCTTCGGCATGCAGTGCCCGCAGGATATTCAGCGCGGCAGCCGGGGTGTCGAGACCGACGCCATTGCCGATGCGCCCGTCGCGGGTCGGGTAATTGGCCAGAATCAAGGCGATGCGTTTTTCGGCATTGGGCACCCGCGCCAGTTCGACCCAGCGCCGCGCCAGTTCGGCAACGAAGTCCATGCGCTCCGGTTGCGGCCGATAGCAGACCACATCCGACTGACTGCGCTCACTGCGCCACGCCAGGTCCTTGAAGCTGATCGGGCGGCTGATGATGCGCCCGTCCAGCTCCGGCAAGGCAATGTGCATCGCCAGATCGCGCGGGCCAAGCCCCTGTTCACTGGCGCGCCAACCCGGTTCGTTGTCCTGGGCACAAATCGCCTGGATCACCGCAATATTGCGCCGGAACGGCCGCAGGTGCGGCGCCTCGGGACTGGACTGGGCGAAGCCGGTGGTGTTCAGGATCACCGAGACACCGGCTTCATCCAGCCAGTCCTCGACCGCGCCCAGGCAGCCTGGCTCTTTCAAACTGGCCAGCGCAATCGGCAACGGATTCAACCCCGCTGCCTGCAAGCGTTGGCAAAAAACATCGATGAAAGCGGTGTTCGCCGCCTGCAAATGCGAGCGGTAAAACAGCACCGCCGCCACCGGTTGACCGGCGTGCCATTCGGCCTGCCAGTCGCTCAGTGCGGCAGAGTGTTTGTGCGGATGGTAGATCGCCGTGCGCGGCAGGGTTTGTGGTTCGCCCCAGGTGTAATCGCGCGCCAGCCAGCGGTTGGCCAGGCAGCGGAAGAAATCCAGGGCATTGCCCATGCCGCCCTGACGCAGAAATTGCCAGAGCCGGTCGCGGTCCTCGGCGCCGACGGTACTCAAGTCGCTGAGCTCTGGGTCGGGGCGGTCATCGCCCGGCACCAGGATCACCTGCACGCTGCGCTGGGACAGCTCGACCAGGCGCTCGATACCGTAACGCCAATAGGCGATGCCGCCGTGCAGCGAAATCAGGATCACCTTGGCGTGACGCAACACCTCATCGACGTACAAATCGACCGAGGCATGGTTCTGCACCTGCATCGGGTTGGCCAGGCGCACACTCGGGTAATCCTCGGGCAACTGCTGCGCCGCCTCGGCGAGCAGCGCCAGGCTGGAGTCGCCGCTGCACAGGACCACCAGCTCGGCGGGGGTTTGTCCAAGGTCGGCGATGTTGTCATCCGACACGAAACCGCCGGGCTGGGTCCTGAGCAGGTGCATGGGTTACACGCTGAGCGCAGCGCGCAGTTGCGCTTCTAGTACGGCGGCGTCCAGTTCCTGGCCGATCAGCACCAGACGGGTGATGCGCGCCTCTTCGGCACCCCACTGGCGGTCGAAGTGCTTGTCGAAACGCGTGCCCACGCCCTGGATCAGCAGGCGCATCGGTTTGTTCGGGACGGCGGCGAAACCTTTGACCCGCAGGATACCGTGCTGGACCACCAACTGGGTCAGCGCGTCCATCAGCAGGCTTTCGTCGGCTTGCGGCAGTTCGATGGAGATCGAATCGAAGGCGTCGTGATCGTGGTCGTCATGATCATCGTCGCCATCGTGATGATGGTCGTGGTGGCTGTGGCGACTGTCGATGTGTTCTTCGGAGCCGGCACCCAGGCCGATCAACACGTCCAGTGGCAGGCGACCGCTGCTGGCTTCGATGATTTTCACCGCTGGCGGCAACTCTTCGGCGACTTCCAGGCGCACGCGGGCCAGGTCGGCCGGGTTGATCAGGTCGGATTTGTTGAGAATCACCAGGTCGGCGCTGGCCAGTTGGTCGGCAAACAGCTCGTGCAATGGCGATTCGTGGTCCAGGTTCGGGTCGAGTTTGCGCTGGGCATCGACCTGGTCCGGGAAGGCGGCAAAGGTGCCGGCGGCCACGGCAGGGCTGTCGACCACGGTGATCACCGCGTCAACGGTGCAGGCACTGCGGATTTCCGGCCACTGGAATGCCTGGACCAGAGGCTTTGGCAGGGCCAGGCCCGACGTTTCGATGAGGATGTGGTCGAGATCGCCGCGACGAGCCACCAGTTCGCGCATCACCGGGAAAAATTCTTCCTGGACGGTGCAGCACAGGCAGCCGTTGGCCAGTTCATAGACACGGCCGTTGGCTTCTTCTTCGGTGCAACCGATGGAGCACTGCTTGAGGATTTCGCCGTCGATGCCCAGCTCGCCAAATTCGTTGACGATCACTGCGATGCGGCGCCCTTGGGCGTTGTCGAGCATGTGCCGCAGCAGCGTGGTTTTACCCGAGCCGAGAAAGCCTGTAACGATGGTGACGGGAAGTTTGGCCAGTGTTTTCATCGGATGCCCTATGGCTAGGTGGCGGGCATACGGGACGACGACCGGCAACGCAGATGCGCGTGCCTGAAGAGTTCGCCACCGGATCACCCCGCCCGGTTGAATTTGAGAATCTGTGTCGAGGCAGGTCTCCTGGCTGACGGTGTGCCGGCCTTGGGCCTGGCATTCGCTGCGCCTTCCCGCCGGCCTCATGGATTGAGCCTGCAGTGGCGTGGCAACGAACATCACCGTTCACAGTTGCGGGGGCAGCCGCGGCATCGACCGCGTTCCCTTCTTAGCTTCGACAAACGCCGAAGAACCTCGAAAGCGCAAGGCTACGCATGGTATTGGGGCGGGTCAATCTTTGCCCGGCTCCCCCAACCTTATTGACTGCACCATTCCCCTGTAGGAGCTGCCGCAGGCTGCGATCTTTTGATCTTGATTGTAAAAAGCAAGATCAAAAGATCGCAGCCTGCGGCAGCTCCTACAGAGATCGTTTCGATTCAGTTGAGAACCCTTGCCAATTGACGCCCAACCCTCGCCCATGCTCTCCTACGCATCTTGTTACGGGTGCCCTTCACAGGGTGAAACGGGAAACCGGTGAATCATGTGCTTTACTCTAAAGCCATGTCAGTCCGGTGCTGCCCCCGCAACGGTAAGCGAGCGAAGCATCAGATCCACTGTGCCACTGCGGCATGGGAAGGTGGTGTTTTCAGGTTCAGGCCCAAGCCTTTGCCCCTCGTGAGCCCGGAGACCGGCCCGCAACATAAAGTGACCATAACGATCACTGAAACAACAAACCCGCGGTGGGCGGGCGCTGTTTGAAACGCTGCGCGCCTGGTCGTGCAGTTTTTTGCATGCGCTCTTGATTCCCCGCTGACAGACCAGAGGGAAACGCCATGTCGATCATCAGCAGCACCGGCCACACTACAGCCAGCACCACTTCTACCCTGACTCAACGTCTGACCGCCGCCGTCTGCGCGTCGATCCTGGGCGCGTGCCTGGTGTATTTCGCCGGTTTCTCGCACATCGAAGCGGTGCACAATGCCGCCCACGATACCCGTCACAGCTCCGCGTTCCCGTGCCATTGAGACCTGCTGACATGATCAAGCGTATTGCGCAAACCGCAGGTTTCACCGGGCTGCTGGCCGCCCTGTTGCTGACCCTGCTGCAAAGTTTCTGGGTCGCGCCCCTGATTCTTCAGGCCGAAACCTACGAAAAAGCCGAACCGGCTGCCGTTGAAATGCATGAACACGCCGATGGCGCGATGGCTGCCCACACCCACGACGCCGAAGCCTGGGAGCCGGAAGACGGCTGGCAGCGCGTGCTGTCGACCACTGGCGGCAACCTGGTGGTGGCCGTCGGTTTCGCCCTGATGCTGGCCGGCCTGTACACCTTGCGTGCGCCGACCAAAACCTCCCAGGGCCTGCTCTGGGGCCTGGCCGGCTATGCGACCTTCGTGCTCGCGCCGACCCTCGGCCTGCCACCTGAACTGCCAGGCACGGCCGCCGCCGATCTGGCACAACGGCAACTGTGGTGGATCGGTACCGCCGCCTCCACCGCCGTCGGTATCGCGCTGATCGTGTTCAGCCGTCACTGGCTGATGAAAGTCCTCGGCGTGGCGATCCTTGCCGTTCCCCATGTGATTGGCGCACCGCAGCCGCAAGTGCATTCGATGCTCGCTCCGGAGGCACTGGAAACCCAATTCAAAATCGCTTCGCAACTGACCAACGTGGCGTTCTGGCTGGCCCTGGGCCTGATCAGCGCCTGGTTGTTCCGTCGCAAAAGCGATGGCCAATACCACGCATGACGGACGTCAGCACAGCGCCGACCCTGGTGGTCGGCCTGGGCTGCCAAAAGGGCTGCCCCGTCAGTACCTTGCTGGCGCTGCTCGACCAGGCACTGGAGGCGCACCAGATTGCCCGCCATGAAATCAAGGCCCTGGCCAGCATCGATTCGAAGCGCGACGAACCTGCACTGATTGAACTGGCGCAGCAGCTTGGCCTGGAATTGATGTATTTCAGCAGTGAACAACTGGCCCCCTATGAGCCGCAACTCAGCCATCAATCGCAAATAGCGTTTGAACGCACCGGTTGCTACGGCGTGGCGGAAAGCGCCGCACTGGCCCTGGCCGAACAACTGGCCCAGGCCCCGGCAAAACTGCTGATTCCCCGACAAAAATATGCCCAGGCAACCCTGGCATTGGCTGGCGCGGCATAAAATCCCCGATAATCCCCGCCTCGATCATGAACATTCTTCATCTGAAGCCCTGTTCAGCCCCTTTTATCCCCTCAGGAACCGACGATGACCGTCTACTTCATTGGCGCAGGTCCCGGCGACCCCGAACTGATTACCGTCAAGGGCCAGCGGCTGATTCGCAGTTGCCCGGTGATCATTTATGCCGGCTCTCTAGTGCCCGCTGCCGTACTGGAAGGTCATTGTGCGGAGCAGGTAGTCAACAGCGCCGAACTGCACCTGGAACAGATCATCGACCTGTTCAAGGCCGCCCACGCCAAAGGCCAGGACGTGGCCCGGGTACACTCCGGCGATCCGAGCCTGTATGGCGCCATTGGCGAACAGATTCGCTATCTGCGTGAGCTGGGCATTGCGTTCGAAATCGTTCCGGGCGTGACGGCCACCGCCGCTTGTGCAGCACTTCTGGGTGCAGAACTGACGCTGCCGGACGTTTCACAGAGCGTGATCCTGACTCGCTACGCCGACAAGACCACCATGCCACCCGGAGAGGAATTCGCCAGCCTGGCCCAACACGGCGCGACCATGGCGATTCATTTGGGGGTCAATCACCTGCCGAAGATCGTTGAGGAACTGCTGCCGCATTACGGCGCCGATTGTCCGATTGCGGTGGTTCACCGCGCGAGCTGGCCGGATCAGGACTGGGTGACGGGAACGCTTGAGGACATTGCCGAAAAGGTTGCCGCCAAAGGGTTTCGGCGCACGGCGTTGATTCTGGTGGGACGGGTGCTGGGCAGTGATCACTTCAGCGAGTCGTCACTGTATCGCGCGGGGCATGCGCATCTCTATCGCCCATAAGGCCCCTTCGCGAGCAGGCTCGCTCCCACATTGAAATACGGTCAACTGTGGGAGCGAGCCTGCTCGCGAAGGCGTCAGCGAATTTAACTCATAAAAAAACGGCGCTCACGGGGCGCCGTTTTTTTGTTTCGCAGCGAACACCTTAGTAGTAGGCGTTTTCTTTCTGCGTGTGGTCGGTCACGTCGCGAACGCCCTTGAGCTCCGGAATACGCTCGAGCAGGGTGCGCTCGATGCCTTCCTTGAGCGTCACGTCGGCCTGGCCGCAGCCCTGGCAACCACCGCCGAACTGCAAGACGGCGATGCCGTCTTCGACCACATCGATCAGGCTGACCTGACCGCCGTGGCTGGCCAGCCCCGGGTTGATCTCGGTTTGCAGGTAGTAGTTGATGCGCTCGTTGACCGGGCTGTCGGCGTTGACCATCGGTACTTTGGCGTTTGGCGCCTTGATGGTCAGCTGGCCGCCCATGCGGTCGGTGGCGTAGTCGACAACGGCATCGTCCAGGAAGGCTTCGCTGAAATGGTCGATGTAGGCGGTGAAGCTTTTCAGCCCCAGCGCGGTGTCTTCGGGTTTTTCTTCGCCCGGCTTGCAGTAGGCAATGCAGGTTTCGGCGTACTGGGTGCCAGGCTGGGTGATGAAGACGCGGATGCCGATGCCCGGGGTGTTCTGCTTGGAGAGCAGATCAGCCAGATAATCGTGGGCGGCGTCGGTAATGGTAATAGCGGTCATGGAAACTCCTCGCAGGCTTGGGCGCAGTTTACGCCAATCGGCGCGCCGGACAAAGTCCCAGTATTTTTGTCGGGAAAGATTCCGACGATCCCCCTGTGTAGAAGCTGCCCCC
>NZ_JBWKZB010000053.1:0-6487 GCF_059424105.1 Pseudomonas sp. GW456-E7 | reverse complement strand
GGCTGCGATCTTTTGACTTTGATTTTAAAAAACAAGATCAAAAGATCGCAGCCTGCGGCAGCTCCTACACGTGGGTTCGGTGATTGGTCAGAGGTTCTCGTAGCGGTTCATGTCCAGCACGCCCTCTTCCACCGGATCGGTCTCCTGGATGTAGCGGCTCAGGTCATGGAAATAGAACCAGAATTGCGGATGACTGCGCCGTATTCCCCAACGTTCGACGATTTTCTCAAAGCTGTCGCTATCCTTGGCGTTCTCCATCGCATCCACAAACGCCGGCACTTGCCCGGCCGGGATGTTGAACATGAAGTTCGGGTAGCTGCTGAGCACACCCGGGAAAATCGTCAGGGTATCGAGCCCCGGCTGATAGCGCAGCGATTCGCCGAGCAGGAACGCCACGTTGCTGTGGGCCCGGTTGCGTAGCAGGCTGTAGACCTCACGCTTGCCGCTGCCGGTTTCGATGCGCAGCATGGTCGCTTCCGGCAGTTGATCAATCACTTTCAACCCCGCCGCCGGACGCGAAGTCAGGCGGCTCAACACTTGCTCGGCATTTTGCAGGCCAGGATCAATGTTCGGCCGCGAACAGTAGGCGCCGTCGCAGCGGTTGATCGGGTCGGGCCTGGCATTGAGGTCGCCATAACGGGTCAGCAATTGCTGGGCGAAATCGCGCTTTGGATCCTGCGGATCAAGCTTCAGCGCCGTCGGCTTGTCATCGTCGATGGACTCGTAGTCCAGCCACATCTTGAATTTGCCACTGTTCTGATACCAGTCGTCGAGGTAGCCCTCCCGCGAATCGGCGGGCATCAGGCGCAGGAAATTCTGCTCGGCGCCGTTACGGATCAGGTCGAAATACAGGCGCGTCTGGGCCTGATGGGACACGTTGCCAAACACATCGAAATTGACTGCCAGTTGATAGTAGGTGCGCTCCAGCAGCGGATAGTCGAACAGCCACATCGTCTGCGGCACTTCGCCGATCAGGCCTTTGGTCACCGAGGCGCTGTCGAAGTGGCGAAAGATGCTCAGCAGTGCGTTGTCGTTGCCGGCCCACAGGGTCGACCAGCTCGGTGCGGGCAAGTCGGCGTAGCTGTCGCGGCGCAGGGCCTCGTATTCGTTGCGTTTGTCGCGGTAGTCGTGCCACAGGGTCAGGACGCTGCCGACATCATCATTCTGCCCCGGCATCGCCAGCAAGGGCGTGGCTTGCCCGCGATAGTTCGGGTCGGTGATGTAGAGGTCGTGTTCAGGTGCCTGGAACAGCGCCCAGAAGTTATCGCGAATCACGTCCGTGGCGATCTGCCCACGACACACTGGCCCACGGATAAAGGTGCGCACGAAGTACTCGGCGTTATCGAGCATGAATTGATAGCGCGCCTGGGCGGGAATCGCTTCGAAGGTAGTAAAGGGGTTGGCCCGGCTCTTCGGCCCGTAGCCCGGCAATGCATTGACCTCCCAGTTGCCGCTGTAGAACAGGGATTTGACCCGCGCCAGCTTCGCCGCACTCAGGGGATAGGAGATGTGGGTCTTATGCACGATCACGCCCTGCACCGGCCACAGGCGGTAGTAAAACTCCGTGCCCGGATCATCGTTGGGGCGCCGGGTATTGATCAGGTCAATCGGCTGGCCGGTCGGCGTGCGCGAACGCACCCACTGGAAGAAATGCCCGGGTTCACCCTCCTTGAAGTAGAGATGGGCGAGGAACCAGTGCTCATACAGCCAGCGTCCCACCAGGCTTTGCCGGGCGCCCGGCGAATTGAGCAGGTTTTCCCACTGGATCACTTGCTGCGCTTCTTGCGCACTCGGGGCCAGGGCCTGCTGATCGATAGGTGCACCTGCGGCCAGCCAGCGTTGCAGCGTCTGGTACTGCTGGTCGGTCAGACCGGTCACTGCCAGCGGCATGCCTTCCTTCGGGTGCGAAGCGGCGTAGCCATCGAACTGCGCAGGACTGGCACACATGTTCTCCCGGTTCAGGCCCAGGACGATGTCTTGCGGCAACCTGGCGTTGGGTTGCAAGGGGGTGTTGTGGCCCAGTTCCAGCATCCGCGCCATCAATGCTGCCTGACTACCCTGCGCATCGAGCACCGAAAAGAAGCCCTTTTGTTGCCAGGCGGCTTTTCCGGAGGCGTCCAGAAACAGCCGCGTTGGCGCCACCGCCTTGGTGCGGTCACCGTCGTAAACCGGGACTTTCGTCGCGCCGCGTGCCGCGCCCTCGCCGCTGCCCAGGTTGAGCTGACAGGCGGCGTCGTTGCAGGCGTGGCAGGCCACGCACTTTTCAGTGAAGATCGGTTGAATGTCTCGAGTGTAGGAAATGGCAGAGGAATTCGCCGGACTTTGCGCCGCAGCGCCCCAGCTTAAAAGCATCAACACACTGCTGATGACGAAGCGATAAGACATGTCCCTGGTCCTGGATCCTGAAAAAACGCCGCGATTCTACCGGTCTGCCACCCCTGACAACATGAACGATATTCATGCAAATCCGAGTCATGCTCTAAAAGCGCACAGGTTTGCTATCATCCCGGCCCTTCGTCATGGTCTTACCGAGTAGTCCAAATGTCCGATCGCAGCGTTCGCCTTCAAGCTCTCAAGCACGCCCTCAAAGAGCGCATCCTGATTCTCGATGGCGGTATGGGCACGATGATCCAGAGCTACAAGCTCGAAGAGCAGGATTACCGTGGCAAACGCTTCGCTGACTGGCCGAGCGATGTCAAAGGCAACAACGACCTGTTGGTACTGACTCGCCCGGACGTGATTGGCGGCATCGAGAAAGCCTACCTCGACGCTGGCGCCGACATTCTGGAAACCAACACCTTCAACGCTACCCAGATCTCCCTGGCCGACTACGGCATGCAGGGCCTGGCGTATGAATTAAACGTAGAAGGCGCTCGCCTGGCACGCAAGGTCGCCGACGCCAAGACCCTGGAAACCCCGGACAAGCCGCGCTTCGTCGCCGGCGTGCTCGGGCCTACGAGTCGCACCTGCTCGTTGTCCCCGGACGTGAACAACCCCGGCTACCGCAACGTGACCTTCGATGAGCTGGTGGAAAACTACACCGAATCCACCAAAGGCCTGATCGAGGGCGGCGCCGACCTGATCCTGATCGAAACCATCTTCGACACCCTCAACGCCAAGGCCGCGATCTTTGCCGTGCAAGGCGTGTTCGAAGAGCTGGGCGTCGAACTGCCGATCATGATTTCCGGCACCATCACCGACGCTTCGGGCCGCACCCTGTCGGGCCAGACCACCGAAGCCTTCTGGAACTCCGTGGCCCACGCCAAGCCGATTTCCGTTGGCCTGAACTGCGCCCTCGGCGCCAGCGAGTTGCGCCCGTACCTCGAAGAGCTGTCGAACAAGGCAGGCACCCACGTCTCGGCGCACCCGAACGCCGGCCTGCCGAACGAATTCGGCGAGTACGACGAACTGCCATCGCAAACCGCCAAGGTCATCGAAGAGTTCGCCCAAAGCGGCTTCCTCAACATTGTCGGCGGCTGCTGCGGCACCACGCCGGGCCACATCGAAGCCATCGCCAAGGCCGTGGCCGGTTATGCGCCGCGCCAGATCCCGGACATCCCCAAGGCTTGCCGCCTCTCGGGCCTGGAACCCTTCACCATCGATCGCAGTTCGCTGTTCGTCAACGTCGGCGAGCGCACCAACATCACCGGTTCCGCCAAGTTCGCCCGGCTGATCCGCGAGGACAACTACACCGAAGCCCTGGAAGTCGCCCTGCAGCAGGTCGAGGCCGGCGCCCAGGTGATCGACATCAACATGGACGAAGGGATGCTCGATTCGAAGAAGGCCATGGTGACCTTCCTCAATCTGATTGCCGGTGAACCGGACATCTCTCGCGTACCGATCATGATCGACTCCTCGAAGTGGGAAGTGATCGAAGCCGGCCTCAAATGTATCCAGGGCAAGGGCATCGTCAACTCGATCAGCATGAAAGAAGGCGTGGAGCAGTTCATTCACCACGCCAAACTGTGCAAGCGCTACGGCGCCGCGGTGGTGGTGATGGCCTTCGACGAGGCCGGCCAGGCCGACACCGAAGCGCGCAAGAAGGAAATCTGCAAACGCTCCTACGACATCCTGGTCAACGAAGTGGACTTCCCGCCGGAAGACATCATCTTCGACCCGAACATCTTCGCCGTCGCCACCGGTATCGAAGAACACAACAACTACGCCGTCGATTTCATCAACGCCTGTGCCTACATCCGTGACGAACTGCCGTACGCGCTGACGTCCGGTGGCGTGTCCAACGTGTCGTTCTCGTTCCGCGGCAACAACCCGGTGCGTGAGGCGATCCACTCGGTGTTCCTGCTGTACGCGATCCGTTCCGGGCTGACCATGGGTATCGTCAACGCCGGGCAACTGGAGATCTACGACCAGATCCCGGTGGAACTGCGCGACGCCGTCGAAGACGTGATCCTCAACCGCACCCCGGAAGGCACCGACGCCCTCCTCGCCATCGCCGACAAGTACAAGGGCGACGGCAGCGTCAAGGAAGCCGAGACCGAAGAGTGGCGCAACTGGGACGTCAACAAGCGTCTGGAACATGCGCTGGTCAAAGGCATTACCACCCACATCGTCGAAGATACCGAAGAATCGCGCCTGTCCTTCAGCCGCCCGATCGAAGTGATCGAAGGCCCGCTGATGGCCGGCATGAACATCGTCGGCGACCTGTTCGGCGCCGGCAAAATGTTCCTGCCCCAGGTGGTGAAATCCGCTCGCGTGATGAAGCAGGCCGTGGCGCACCTGATCCCGTTCATCGAACTGGAAAAAGGCGACAAGCCGGAAGCCAAGGGCAAGATCCTGATGGCGACTGTGAAAGGCGACGTGCACGACATCGGCAAGAACATCGTCGGCGTCGTGCTCGGTTGCAACGGCTATGACATCGTCGACCTCGGCGTGATGGTCCCGGCGGAGAAAATCCTCCAGGTGGCCAAGGAGCAGAAGTGCGACATCATCGGCCTGTCCGGCCTGATCACCCCGTCGCTGGATGAGATGGTCCACGTCGCCCGCGAAATGCAGCGCCAGGACTTCCACCTGCCATTGATGATCGGTGGCGCCACCACCTCCAAGGCGCACACCGCGGTGAAGATCGAGCCGAAGTACAGCAACGACGCAGTGATCTACGTCACCGACGCCTCCCGTGCCGTGGGCGTGGCGACCCAGTTGCTGTCCAAGGAGCTCAAGGCCGGTTTCGTCGAGAAAACCCGTCAGGACTACATCGAGGTTCGCGAGCGCACCGCCAACCGCAGCGCCCGCACCGAACGCCTGAGCTATGGCGCGGCCATCGCCAAGAAACCACAGTTCGACTGGGCGAGCTACACACCGGTCAAACCGACCTTCACCGGCACCCGGGTACTGGACAACATCGACCTCAACGTTCTGGCCGAGTACATCGACTGGACGCCGTTCTTCATATCCTGGGACCTGGCCGGCAAATTCCCGCGCATCCTCCAGGACGAAGTGGTCGGTGAAGCCGCCACCTCGCTCTATAAAGACGCTCGAGAAATGCTCACCAAACTGATCGATGAAAAGCTGATCAGCGCCCGCGCGGTGTTCGGTTTCTGGCCGGCCAACCAGGTGCATGACGACGACATCGAACTCTATGGCGATGACGGCAAGCCAATGGCCAAGCTGCATCACCTGCGCCAGCAGATCATCAAGACCGACGGCAAGCCGAACTTCTCCCTGGCCGACTTCGTCGCGCCCAAGGACAGTGAAGTGACCGACTACGTGGGTGGTTTCATCACCACCGCCGGCATCGGCGCCGAAGAAGTGGCCAAGGCCTACCAGGACGCTGGCGACGACTACAACTCGATCATGGTCAAGGCCCTGGCCGACCGACTGGCCGAAGCGTGTGCCGAATGGCTGCACCAGCAGGTGCGTAAAGACTATTGGGGCTACGCCAAGGATGAAGTGCTGGATAACGAAGCGCTGATCAAGGAGCAATACACTGGCATCCGTCCGGCACCGGGTTATCCGGCCTGCCCGGATCACACCGAAAAAGCCCAGTTGTTCGCCTTGCTCGATCCCGAAGCTCAGGAAATGCGCGCAGGCCGCAGCGGCGTGTTCCTCACCGAACACTACGCCATGTTCCCGGCAGCAGCGGTCAGCGGCTGGTACTTCGCTCACCCGCAGGCGCAGTACTTTGCCGTGGGCAAGGTCGACAAGGACCAGGTGCAGAGCTACACCTCGCGCAAAGGCCAGGAGTTGAGCGTGACCGAACGCTGGCTGGCGCCGAACCTGGGTTACGACAACTAAGCGGCTCTATTGGCCACGATATTGTGGCCAACACATACCTCTGTGGGAGCGAGCTTGCTCGCGATGGCGGACTGACAGTCGCATGGATATCGACTGTTACGGCCTCATCGCGAGCAAGCTCGCTCCCACAGAAAATGCGCCAGCCCTGAGTGAGTTGTCTTTGCCGTGGGCAAGGTCGACAAGGACCAGGTGCAGAGCTACACCTCGCGCAAAGGCCAGGAGTTGAGCGTGACCG
>NZ_JBWKZB010000052.1:0-43455 GCF_059424105.1 Pseudomonas sp. GW456-E7 | reverse complement strand
CTCCTACAGGGTTAAGGCATAAACCCTGTAGGAGCTGCCGAAGGCTGCGATCTTGGCGACAGCGCCATTGCCACCCTTCTATCTATATTCCTAAAAGTTAGTTCATAAAATATTTATACACGTTTAGGGTATATACACCGGACCACCGGACATTCTTGTTTTCATGCGCGGCCACAAGCGGCGCTTCCATAAGATGTGAGGTAGGTATGGTCCGGAACACAATCACCCCAGTGCAGATCGCCAGGGCATTGCGAGCAGCCAAGGAGTGGCACTGATGTCCAGTCTGGCAGATGCAATCGTCCAGAGTGACCTGGACATCGCCCCGTTGTTGTTGCCCGCACAAATCTTGCGCAACGACGCCCAAGCCATCAAGGCAGCCCACGAACTGGCGCACGTCGCGCGCCTGCAAGCGGCCAAGCGTGACCAGTTGCGCAAGCTCCCATGGTCTGAAATCGAACAGTTCACCCGCAGCGGACTGGGCAGCATTTCCATCCCTCGCGAGTACGGTGGCCCACAGGTTTCGTTCGTCACCCTGGCCGAGGTCTTCGCGATCATTTCCGCCGCCGACCCGGCGCTTGGGCAGATCCCGCAAAACCAGTTCGGCATTCTTAACCTGATCCTCGGCAGCGCCACCGAAGCGCAGAAAAGGCAACTGTTCAAAAGCGTCCTGGATGGCTGGCGCATCGGCAATGCCGGGCCGGAACGCGGCACCAAAAATACTCTGGAACTGAAAGCGCGCATCACCGCTGACGGCGTCCTCAACGGCCAGAAGTTCTATTCCACCGGTGCACTGTTCGCCCATTGGGTGGCGGTCAAGGCATTGAACGACGACGGCAAACAAGTGCTGGCGTTCATCCGTCGCGGCACGCCGGGATTGCGCATCGTCGATGACTGGTCCGGCTTTGGTCAGCGCACCACCGCCAGCGGCACGATTTTGCTCAACAACGTGCAGGTCGATCTCGAACTGGTGGTGGATAACTGGCGGATCAACGACACGCCGAACATCCAGGGCGCCGTCTCCCAACTGATTCAGGCGGCCATCGACGCCGGTATCGCCCGGGGCGCCATCGACGACGCCATCGACTTCGTGAAAACCCGCGCCCGGCCGTGGATCGACGCCAAGGTCGAGCGGGCCAGCGATGACCTGTACGTGATCGCCGATATCGGCAAGCTGAAAATCGAACTGCACGCCGCCGAAGCGCTGCTGCGCAAGGCCGGGCAGGTGCTCGATGAAGTCAGCGCCGCACCGCTCTCTGCCGAGTCCGCCGCCCGCGCCTCGATTGCCGTGGCCGAAGCCAAAGTGCTGACCACCGAAATTTCGTTGCAGGCCAGCGAAAAGCTGTTCGAACTGGCCGGCAGCCGCGCCACCCTCGCCGAATTCAACCTCGACCGCCACTGGCGCAATGCCCGGGTGCACACGCTGCACGATCCGGTGCGCTGGAAATACCACGCCATCGGCGCCTATCGCCTCAACGGCACGCTGCCTAATCGTCATTCCTGGATTTAACGACCAGACATCTGGAGAAGCACATGAGCATTTCTCAACACGTCGCGGTCATCACCAGCGATGAGCAAGCCCTGATTGTCGCCAGCGATCTGGCCGAAGATTTCAAACGTGACAGCGCCCTGCGCGACCGCGAGCGCCGCTTGCCACACCCGGAACTGGAAGTGTTTTCCCGCTCGGGCCTGTGGGGAATCAGCGTGCCAAAGGAATATGGCGGCGCCGGTGTTTCCAACGTCACCCTGGCCAAGGTCATCGCCCTGATCGCCCAGGCCGACGGCTCGCTGGGGCAAATCCCGCAGAACCATTTTTATGCCCTCGAAGTGCTGCGCGTGAACGGCAGCCATGAGCAGAAAAAACGTCTTTATGCCGAAGTGCTGGCCGGCCAGCGCTTCGGCAACGCTCTCGCCGAACTCGGCACCAAAACCGCCCACGATCGCATCACCAGCCTGACCCGCGATGGCAGCGGCTATCGCATCAATGGCCGCAAGTTCTACGCCACCGGTGCGATTTACGCCCAGCGCATTCCCACCTCGGTGGTGGATGAAAACGGCGTGCAGCAACTGGCATTCGTCCCGCGCAACAGCAAGGGCCTCACCGTAATTGACGACTGGAGCGGCTTCGGCCAGCGCACCACCGGCAGCGGTTCGGTGGTGTTCGAAGATGTCTACGTCGCGGCCGAAGATGTCATCCCCTTTCAAAGCGCTTTCGAGCGCCCGACCCCGGTCGGCCCGCTGGCGCAGATTCTCCATGCCGCCATCGACACCGGCATCGCCCGCGCCGCGTATGAAGACGCGCTGCACTTCGTGCGCAGCAAAACCCGGCCATGGATCGACGCCACCCACGAAAAAGCCACGGACGATCCGCTGACCCTCAAGAGCTTCGGCCACCTGAGCATTCGCCTGCACGCTGCCGAGGCACTGCTGGAGCGTGCCGGTGAATACCTCGACAAGGCCCAGGCCGACACCCAGGCCGAGACCGTCGCAGCCGCGTCGATTGCCGTCGCCGAAGCCCGTGCCCTGAGCACCGAAATCTCCCTGGCCGCCGGCAACACGCTGTTCGAACTGGCCGGCAGTCAGGCGACCTTGATCGAACACGGCCTCGACCGTCACTGGCGCAATGCCCGGGTGCACACCCTGCACGATCCGGTGCGCTGGAAGTACCACGCCGTGGGCAACTACTACCTCAACGATGAAAACCCGCCACTGCGGGGGACCATCTGAATGGCTAAAAAGAAGATCCTGCTCAATGCCTTCAACATGAACTGCATCGGGCACATCAACCACGGTTTGTGGACGCACCCGCGCGACACGTCCACCCGCTACAACACGATCGAATACTGGACCGAACTGGCGCAATTGCTCGAGCGCGGGCTGTTCGACGGCCTGTTCATCGCCGACATCGTCGGGGTCTACGACGTCTACCAGAACTCGGTGGACGTGCCGTTGAAAGAGTCGATCCAGCTGCCGGTCAACGACCCGCTGTTGCTGGTGTCGGCCATGGCCGCGGTGACGAACAACCTCGGTTTCGGCCTGACCGCCAACCTCACCTACGAAGCGCCGTACCTGTTCGCCCGACGCCTGTCGACGCTGGATCACCTCAGCCGTGGCCGGGTCGGCTGGAACATCGTCACCGGCTACCTCGACAGTGCCGCCAAGGCCATGGGCCTGAGCGAACAGGTCGAGCATGACCGTCGCTACGACCAGGCCGACGAGTACCTGGAGGTGCTCTACAAGCTCCTGGAAGGCAGCTGGGAAAACGGCGCGGTGCTGAACGATCCACAGCAGCGGATCTATGCGCAGCCTGAGAAAGTGCACAAGGTCGAGCACAAGGGCGAGTTCTATCAGGTCGAGGGTTATCACCTCTGCGAACCCTCGCCCCAGCGCACACCGGTGCTGTTCCAGGCCGGCAGTTCGGATCGCGGTTTGCTGTTCGCCGGGCGGCATGCCGAGTGCGTGTTCATCAGTGGCCAGAACAAGCCATCGACCAAGGTGCAGGTGGACAAGGTCCGTGCCAGTGCCGTCGAAGCCGGGCGCAATCCCGAGGACATCAAGGTGTTCATGGGCCTGAACGTGATCGTCGGCGCCACCGAAGAACTGGCCTGGGCCAAGCACGCCGAGTACCTGAGCTACGCCAGTGCCGAGGCCGGCGTGGCGCATTTCTCGGCGTCCACCGGGATCGATTTTTCCCAATATGAAATCGACGAGCCGATCCAGTACGTGAAGAGCAACGCGATCCAGTCCGCCACCAAACACCTGCAAAACAACGACTGGACCCGGCGCAAATTGCTGGAGCAACACGCCCTCGGTGGCCGTTACATCACCGTGGTCGGCTCACCGCAGCAAGTGGCGGATGAGCTGGAGTCGTGGATCGCCGAAACCGGGCTGGATGGCTTCAACCTGACCCGCATCGTCACCCCGGAAAGCTATGAGGATTTCATCGAGCTGGTGATCCCCGAGTTGCAACGGCGGGGGTCGTACAAGACGGCTTATGACAGTGGCACCTTGCGCGAAAAGCTGTTTCAGCAGGAGGCGCATCTGCCTGAGCAACATACGGGCTCGGCTTACCGCCGCTAAAAAGCTTCGCGAGCAGGCTCGCTCCCACAGGGGAATGCATTCCAAATGTGGGAGCGAGCTTGCTCGCGATGAGGCCCGAACAGACACCACAAACTTAATGCACTGACTGGATAACCCATCATGAAAAAGAAATACCTCTCTCACCCAGTCAAAGCACTGGCCTTGGCCCTCGGCCTGTTCAGCTCTGCGGTTTTCGCCGCCGACGCGCCGCTGAAAATCGGCACCACCGCCGCCTTCGCCATTCCCCTTGAAGCCGCCGTCGAAGAGGCTTCCAAGCAAGGCCTGAAAGTCGAGCTGGTGGAGTTCACCGACTGGATCGCGCCGAACGTCAGCCTCGCCGCCGGCGACATCGACGTGAACTACTTCCAGCACATCCCCTTCCTGGAAAACGCCAAGGCCGCCTCGGGTTTCGACCTGGTGCCGTTCGCGCCGGGGATCATCAACAACGTCGGCCTCTACTCGAAGAAATACAAAAGCTTCGACGAACTGCCGCAAGGCGCCAGCGTGGCCATCGCCAACGACCCGATCAACAGCGGTCGAGGCTTGCAACTGCTGGCCAAGGCCGGCCTGATCACCCTCAAGCCTGGTGTCGGCTACAAAGCCACCGAAGAAGACATCATCGCCAACCCGAAGAACATCAAGATCCTCCAGGTCGAAGCCGTGCAACTGGTACGCGCCTATGACGATGCCGATCTGGTGCAGGGCTATCCGGCCTACATTCGCTTGTCGAAAACCTTCGACGCGGGCTCCGCGCTGCTGTTCGACGGCCTCGATCACAAGGAGTACGTGATTCAGTTCGTGATCCAGCCGAAGAGCAAAACCGACCCGCGCCTGATCAAGTTCGTCGACATCTACCAGCACTCACCCGCAGTGCGCGCCGCACTGGATAAGGCTCACGGCAAGCTCTACCAAGCCGGTTGGGAAAGCTGAGCATGACCGCCGCCATCCAACGGCGACTGGAGAATCCAGAGCCGCAAAGCGCCGAGCGCACCGAGCTGCATCCCGAACTCAACCATGCCCACGTGCGCTTCATCGGCCTGGGCAAAACCTACAACGGCCAACAAGGACCGGTGGCCGCGTTGCACGGCATCGACCTGGCGATCCAGCGCGGCGAAGTGTTCGGCATCATTGGTCGCAGCGGCGCCGGCAAGTCGTCGCTGATTCGCACCATCAATCGCCTGGAGCAACCGAGCAGCGGTCGGGTACTGATCGATCAGGTCGATATCGGCGAATTCGACGAAGACCGCCTGGTGGCGCTGCGTCGGCGCATCGGCATGATCTTCCAGCACTTCAATTTGATGTCGGCCAAGACCGTTTGGCAGAACGTCGAGTTGCCGCTGAAAGTCGCCGGCGTGCCCAGGGAACAACGCGAGCAAAAGGTCCGTGAGCTGCTGGAACTGGTCGGTTTGCAGGCCAAACACAAGGCTTACCCGGCGCAGTTGTCCGGTGGGCAGAAACAGCGCGTGGGCATTGCCCGGGCGCTGGTGCATGACCCGCAAATCCTGCTGTGCGACGAAGCCACCTCGGCACTGGACCCGGAGACCACGCAATCGATCCTCGGCCTGCTGCGCGAGATCAATCAACGCCTGGGCCTGACCATCGTGCTGATCACCCACGAGATGGCGGTGATCCGCGAGATCTGTGATCGCGTAGTCGTCCTCGAACACGGGCGGATCGTCGAGCAAGGCCCGGTGTGGGAAGTCTTCGGCAATCCACAACATGAGGTCAGCAAGACGTTGCTGGCGCCGTTGCAACACGCACTGCCGGAAGAGTTGCAAAGCCGTTTGCAGCCGCAATCGAACGCCCCGGATGCAGCCGTTGTCCTGCGCTTGCAGTTCACCGGCAACCAGCGCGACGAACCGGACCTGGCGGCACTGTTCAGCGCCCTCGGTGGCCGCGTGCGATTGCTGCAAGGCGGCGTGGAACGGATCCAGGGCCATGCCCTTGGACAGCTGCTGTTGGCGGTTTCGGGCTCCCCCCTCGGTGCCGAAGAATTGCGTCAACGCGCCAGCCATTGGGCGCAACAGGTGGAGGTATTGGGCTATGTGGTTTGATCGCTTGCTGCAGGGTTTTATCGACACGTTCCTGATGGTTGGCGTGTCGTCGCTGATCGCGCTGTTGGCAGGCATTCCGCTGGCGGTGATCCTGGTCACCAGCTCCAAGGGCGGCATCTACGAAGCCCCGGCGCTGAACCGCGTTTTGGGTGCGTTCGTGAACCTGTTTCGCTCGGTTCCTTTCCTGATTTTGATGGTGGCGTTGATTCCGTTCACCCGGCTCATCGTCGGCACCACTTACGGCGTCTGGGCGGCCGTGGTGCCGTTGACCATCGCAGCCACGCCGTTCTTTGCGCGCATTGCCGAGGTCAGTTTGCGCGAGGTCGATCATGGGTTGATCGAAGCGGCGCAAGCCATGGGTTGCCGGCGCTGGCACATCGTCTGGCATGTGTTGTTGCCGGAAGCACTGCCGGGGATTGTCGGCGGGTTCACCATTACCCTGGTGACGATGATCAACTCGTCGGCCATGGCCGGGGCGATTGGTGCGGGCGGGTTGGGGGATATAGCGTATCGGTACGGGTATCAGCGGTTTGATAGCCAGATCATGTTGACGGTGATTGTGTTGCTGGTGGCGTTGGTGGCGGTGATTCAGTTGGGTGGGGATCGGTTGGCTCGGGGCCTCAACAAGCGGTAGGCATGTTGTGAACACTCTTTGTGGCGAGGGGGCTTGCCCCCGTTGGGGCGCGAAGCGGCCCTAAAACCATTCCATAAGGTGTGTCAGAAAAAACGAGGCCGCTGGTTTTACGACTGCTGCGCAGTCGAACGGGGGCAAGCCCCCTCGCCACAAAAGCGCCCTTGCCACAGGTCATCATTGGTCTTCGGAGGTAAGTTTTCGTACAGGGAAATCAGCGATTTTGCAGGCTCGTTCCCTTTCCTTTGCAGGACATTTCCTAGATCATTTCGCTCGCTTGCGCCTGCCAAATTCGGTGGCTAGTCTCGGTCCGTCACTGCTCATCAGTGATCGGGTTTAGTAGCCCGGAACAATAGGCGCATAGCGATTCCATGCTCATGTCCGGCAAATTTTGCCGCATGCAGAATATGGTGGCTGTGCGTGGGGTACCTTCGGGTGCACCGGTTTTCCTATTGACCGGCCTACTAACCTGCGTACAGCCGCCACCCAATCGTTTAGTAGGCGATAAGTGATGGCTCCCATGCAGCAATAGGAGTAACACTCATGGAAAAATCCGTTCCCGATCCCCCCGAAACCTCCACCGAAGACCCGCTCAGGGATCGCTCAGCGCTCTACCGCGCCATCGATTTCCACCTCACCGGCAAGCAACCCGCAGCACCCGATGAAATGCGCTTCTACAACGTCAGCAAGGACGTGAGCTTCGAAGACACCCAACTCTATGTCGCCGATCTCCTGCGTTGTGCTTCGGTGACGGCGTATCAGTGTGGCGACCAGCTCAAGGGGGCCGACCGGGCGATGGTGTACTCGATCTGGCATTTGCTGGAGATTGCCAAGGCGATGGTGGATCACTCCATCGAGTGTTTGGGGATGAAAAAGGGCTGAGTCTGACTTTAATCATCGGTTGTCTATGCCACCCCATCGCGAGCAAGCTCGCTCCCACAGTTGACCGTGGATATCTGTGGGAGCGAGCTTGCTCGCGATGGGCTGCGCAGCAGCCCCCGGCGCCATGGCGTATATTCGGTGAATCCAAATTGCCTGCGCAGCCGACCATGAAACAAACACCCATCGACCTCGAACAGATCACCACCACGACCCTGGGCCACTACAACGCGGTGGCCGAAAGTTTCCGTGAAGGGACGCGAGATCACGACGTCAGCCAGAACATCGATGCCCTGTTGCGGCATATTCAGGGCGATGCGCCTTTCGACATTCTCGATTTCGGCTGCGGGCCGGGGCGTGATTTGCAGGCGTTCACCCGTATAGGCCACAAGGCCGTCGGCCTCGACGGTTCGGAAAAATTCGCGCAGATGGCCCGCGAGGACAGCGGGTGCGAGGTATGGCAGCAAGACTTCCTGAAGCTTGATCTGCCGGCCGAGCGCTTCGACGGAATTTTTGCCAACGCGGTGCTGTTTCATGTTCCGCGTCAGGAGTTGCCGCGGGTGTTGAAGCAGTTGTGGGGAACGTTGAAACCGGGCGGGGTGTTGTTCAGTTCCAATCCCCGTGGCGAGAATCAGGAAGGCTGGAACGGGCCGCGTTATGGGTCGTATCACGACCTGGCGGCCTGGCAGCAATTGTTGACCGAGGCGGGGTTTGAGGAGCTTGAGCATTACTACCGGCCGGCAGGGCTGCCGCGGGAGCAGCAGCCTTGGTTGGCGAGTGTGTGGCGTAAAGCTGTGTAGTCAGTCCCGACGCCATCGCGAGCAAGCTCGCTCCCACAGTTGACCGCGTACACCTGTGGGAGCGAGCTTGCTCGCGATGAGCGCGAAGCGCTCGCTTTTTAAACAGCCTCTTTCTTCGGCTCGCGAATCTTGTACCAGGCCACATACAGCGCCGGCAAAAACAGCAGCGTCAGCAAGGTGGCGATGACGATCCCGCCGATCATCGCGTAGGCCATCGGCCCCCAGAACACTTCCCGGGCAATCGGGATCATCCCCATGCTCGCCGCCGCCGCGGTCAGCAGGATCGGCCGACGTCGATGCTCTGTGGCCTGTACCACCGCATCCCACGGCGCATAGCCCTTCTGCTCGTACTCCTCGATCTGGGTCACCAGGATCACCGAGTTACGGATGATGATACCGATCAACGCGAGAATCCCGAGGATCGCCACGAAGCCCATGGGCGTACCCGTCGGCACCAGCGCGATCACCACGCCGATCAGCCCCAGCGGCGCGACGCTGGCCACCAGGAACAGCTTCTGTACGCTGTGCAGCTGGATCATCAGGAAGGTCGCCATCAGGAACAGCATCAGCGGCACAACCTTGGCAATCGGGCCCTGGGCCTTGCCGCTTTCCTCCACCGTACCACCGGTGGCGACCTTGTAGCCCGCCGGCAGTTTGGCAGCGAACGCGTCGATGGACGGCTTGAGGATTTTCACCAGGTCGGTCGGCTGGATCTCATCGCGGATCGCCGCCTTGATGGTGATGGTCGGCAGGCGATCGCGACGCCACACCAGCGGTTGCTCCAGTTCGTAGCGCACCGTGGCGAACGCCAGCAGCGGAATCGACGTGCCGTTCGGCGTGACGATTTGCAGGTTCTGCAGGGTTTCCGGCGTTCCGCGCTCGGAATCCACCGCACGACCGACCACGTTGATCAGGTAAATGTCGTCATCGACCTGGGTCACCGACTGGCCGCTGACGATGCCGTTCATCAGGTTGGCCACATCCTCGGAAGACAGCCCCAACTGCCGCGCCTTGTCCTGGGCGATGTCGATGCGCAGCACTTTGCCCGGTTCGTTCCAGTCGTAGATGATCTCGCCCACATGCGGGTTCTTGTCCAGCTCCGTGGCCAGGTCGATGGCATGTCGGCGCACCTGGTCGATGTCCTTGCCGCTGATCCGGTACTGGATCGGACGCCCTACCGGCGGACCCATTTCCAGTGCCTGGACATAACTGCCGATGCCGACGAAGTCGTTGCGCAAGCGCTCGCGAAGCTTCTGCATCATGGCCTCACGGGTGTGGCCTTTGCTGACGATCACCAACTGCGCGTAGAAGGGGTTCTGCAGTTGCTGGTCCAGTGGCAGATAGAAGCGAATGGCGCCCTGCCCGATGTAAGTGCTCCAACGCTCGATGTCCGGGTCGTCCTTGAGCGTGGCCTCGAGACGATCGACAGCCCGGCGGGTTTCGTCGATCGAGGCGTTTTGCGGCAGGTTCAGGTCCACCAGGATTTCCGGCCGGTCCGAAGACGGGAAGAACTGGTTCTGCACGAAGCGCATGCAAAACAACGCCAGCACAAAACACAGCACCGTAATGCCGATGGCCCACCAGCGATTGCGCATGCACCACAGCAGCCCGCCGTTGAACGCCTTGCCGATGCGCCCAGGTTCGCCTTCATGGGGTTTCACTTTGGTGCTGAGAATGTGCACGCCGATCACCGGCGCAAACAGAACCGCCACCACCCACGACACCAGCATCGCGCAGGCAATCACCGCAAACAGGGTGTAGGTGTATTCACCGGCCGAGCTGGCGTTCAAACCGATCGGCACGAAGCCCGCCACCGTCACCAGCGTACCGGTGAGCATCGGGAACGCCGTGGATGTGTAGGCGAAGGTCGCCGCCTGCTCCTTGGTCTCGCCCAATTCCAGGCGCGTGACCATCATCTCTACGGTGATCATCGCATCGTCCACCAGCAGACCGAGGGCGATGATCAGTGCACCGAGGGAAATCCGCTGCATGGTGATGCCGCTGTACTCCATGAATACAAACACCATCGCCAGTACCAGCGGGATCGAGCAGGCCACCACCAGCCCGGCGCGCACACCAAGGCTGACGAAGCTGACCAGCAGCACGATCACCACCGCCTCGAACAGCGCGCTGGTAAAGCCGCCGACGGCCTCCTCGACCACCACGGCCTGGTCGGACACGTTGTAAATGCCGACGCCCACCGGCAGGTCGGCGGTCAACTCGTCTATACGGGCGTGCAAGGCCTTGCCGAATGCCTGGACGTTGCCACCCTTTTGCATGGCAATCGCCAGGCCGATGGCCGGTTTGCCGTTGAAGCGGAATTCCGGCGAGGCCGGGTCGACGTAACCGCGGCGGATTTCGGCAATGTCGGCCAGGCGATAGTAGCGGTCGTTGAGCTTGAGGTTGACCTCGGCCAGGTCTTTCTCCGAAGCGAACTTCCCAGACGTGCGTACCGAAATCCGCTCCGGCCCGGCCTCGATCACACCCGCCGGGGTCACGGCGTTCTGGGATTGCAGGCTCTGCACCACCTGACGCTCATCGATGCCCAGCGCGGCGAGTTTGCGCGTGGAGAAGTTCAGGTACAGCACTTCGTCCTGTTGGCCGACCATTTCGATCTTGCCCAGCCCCGGCACACCGCGAATCTCCATGCGCGCCTGTTCCACGTAGTCGCGCAACTGACGCAGGGTCAGGCCGTCGGCGGTGAAGGCGTAGATCGACCCGAAGACGTCACCGAACTCATCGTTGAACGACGGCCCCTGTATGCCCTGCGGGAACTGGTATCTGATGTCGTTGATCTTCTTGCGCACCTGGTACCAGATTTCCGGGATGTCCTTGGCACTGGTGGTGTCGCGCAGGTACACGTACACCGTCGATTCGCCGGGGCGCGTATAGCTTTTCACGTAGTCGAGGGAGTCGAGCTCTTCGAGCTTTTTCTCGATCCTGTCGGTGATCTGCTTGAGGGTTTCCTCCTGGGTCGCCCCCGGCCATTTGCTTTGGATCACCATGGTTTTGATGGTGAACGACGGGTCTTCTTCGCGCCCCAGGTTGAAATACGAGAACACACCCATCAGCAACGCGACGAACATCAGATACCAGATGAACGACTGATGCTTGAGGGCCCATTCCGAGAGGTTGAAAGGCCCTTTCATTGACTGTCCTCGTCGAATTTCACTTTCTGCCCCGGCTTGAGGCTGTTGACACCGGCACTGACCACCCGCTCGCCGTTCTTCACGCCGCCGGCCAGCACCACGGTGCTGTCGGTGCGGCTGATCACGGTGATGTCGCGGGGGGAGACGGTTTTACTCTGTGCATCGATCACCCAGATGCGCGGCTTGCCATCGACCTCCTGCAGCGCGGTGACTGGCAACTCGATGCGCGGCTTGATCGCCGAACTCAGGGTGACGCTGATGGCCGTGCCCAAGCGGAAGCCCTGTGGCGTTTCGGCCAGGGTCAGCCGGGCGCGACGGGTGCGTGTCGCGCTTTGAGCCTGGGGTTCGATTTCACGGATGACGGCGGTGGTGTTGATGCTCGGATCGAGTTGCGCAGCGACCTGAAACACCACATCGCTGGGCAACTGGTCAACGAGGGTATCGGGCAGGTCGATCACCGCTTCCTTGATGTCCGGTTGGGCCAGGGTCACCACTTGTTGACCCGCCGTCACCACTTGTCCGGCCTCGGCGCTCCACGCGGTGACCACGGCTTTATGGTCGGCGCGCAGCTCGGTGTAGCCCAATTGGTCTTTGCTCTGGTTGACGGCCGCCCGAGCCTGATCGAGGGAAGCCTGGGTGGTTTTCAGGTCCGTGTTGGCCGCGTCGAGTTGCGCTTGCGCGCCGACCCCGCGATCGAACAGGGCCTGTTGACGCTGGGCACTGGCCTTGGCATTGATCAGTTGCGCCTGGATTTTCGCCAGGTCGCCCTGGGCCGAGCGCAATTGGTTCTGCTGATCGGAAGGATCGAGGGTGGCGAGCAGCGTCCCCTTCTCCACCTCGGTGCCGACATCGACGTTACGGCTGGCGATCCGCCCGCCCACGCGGAAGCCGGTATCGCTTTGATAGCGCGCCTGGATGCTGCCGGCGAAGCGGCCCAGGTCCTCTTCGTTCAAGGTCTGGACCTTGATCGACAGCACCGGCCGTACCGGTTCCGGCGGTGGTTCGCTTTTGGAACAGGCGCTCAGCACCAGCCCGATGGACAACGCCCATAAAGGCTTCATGGCTTGGCTCCCCACGTCAGATCCTTGTAAGTGTTTTCGGCAATCTCGACGTCCATGTCGGGGTGCAAGAGTTGACCACCCGCGATGATGACTTTGTCGCCGTCTTTCAACCCGCCGCTGATGATGACCTTGCCGGTCAGGTAGCGGCCGACAGTGACCGAATGCAACTGGGCCTTGCCCTTGTCGTCGACAATCCAGACAGCGGGTTCACTGATGTTTTTGGTCAGCGCCGACCACGGCAACTCGATGACCGACTTGCCCGACCCCCTGGCTGTGGCACTCACCACCGAGCCCAATTGCATGCCGTCGGGCAGACTGTTGAGGCCGACCTTGACCTGCACGGTACCGGATTGCGCTGACACCGCCGGGGTGATTTCGCGCACGGTGCCGGTGGTTTTGATCGCCGGGTTGTCGAGCAGGCTCAGGACAATGGTGTCATCGCTCGGCTTCTCGGCCAGCAGCGATTCATAAACGTTGAACACCGCATCGCGGTCGCCGTCACGGGCCAGGCTGAAGATCGGCATCGTCGCCTGAACCACCTGGCCGACTTCCGCCTGACGCTCGGTAATGATCCCCGGTGCATCGGCGATCAGCGCCGTATAGCTCAACTGATCCTTGGCATTGGCCAACTGCGCCTGGGCAGCGCTCAAGGCGCTCTGGCTGCTGTTCAAGGCGGCCTGGGCCGAGTCATATTCACTCTGGCTGGTATAACCCTTGGGCAGGAGTTTTTGCTGGCGTACGAATGCCGCCGCGTTCTGCTTCACCCGCGCCTGTTCGGCAGCCACTTGCGCCTGGGCCGAGTCGACGTTGCTCTGCAAGTCCTTGGGATCGAGCCGGGCCAACACTTGCTTGGCGGTCACTCGATCGCCGACATCAACCGAACGCTGGATGATCTTGCCACCCACACGGAAAGACAGCTCCGTCTGTACCCGCGCCTGAATATCGCCGGTGAGGGTAACCGGGGCCGCGTAGTCCGCCGGCTTGACGACTTGCACGAACACCCGTGGCAGGAATTCCTGCACGGGTTTTTTCTCGTCGCAAGCCGTCAGCAGGGTGACGACACTCAAGGCCATGACTACTTTGAATCCGGGAACCACCATGCAAACTCCTTGGCCTTTTTCATTTACAGCACGACAGAGAGCTTAGAACAGGACAGGAACCTTGCACGAGCGTCTTATGAAGAAAAAATTCACCCTGCCTTACGTCCAAAACACTTGCGCCAGACACCTGCCCGTACCGGACAATGGGCCTCGCTCGACCCCGCCACAGGAACCCACATGCTCAACACGCTCGCGGTAGCCAACTACCGCTCGATCAACAAACTGGTGATCCCGCTGGGCCGACTGAATCTGATCACCGGCCCCAACGGCAGCGGCAAGTCCAACCTGTACCGTGCGCTGCGCCTGCTGGCGGAAACCGCCCACGGCGGCGTGGTCAATGCCCTGGCCCGTGAAGGCGGGCTGGATTCGACCTTCTGGGCCGGCCCGGAAACCCTCTCCCGGCGCATGCGCACCGGCGAAGTCGCCATCGAACCCACCGTGCGCCAAGGCGTCAAGCGCCTGCGCCTGGGGTTTGCGGGAGAGGATTTCGGCTACTCGATCAGCCTCGGCCTTCCCGATTCCAACGGCCATTTCATGCTGCCCGGACGCAGCACGCCGACACCGTCCTATTTCAGCCTCGACCCGCAGATCAAACGCGAATGCCTGTGGGCAGGCGCGTTCTACCGCCCGGCCAGTCTGCTGGTCGATCGTGACGGCCCGATGATCCGCGCCCGCGCCGAGCGCAAGTGGGATGTGCTGGCGCAGCACACGCCGACGTTCGACAGCCTGTTCGATCAGGTCGGCAGCCTGCGTGGTTCACCGGAAGTGCTGGAGATGCGCGAGTTCATCCGCCGCTGGCGCTTTTACGATCATTTTCGCAGCGATGCCGACGCCCCGGCGCGTCAACCGCAATTGGGCACTCGCACGCCGGTGCTGCATCACGACGGACGCGACCTGGCGGCGGCCTTGCAGACGATCATCGAAATCGGCGATCCCGACGCCTTGCGGGCGGCGATCAGCGACGCCTTCCCCGGCGCTCGGTTGAATATCGACCCTCTGCCCGGTGGACGCTTCGCCATCGAATTCTTTCAGGAAGGTCTGTTGCGGCCGCTGTCAGCCGCCGAGCTTTCGGACGGAACCTTGCGTTACCTGCTGCTGGTCGCGGCACTGCTGACGCCACGGCCGCCGACACTGATGGTGCTGAACGAGCCGGAAACCAGCCTGCATCCGGATCTGCTGCCGGCGCTGGCACGCTTGATCATCCGTGCCTCGGCACAGTGCCAGGTGTGGGTGGTGTCCCATGCCCGGCGCTTGATTTCGGCGTTGCAGGAGGACCCGGACTGCAACTGCATCGTGCTGGAGAAAAATCTTGGCCAGACCGGGATCGTGGGCCAGCGCATGCTGGATGAGCCGGCATGGTATTGGCCGGATTGAACGGCGCGTGATTTGCCGGGATGAGGGAAGACGTCTATTTTCCCTTGCGCCGTAGGAAGGATCTTTTTTTCGAAACACAACTCCAAGGACGAACCACTTTTGGCCAGACTCCCGGCCAACACCTCACAAGGACGAGAACATGGCAGACGAACCACCGCCGCAACGGCTGGATCCGCAGGACATTCTGAAACTCTTGATGGCGTTGCGCAGGGCGTTGAAGGCCAGGCCGGCCTGAGCGCTTTTGATCTTGTGGCGAGGGGGCTTGCCCCCGTTGGGCTGCGAAGCGGCCCCAAACAGATCTCCCGCGCTCCCTTGGGCGAATGCTGCGCATTCGAACGGGGGCAAGCCCCCTCGCCACAAAAGCTCCCTCGCCACAAAGGCGCATTCATCGCCCAATAAAAAACGCCGACGCTAAATCAGCCGTCGGCGTTTGAAACCTTGAAGGGGTTTGCTTCGCGAATCAGAACGCTGGCAATACCGCGCCGCTGTACTTCTTCTCGATGAAAGCCTTCACTTCCGGGCTGGTCAGGGCCTTGGCCAGTTTCTGGATGGCAACGCTGTCCTTGTTGTCCGGACGGGCCACCAGGAAGTTCACGTAAGGCGAGTCGGCACCTTCGATCACCAGCGCGTCTTTAGCCGGGTTCAGACCCGCTTCCAGCGCGTAGTTGGTGTTGATCATGTCCAGGTCGACCTGATCCAGCACACGCGGCAGCATGGCCGACTCAAGCTCCTTGAATTTGAAGTTGTGCGGGTTCTTGGCGATGTCTTTCGGGGTGGCCAGGGCGTTTTTCGGGTCTTTCAACTCGATCAGGCCAGCCTTCTGCAGCAGGATCAGGGCACGGCCGCTGTTGCTGCCTTCGTTCGGAATGGCAATGGTCGCGCCGTCTTTGAGCTCAGCCAGGGTTTTGACTTTCTTCGAGTAGCCGCCGAACGGTTCGACGTGCACACCGATCACGGTTTCCAGGTGAGTGCCTTTGCCTTCGTTGAAGCTCTTGAGGTACGGCAGGGTCTGGAAGTAGTTGGCGTCCAGGCGCTTCTGGTCGACCTGCACGTTCGGCTGAACGTAGTCGGTGAAGACTTTGATTTCCAGGTCCACGCCTTCTTTGGCGAGGGTTGGCTTGATCAGCTCGAGAATCTCGGCGTGTGGAACCGGGGTCGCGGCAACCACCAGTTTTTCGCCAGCCTGGGCCAGGCCCGCGGTCAGGGCAGCCGCCAGTGCGGTGAACAACAGAACCTTTTTCATGCAGTGTCCTTATCGAAAATCACAGTCGCTTGTGGCGACGGCTTGAAGATGAGAGTGCCAGTGAAGTGCTATCGCTGGCGTGAAGCGGACAATACCGGGATTTTTTATTCCCGAACAATAACGTTTATTCAGCTTCATATTCCATTTTGTTCATACAACCCTGTAGGAGCTGCTGCAGGCTGCGATCTTTTGCTCTTGATCTTTGGCGGCCCGAATTTGCGAGGATCAAAAGATCGCAGCCTTCGGCAGCTCCTACAAAAGCCGGGCGTCTTGCAGGAGGCTTTTCAGGGCTGCTTGTTCGGCGGCTGATCCATTGGCGAGAATCTGCTTGATCTGACTGTCGATCTGCGTCAGCGGATCAGGCAGGTTCAAATGCTCCGGCAAAATCTCGTCGCCCGTACTCACCAGCAGCGCAAAGTGAATGACGTTTTCCAGCTCCCGGGTATTGCCCGGCCATCGGTGGCGTTCCAGTACAAGCTGTGCGGCTTCACTGATCAGCGGAACCGGCAGGTCGAGGCGCTGGCTGTAGATGCCGAGGAAGTATTCGGCCAGCGGCAGAATGTCCCCCGTACGCTCGCGCAGTGCCGGCAGTTCGAGCGGGCCTTCGCTGAGGTAGTGATAGAGCCGCTCATGGAATTTCCCGGCGGCCACTGCCTGGGCCAGATCGATGCTGGTGGCCGCCACCAGCCGCACATCCACCGGGCTCGGTTGCTGCGCGCCGACGCGGGTGACTTCGTGGTTTTCCAGGGCGGCGAGCAGCTTGATCTGGATCGGCAGCGGCAGGTCACCGATTTCGTCCAGGTACAGCGTGCCGCCGTTGGCCGAACCGAACCAGCCGGCACGACTGCTCGCCGATCCGCTGTAGCTGCCCGCCGCATAACCGAACAACTCGGCGTCGGCGTAGGTCGGGCTGATGGCGCCGCAGTTGACCGATACGAACAACCCGCCGCGATCACTGGCGCGGTGGATATGTCGGGCCAGCAACTCCTTGCCGGTGCCGGTTTCGCCACGGATCAGCACCGAGACTGAACGCGTGGCCAGTTGCTCAAGGTCTTCACGTAATTGCCGCGAACGCGGGTCGACAAACACCAGCGCCTTGGCGCGGATGCTCAGGGGACTTTTTTCGGCGTCGGGAAAGGTCAGCAGTGGCTGACCGAAGGTTTCAAAGCTCATGGCAGACTCCCGCCCAAAACCGCCGGGAGACGGGGGCGTTAAATAAAGAAAGTGTTCAAGCGCGGCGCAGGGCGTGGTGTTCCATGCGGTTTTGCAGGCGATAGAGATAGGCAAAACCCTGCTCCCAACGCTGGTGACCGGACTTCACGTTGATATGCCCCGCCCCCGCCAGAATCCCCGCCTCGGCACCCCAGTTGCGCGCCAGCTCCAGGGCTCGCGGCGCACTGACGGCGCTGTCGTTGTCGGAGCTGACGACCTGGCTGGGGAACGGCAGCAGGTCCGTCGGGATCGGCGCGAAGTTGCGCAAGGCCGGTGCACAGGCCGGGCGCTCGACATCCGCCGGTGCGACCAGCAGGGCACCGCGCACCTGACGCAGGAATTGCACAGGCGCGGTGGCCGCCCAATGGGCGACGGTGATGCAACCCAGGCTGTGGGCGATCAGGATGACCGGCGTGCTGTCGGCGGCAATCGCCTCGGCCAGCGCCGCGACCCAGTCTTCACGGCGCGGCGTCAGCCAGTCGGCCTGCTCCACCCGTGCGCTGTTCGGCAGGCTGTTCTGCCAGTGGCTTTGCCAATGATCTTCTGGCGATCCTTGCCAGCCCGGCACAATCAGGTAGCGAATTGATTCGTTGCGCATGGGGGAGCTCTCCTGCTGCGTGTCTGTTCCCGGTCGAGTATAGGGAGGAGAGTTATATTCGTTAAGGAATAAGAAGCTATTTATTAAGATCTATATCGAATATTAAACATGCAACCTGTGGGAGCGAGCTTGCTCGCGATAGGGCCCGGACATTCACCATCGATGTCGATTGATCCACCGCCATCGCGAGCAAGCTCGCTCCCACAGGGAACAGTGTGTTCGCGAAAGTTGAAGCAAAAAAAGGGGCCGCACCCTGCCAAGGAGACGGCCCCGGAAAACGAAAATCTGTTAACGCGCAGTGATCACCGACAGCTTGGTAATCCCTGCCCGTTCAATCGATGCCATGGCCCGCGCCACCTCGCCGTAATTCACCCCATCGTCCGCCTGCAACTGCACGCGCACCTCGGGGTCCTTGGCCTTCGCCGACTTGAGACTGAACTCCAGCAAGTCCGGCTGTATCTCGTCCTTGTTGATGAACAGTTTGCCGGCACCGTCGATGCTCACCACCAACGGGTCCTTCTGCTCCACCGGCGCCACCGCCTCGGTCTTGGGCAGGTTGATCGGAATGGCGTTGGTCAGCAGCGGTGCGGTGACGATGAACACCACCAGCAACACCAGCATCACATCCACCAGCGGCGTCACGTTGATCTCGCTGAGCACCTCATCGGTGTCTTGCGTGGAGAAGGCCATATCAGGACGCCTCCTTCACTTTCTGCGCGTTGCCCTGGGCTGCCACCTTGTGTGCCGTCGGGTGAATCAGCACGCGGAACGAACTCTTCTGCGCCAGGCTGTAGAAGTCGTGGGCGAAGTCATCCAGATCCGCCGCCGTCAGTTTCAAGCGACGCAAAAAGTAGTTGTAAACCAGCACCGCCGGCACCGCGACGGCGATCCCCACACCCGTGGCGACCAGTGCCGCGCCAATCGGCCCGGCAACCGTTTCAAGGCTTGCCGAGCCTGCCGCGCTGATGCCTTTCAACGCTTCCATGATTCCCCACACCGTGCCGAACAAGCCAATGAACGGCGAGGTGCTGCCAATACTCGCGAGCACGGCCAACCCGGTTTCCAGCGACCGGCGCTCGCGCACGATCTGCTGGCGCAAGGCTCGCTCCAGACGATCCTGATGGTTGATCGCCTGGCTCAAGTCCGCCGCCTGTGGCGTCTCGCCCACCTGGATGGCCGCATAACCGGCCTGCGCCACCCGGGCTGCCGCACCAGGTCGGGTTTCGCTCAGTTCGGCCGCCGAGTCGAGACTCGAAGCGGCCCAGAACTGCTGATGAAACTTTCGATCCTGTGCCTTCAGGCGACCGAACTGCACGCCCTTGAGCAATGCCAGGCCCCAGGTCGCGACGGAAAAAACCACCAGCAGCCAGATCACCGCGCTTTCGATGGATTCAAGTGGAGAGGCCAGTAACGTCATGATGTATTCCTCGTGTAAACGTTTCGCGCGAAATTGGTTTCTGTTTAATGAATCTTGAAATCGATGGGCACGCTGACCCAGCCATCCTGGGCGACATCACCTTGCTTGGCCGGCACAAAACTCCAGCGCTTCACCGCGTTCAGCGCGGCGTCGTCCAGCGCATCGCGACCACTGCTTTTCTGGATCTGAATCTCGCCGGGCTTGCCGCTGGCCAACACATGCACGCGCAACAACACCGTGCCTTCCCAGCCGCGACGCTGGGCCAGCGACGGGTATTCCGGCGCCGGGTTTTTCAAGTAGCCGGCGGTGGCGGAGGCCGGTGTTACGGGCGCAGGGGCCGGTGGTGCAGGTGGCGCCGGAGCCGCGACAGGTGCTGCCGGCTTCGCTGGCGCGGGTGGCTGTTCAACGGCCTTTGGCGCCGGTTTCGGTAGCGGTTTGGCGACCGGTTTGGGCTTGGGAACCGGCTTCGGTGGAGGCGGCTTCACCGCCAGTTCATCCTCCACAGGCGGTGGCGGCTCAATCACGGGTTGCACAGGTTGTGGTGGCGGCGGCTCGACCACCGGAGGCGCCGGACGCGAGAACTCGATGGTCATGGGCGGGACTTCTGGCGGCACGATCGGCAGCACCGGGGTCGGTTGCTGATTGACCCAATAGATCACCGCACCATGCACCAGCAACGCCAGCACGCCCAGCACGATTGCTTCACGCCGGCGAAGGACGCCTTTGGGGGTTCGCTGCAAACGCAACTGCCCCAAGGGCACCCGGTGCGGTCGGCCGAGGTCGACCAATTCGCCACCGGGTGCCTGGCGCCAAAGCACCTCATGTGCACCGGCGGCGATCTGGACATTGCCCATTGTTTAACTCCCTGCGGTCTCTTTGCGGATAACCGGAACGTCGTACTGAACATCCCCCGACGACGTCCCGGTAGAGCAATCATTGGCTTGAATGCTTAGCTCTTAAAGTAATGTTTAAACTTATATTTAGAACCAATACGAATAAAAAAACCTCAACCCACCGCCAGAGCCCGTCGTTCAAGAGCTCCGGCGCAGTGGAAAAAATCCGATGCTTTTCGGGCATTGAAAGTATTCATTCGAAGCATGCTTTTTCGCCGTCAGAAGTCGTATCGGCCGGTCACGCCGAGCGTGCGTGGCGTACCGAGCAGGCCTTCATAACCACCATTGGCGGCCGTCCACAGCGTCGTGTAGTAGGTTTTGTCGAAGGCGTTTTTCAGCCACAACGAAACGTCCCACTGCCCCTGGTTGAAGTCGCCGCGCAGACCGGTGGACAGGTTGACCACCGCATAACTCGGGATCTGCCCGAAGTCGGAGTCTTCCACTGTGCCCACCGCTTTGGAGCGGAACGCATAGCTGGCGGTGACGTACTCCTCGAAGCCGTTGCTCAGGTTCCACTTGTATTCGCCGTTGGCATTGCCGATCCATTTCGAGGCGCCGACCACTTGATGCCCGGTCAGGTCGCAGGAGGCTGGAGCACCCGGCCTCAGGCTGACTTCCGGCGGGCACGGTGCATCCTTGTAGGAGAGGTAGCTGACGTCGTTGTACGAACCGTTGATGTTCAGCGTCAGGCCGCGCAGCGGGATCAGGGTGCTTTCGAACTCCACGCCACGGGAGCGCACGGAACCGGCATTGGTCAGGTACTGCACGCGATTGATGTCGTCGTAGGCGTTGGTCTGATAGCCGTTGACCTGGGTCCAGAACAGGTTGGCGTTGAGTTGCAGGCGACGGTCCCACAGGGTGCTCTTGAAGCCGAGTTCGGCGTTGTTGGCGCGCTCGGTGCCGATCAGCAGCGAGTCGGCACCGGCCACCGGCGCCATACCGACGGCCAGGTTGACCCCACCGGATTTTTCGCCGTGGGACAACGTGGCGTAGGTGAGCAGGTCGTCGGTGAGGTGGTAGCTGAGGTTCAACAGGCCCGAAGGACTGGAGCTGTACTGGTTCAGATCGCCGGAATCGTAGGCCCCCGCACGAGCACGTCGTGCCGCGGCCGCCGCACCGGTGACTGCGGCACCACCGGCGGGTGCATTGCGGGTCACCCAGGCGTTTTTCTCTTCATAGGTGCCGCGCAGGCCGGCAGTGAAATCCAGGCGTTCGGTCAGGTGCCAGGTGCCCTGTGCGAACAGCGCGAAGCTGTTGGTTTCGATATGACCGTTGCCGACACTGTCGATGTTGTTCAGCGCACCGGTGGGCGTGCCACTCCAGATGTCCGCTTGCGGCCCGTAAAAGGTGAAGGATTTGTTGTCCAGGTCGGAGCCGAAGTAATAGGCGCCCAGCACGTAATCGAAGAACCCGCCGGTAGGCGACGCCAGGCGAAACTCCTGGGAGTACTGCTTGTCCTCCACCGAAACCCCGGCGTTGTAGAAGACGGTTGCGTTCAGGCCGTCATCATTGCGCGGGGTAAAATTCCACCAGCGATAGGCGCTGATGGACGTCAGGGTGAAGTCGCTCGGCAGCGTCCAGTTGGCCTCCACCGACGTGCCGCCCTGATGCACGGTGACATGCTGGTCGTTGTTCAGGTTGACCTTGCGGTGGGTGCCGTCGACCAGTGTCGCGCCTGCGGCATTGGCCCGGGTCTGGTAAAGGTTGGTGCCATTGATGGTCGGCCCGGTGCTGAACAATACGCGGGTGCCGGCGCTGGAATCTTCTTCGTTGTAGTCGCCGATCCAGCGCAGGTTGAACGATTCGTTCGGCTTGAACAGCAACTGGCCACGGAAGCCATCGCGCGAGCCGCCGTTCAAATCGTGGCCGTCGAACTCATTCTTGATATCGCCGTCGCTGCGGGTGCGATACGCAGAAAAGCGCCCGGCGAGCTGGTCATTCAACGGGCCGGAAATCGTGCCCTTGGTCTGGAAGTAGCCATCCTCGCCCACCGAAGACTCGATGCTGCGTTCCGGGGTGAAAGTTGGCGCGCGGGTGCTGATGTTGATCACGCCGGCGGTGGTGTTCTTGCCGAACAAGGTGCCTTGCGGACCGCGCAGCACTTCGAGCTGCTCGATGTCCATCAGGTCGAATACAGCCATGCCTGGCCGGCCGAGGTATACGTTATCGAGGTACAGGCCGACACTGCCTTCCAGGCCGTCGCTGGCCGGGTTGTTGCCCAGGCCACGAATCGACACGCTGGACTGGCGCGCATGCATGTAGGCGACGTTGACGCTGGGCACCAGTTGCTGCAAATCCTGGATGCGATAGACCCGCTGGGCTTCCAGGGTCTGGCCGCTGACCACGCTCATCGGGGTTGGTACGTCCTGCGAGCTTTCTTCGCGGCGGCGAGTCGTGACCGTCACGGTTGCCAGTTGGGTATTGTCGGCCGTGGCGGTTTTTGCCAGGGTGGTTTCAGGGGTGGCGCTTTCGGCCGCATAGCCTTGGGTCCAGCTGGCACTGCCTGCCAGTAGCAGAGCCAGGGGCAGGCGTTTGAGCCGTTGGGGTGAGGAGGTTTGAGCAAAGTGCAACGGACTCATAAGGCGGGGTTCCCGATCAGAAGAAATGCTTTATTGCTTGCCAGGCCGCCATCGCGAGCAAGCTCGCTCCCACACTGATCCTGTGAACACCGAAGACCCCCTGTGGGAGCGAGCTTGCTCGCGATAGCGTCGGCTCAGACGCCGTCGATATCCGGCCCTTTCACCGTCTGGCTAACCTGCCCGTTCACACCCACCGGCACTTCACCCTTGAGCGTCACACGACGCACGATCCGGTCCTGGGTCCCGTAGTCATCCACCGCGTAATGCTGGGTGGAGCGGTTGTCCCAGATCGCCACGTCACCGGCCTTCCAGCGCCAGCGCACGATGTTTTCCTGGCGGATCACATGGCTTTGCAGCAACCCGAACAGGTGCGCCGAATCGGCCTGGGAATAGCCCTTGATGCGTTTGACGAAATGCCCCAGCAACAGGCTCTTCTCGCCGCTGATCGGGTGCACGCGCACCACCGGGTGTTCGGTCTCGTAGACCGTCGAGGTGAAGACCTTGCGATAGCGTTCCAGCTTCTCCGCCGAAACGTCCGGCCGGGTCCCGGCGTAGTCGTATTCGTTGCTGTGCACGGCGACCAGTTTGTCGGCCAGCTCACGCAGCTCCGCCGACAGCCCGTTGTAGGCGGTGGCGGTGTTGGCCCACAGGGTGTCGCCACCGAAAGCCGGGGCCACCACCGAGCGCAGGATCGAGGCTTTGGGGTAGGCCTCGACGAAGGTCACGTCGGTGTGCCAGGAGCTCGCACGCTGGCCCTCGGCACCGTCCAGTTCCAGCAGAAAACGCGTGCCTTCACGCACCGGCACGGTCGGGTGCGCCACCGGTTCGCCGAGCAGGTGGGCGAACGCCTCCTGGCGCTGATCGTCGAGTTGGGTCTGCTCGCGGAAGAAGATCACTTTGTATTGCAGCAGCGCCTGTTGAATGGCTTCAACGGTGGCGGCATCCAGCTCGCCGGAAAGCTGTACGCCACGGATTTCGGCACCAATGCGACCGGCCACCGGATGGATTTCAAGCGCGTGAACAGCGGGTTGTACTGCGAAAGCGGCATTGCTCATGGGTAGACCCTCATCAGACTGCTTGCGGTTGAACCGGCCGCGAAACACTGCTCTATCTATATTCTATTTAGATCTAATAGATATCAACATGCTTCGTTGACGGAATAAGAGGTTGCATTTAAAACCTCAGTCAACCCTCGTCGCAAATGCCTTCGAGCTATTTTTAGGATGCCGGGAAAGCATATGGATCTTCGCCAGTTGCGTTACTTCATCGCCCTCGACGAACACCGCAGTTTCGTGCGCGCGGCCGAGGCCATGGGCATTACCCAACCGGCCTTCAGCCGCAGCATTCAGGGGCTGGAGCACGAGTTCGGCTGCGTCCTGGTGGACCGTGGCAACAAGGATTTGCGCCCCACCCCCGAAGGCCTGGTGGTGCTGCAACATGCCCGTAGCCTGGTGCAGGGTGCGGCGCTGCTCAGCTCGGAAGTGACGCAGATGACCAAGCTCGATGCCGGGGAACTGCGCTTCGGTTGTGGCCCGGCGCCGGCGGTAAAACTGGTGCCGGATGCGGTGGCGCAATTCATCAATGCGCACCCGAAAGTGCGCACCTGTTTCGAGGTGGATAACTGGGAAAAACTCAGCCGCGCCCTGAGCCGTGAGGAGATCGAATTCTTCATCGCCGACATCCGCCATTTCGAGTCCGACCCGAACTTCCAGACCCAGGCGCTGACGCCCAAGCGCGGTGTGTTTTTCTGCCGCCCCGGACATCCGCTGCTGGCCAAGGAGAGCCTGTCGACCAACGACATGTTCGATTACCCGCTGGCGACCACGAAGATCCCGCCAGGCATTCGCAAACTGCTGGCGAACCTCAGTGGGCGGGTAGATTTTTCGCCGACCCTCGAGACCGAACATTTTCCGGCGCTGGTGAAGGTGGTGCTGCAATCGAATGCCATCGGCGTGGGCACGCAAGAGGCGTTCATCGAGGACATTGCCCAGGGTTCGCTGGTGCTGCTGCACTGGCGTAATTTGCCGCAGAACATCGAGAGCATGAATGCGCGGTGCGGGATTGTCAGCCGCACCGGGTTCCGGTTGTCGCCAGCGGCGCGGGCGATGATCGAGACGTTGGTGGCGGTGGACAGGCAGCAGATCAGCGTTGCGGTTTGATGGCCCTATCGCGAGCAAGCTCGCTCCCACAGGGGATCTCTATCGGGCACAAAATTTGTGTACGACAAAAATCCAGTGTGGGAGCGAGCTTGCTCGCGATGGGGCCAGTGAGCTCACTGAAAATTCAAAGTTTTGCCGCAGCCAACTCCGGCGCCACCCAATCCGTCACCTTGAACGGCTTGCGAATCAGCTTCTGCTGCGACGCCAGGTCCACCGCATCCTGCAATTTGCCAAGGAACACCGGATCAAGTGTCGAAGGGAATACCTCGCTCAATTTCTGATCCTTCAGATCCTGGCTGAGAATCACCGGTGGGTAACTCGCCAGCCCCGACACCAACTGAACGTAAGCGTCCTTGTTGCTATCCTGGGTCAGCCACGCCACCGCTTGCTGTTGAGCCTTGAGCAGTGTGGCGACCGCCTCGGGGTGCTCGTCGACGAACTTCCCGGTCCCCACCAACACGGCCTGCACACTACCGGCGCCGCCAAGGTCCTTGGTGGTCAGAGGCAGCTCGGCCAATCCCTTGGCCTGTAATGCGGTAAGCCCGGAACCACCCCACGAGGCATCGATCTGCTTCGCCGCCAGCGCCGCCACCGCCGCGTTGAAGTCGAGGTTGATGACTTTCACATCCTTCTCGCTCAACCCCTGACTGGCCAGCGCCGCATCGAAGGACAACTGGCTGGCCGTGCCACGGAAGATCGCCACGCGTTTGCCCTTGAGGTCTTGCAGGGTCTTGATCCCCGAACCCGGTACCACGCCGAGGTAGTGCTTGACCCCGCGCGCCGAGGCGCTGAGCAATCGCGTATCCAGACCATTGGACTTGCCGATGATCGCTGCCAGGTCGCCGAGGTAGGCCAGGTCCACCTGACCGTTGGCGAACGCTTCGTTGATCACCGGGCCTGCGCCCTTGAAGAAGCTCCACTGAATCTTGATGCCTTGATCGGCAAAGGCCTTTTCGAAGATCTGTTGATCGCGCAACACATCCACTACACCGCCACCGCTGTGCTGGGTACCGGCACTCAGGTCCGGCACGGCAATGCGGATTTCCTTGAGCTCACCGGCGTTGGCCGTGAAGGCCAGCAGACCCGCCAGGGCCGGTGCGGCGAACAGGCTGATGACACGTTTGAAGGGAAGGTTCATGGGTGCGGCTCCTTGGGGCAACGGGCGTTGAGGAGCCGAAGGTAGGCCGAATCAGAACCAACATTTAAATACTATAAATTCACATTTTTAGATCATATGGATCTATATCAACACCGGCGGACCTCTCCGCCGGGTATGCCTTGGCAGCATCGAAAATATTCTTCGAATGCATTGGATGCGGCGGCTGATCGAGGCCTTAAATGGTCTCGCTTATCTCTCAATAGCATTGATTTGAATTTTTATAGATCAATTTCGCATACATCTTAACCCCCTGTGGGAGCGAGCTTGCTCGCGATAGCGGTATGTCATCCAGCACATAAGTCGCCTGACACACCCTCATCGCGAGCAAGCTCGCTCCCACAAAAAACAGGCTTGCATTGCAACCCGACAACGGAGGTCACCCATGGCCCGTGTTTCCCTTCTGAGCCTGCCGCTGGCCTCACCCCGGCTTGATGGTCGACGGCATTGGCCGACACTGAGCCAGCGGCTCTTGCCCTGGCTGCTGCCCTTCAGCCTTTTTGCACTCTGGTGGCTCGCCAGCCGCAATCACTGGATGAGTGAGCAAATCCTGCCGGCGCCATCGCTGGTCTGGACCAGCGCGGTGGAATTGTCCCAAGGCGAGCTGTGGAGCCATTTGTGGATCAGCCTGCAACGTTTGTTCTGGGGGCTGCTGGCCGGGATCAGCGCTGGTGCTGTTTTGGGTGCAGCGCTGGGTTTCAGCCGTCGACTGGAGCGCCTGGTGTTTCCCACCTTCGCCGGGTTGGCGCAAGTCCCGACCCTGGCCTGGATTCCCTTGTTCATGGTGTTTTTCGGCATCGGTGAAGTGCTGAAACTGGTGGTGCTGATCAAGGCCATCGTGGTGCCGGTGACCCTGCACACACTGGTCGGCGTGCGCGACGCGCAACCCAGGCTGCGCGAAGCCGCCGCCGTGTTGCGCCTGCCCAGGCACCTGTTGATCCGCCGTCTTGTGCTGCCTGCCGCACTGCCGGCCTTCATGGCCGGTGTGCGCCTTGCGCTGGCCGCCGGATGGACCTCGCTGCTCGCTGTCGAACTGCTCGCGTCCAGCGAAGGCATCGGCTACCTGATGGTCTGGGCACGCCAGTTGTTCATGCTCGACATCGTCTTCGTGTGCATTGTGGTGATCGGCTTGATCGGCGTGGCGATGGACCGCGGCATCGGCCTGCTGGACAGGAAGCTGGTGCACTGGCCGCACCCGGCCACCGCCGAAATCCGTCGCGGGCCGCGTTATCAAGGCTGGCAACGGCTGCAACCGTGGCTGCTGCCACTGGCGCTGCTGGCGTTGTGGCAACTGAGCTCGGATCAGCAGTGGATTGACCCGAACATTCTGGTCAGCCCGCTGGCCGTCCTGCACACCACCTGGCATGGCCTGCTCGACGGCACGCTGATTGGCGGCATGGCCCTGAGTCTGGGCCGAACCCTTGGCGGGTTACTGCTCGGTGGCGGGCTCGGCTTTGCCCTGGGCCTGCTGCTGGGACTGTCGCGCAGCAGTGAACGCGTGCTCGGCCCGACCCTCGCCGCCCTCCGCCAGATCGCCATTTTCGCCTGGGTGCCGCTGCTCACCGCGTGGTTCGGCCTGGGGGAATTGGCCAAGTGGGTGTTCGTCGCCCTCGCCGCGTTTTTCCCGCTGTTCATCGCCACCCAACGCAGCGTCGCCAATCTCTCGCCACAACTCAACGAGGCCGCGCAGGTGTTGCGCCTGAACCTGCCCCAGCGTCTGCGCCGGCTGATATTGCCGGGAGCGGCGCCAGGGATTTTCGCAGGGCTCAGGCTGAGCCTGATCTACGCCTGGCTCGGCACCATAGGCGCCGAATATTTCATGCCGTCCAACGGCGGCATCGGCAGCCAGATGATCGGCGCCCAGCAACTGCTGCGCATGGACCTGATCATGGCCGGCATGCTGCTGGTGGGCCTGACCGGCGCCCTGCTCAACCTCATTGGCCAACGCCTGGAAATCCGCGCCACTCGCTGGAGACACGCATGAACGCACCGATTGTCAGCTTCAATCACGTGGGCAAGACCTTCGACGTCGACGGCTTCGAACTGGAGGCCATTCGCGAATTCAACCTGGACATCGCCGAGGGCGAATTCGTCGCCATCGTCGGCTCCAGCGGTTGCGGCAAATCCACTTTACTGCGGCTGTTGGTGGGCCTGGATACGCAATTTCGCGGGCAAATCACCGTGGACGGAAAAGCCGTCAGCGGCATCGGTGGCGAGCGCGGCATCGTCTTTCAGGAACACCGTTTGTTCCCGTGGCTGAGCGTGGCCGACAACATCGGCCTGGGCCTGGTCAACGAGCCATTGAGCGCCGCGCAAAAGCACCGGCGTATCCATGACTTCATCGAGCTGGTGGGCCTCGGCGACTTCGCCCGGGCCTATCCGCACCAGCTCTCCGGCGGCATGGCGCAGCGCGTGGCCATCGCCCGCGGCCTGGTGGCCAGCCCACGGATTCTGTTGCTGGACGAGCCCTTCGGTGCTCTCGACGCACTGACCCGCCAGCAGATGCAGGACGAACTGCTGGCGATCCGCGCGCGGGCAAAAATCACCACAGTGCTGGTCACCCACGATGTCGAGGAAGCGATCTTCCTCGCCGACCGCGTGGTGGTGATGGAGCCGCGTCCGGGGCGGATCAAGCAAGTGGTCGACATTGCCCTGCCCCATCCGCGCCAGCGCAGCAGTTTCGACTTCCACCAATTGCGCGAAGAACTGCTTCACGAACTCACCAGCGACGGTCACTACCAGCCCCCCGTGCCGGTGCAGGTCCGCGATCTGCCGCTGTCCTTCATTGCCTACTGAAAAAGGAAATGCTTGATGCCGCAACGTCCCAACTTTTTAGTGATCCTGGCCGATGACCTGGGCTTCTCCGACCTCGGCGCCTTCGGTGGTGAAATCAATACACCGAACCTCGATGCCCTGGCCAACAATGGCCTGCGCCTGACCGATTTCCACACCGCACCGACCTGCTCGCCGACCCGTTCGATGCTGCTCACCGGTACCGATCACCACATCGCCGGCATCGGCACCATGGCCGAAGCCCTGACCCCGGACCTGATCGGTAAGCCAGGCTACGAAGGGCACTTGAACGACCGCGTGGTCGCCCTGCCCGAGCTGCTGCGCGAGGCGGGTTACCAGACGTTGATGAGCGGCAAATGGCACCTGGGCCTGACCGCCGAATTGGCACCCCACGCCCGGGGTTTCGAGCGTTCGTTTTCGCTGTTGCCCGGCGCGGCCAACCATTACGGCTTCGAGCCGACCTACGATGAAACGACGCCACGGCTGCTGAAATCCACCCCGGCGCTGTACATCGAAGACGACCAATTCATCGATGAACTGCCGAAGGATTTTTATTCCTCCGACGCCTTCGGTGACAAGCTGCTGCAATACCTCAAGGAGCGCGACCAGACCCGACCGTTCTTCGCCTATCTGCCGTTTTCCGCACCGCACTGGCCGCTGCAGGCACCGGCCGAGGTGGTGGAAAAATACCGCGGGCGCTATGACGCCGGCCCTGAAGTGTTGCGCCTGGAACGCCTGGAAAAACTCAAGAAGCTGGGATTGATCGAGGCCGATGTCGAGCCGCATCCCCTGATCCAGCTGAGCGCACAGTGGGATGCGTTGAGTGATGAACAGCGGCAGATTTCCGCGCGGGCCATGGAGGTTTATGCGGCGATGGTCGAGCGCATGGACTGGAACATCGGGCGTGTCGTCGATTACTTGCGCCAGCAGGGACAACTGGACAACACCTTCATCCTGTTCATGTCCGATAACGGCGCCGAAGGGGCGTTGCTGGAGGCCTTTCCGAAATTCGGCCCGCAGTTGCTGACCTATCTCAACCAGCACTACGACAACAGCCTGGACAACATCGGCCGCGCCAACTCCTACGTCTGGTACGGGCCGAACTGGGCGCAAGTGGCGACCGCGCCGTCGCGACTGTTCAAGGCCTTCACCACCGAAGGCGGGATTCGCGTGCCGGCGCTGGTGCATTACCCGCAGCTGCCGCTCAAGGGCCAGATCAGCCATGGGTTCGGCACGGTGATGGACATCACGCCGACCATTCTCGACCTGGCCGGTGTGCGCCATCCGGGCAAGCAATGGCACGGCAAACCCGTGGCGCCAGTTCGCGGGAAGTCGTGGCTGGGGTTCCTGTCGGGCGAGACGGCGCACGTGCATGACGAGCACACCGTGACCGGGTGGGAATTGTTCGGTCGGCGGGCGATTCGCCAGGGGCAGTGGAAGGCGGTGTACATCCCCGGGCCCGTTGGACCGGCGACCTGGCAGCTGTATGACCTGGGCAGTGATCCGGGGGAGATTCATGACCTGGCGTCGAGCCAGCCGCAGCGGCTCAGTGCCTTGATCGAGCATTGGCAGCGGTATGTGGATGAGACTGGGGTGATCTTGAGTGAGTTGCCGTTTCAGCCGGATTGATATTGCCTGTAAGACGAGTCGTCTCAGTGGCCATATTCGGAAATGGTATCAAAAAATAAATAGCACTTCGAAAATACAATGAGCATTCCGGAAAACCTGTCATTTCTGTCAGTAGATAAACCAAACAAAGCGACATTAAATACAGGAGTAGCTAACTAACCACTGCGAGCAAATATTATGAAAGTTGCAACCTTGACAACCTTATTATCCATCCTTTTATCACCCATAATTTATGCTGCAGAGGATACAAAACCACTTTCTGAAAGTTCCGAATTCAAAAATGAATCACCAAGCCGTGCAATCACGGCTCGGATTTATAACCATCCGGATACTACATTACAACCCGGGCAAAGTATGTCTATCCCATTTTTTCCAACCGCGGGTGGAATTTTCAATGCTGCACCACACACCGAATTCCAATTTTTTTCAATTTCAAGGTCTGGATGTTCCAAAAATCTGTGCTTTTTATTTTCCGACTCTAAGATCGAAAGCACTACAAGTGACCATTATTCCACACAGCAAAACCTTACAATTCCAGATTTTGAGGTACTCAACGATGGCTCTGCAGAAATTACAGTGCAAAAAACAGGAGACCCTATTAAAACAATCATAGGTCCTGGTGGAAGATTCAAAATTACTGGCATCCACGGCTCAGGATTTTCTATTAAAGGCTTTATGAAAACAATTCTGATCGAAAGGCAAAAATGCGATGCCGCATACTGTTATCGCGTTCGCCATTAATTCCTTATAGAAGCTGAACCTCTTATCACTCAAAATAATCGTTTGCTCCACCACCGCCGCCGCTGAAATTAGTGTTTTAAAGCTAAAAAAATTCTAATAAGCATCGAGCCAGGTACGAGAAGTATGTGGATGAGACTGGGGTGATCTTGAGTGAATGGCCGTTTCAGCCGGATTGATGCTGCCTGATACAACGCTTTCGCGAGCAAGCCCGCTCCCACAGTGATTTGTGCCGAACGCAAATTTTGCGTTCATCGCAGAAACCTGTGGGAGCGGGCTTGCCCGCGAAGAGGCCCTTTCAAACGACGACTAGACTTGAGCCGTACGCACCTTTTCCGCAGCCACTTCTTCCCTGCGCTCAAACCGGTTAGCCCGCGCAAACGTACCGAAATCATTGAACCGCACCCCCATCTCGCGCATCACCTTGTGCCCCACCGGCACGGTCAACTGGCGGATGTAGAACGGCTCCTTCACCACAAAGTGATGGATCCCGTGGCTGCTGCCGAAGTTGAAGCAGAACGCCTGCAGCGGCCACAGCCACGGGGCATTGAGCACCTGGCACTGCTGCATCACGTTGCCCGGCTCCACGTCACCGTAGTAATGCATGTTCGAGCTGATGAAGTGCAGGCAGAAGGTGCGCAACACGTTCGGGCCGATGATCACGACGGCCGCGATGTCGATCACCTGCATCACCCACAACGTCGTCGCCGACCACTCGATCGGTGCCCCCATCAGGTGCGCAACACCATTCGCTGCATGGAAACCGAGAAACACGTACCACGCGCCCCAGTGCATCAGCGCCAGCGGTGCATAGACCTTTAGCGTGCGTTTGATGATGCTGAACTTCATTGCCCAGGTTTTGGCGCGCAGCATGCGGATGACCGAGGACATGATGTTGTCGCCGATCATCAACAGCCGCGCAAAACCCCAGGGTTCGCCATTGGTGATGGCGCGCTCTTCCGTGTCGGTCTCAGAGCCCGACACCTTGTGGTGATTGAGGTGCAGATGGCGGCGAATCCAGGGGTTGATGGTGCTCGGCCGCGCCAGCCACACCAATCCCATCATCAGGTTGTGCGGCACCTTCTGCTTGCGGAAGTACATGCTGTGGATCAGATCGTGTTCCAGCTCATGGGTCAGCGAAGCGAAAAAAGCGTTGAGCAACAGGCACGCCCACCAGGCCATGTGCCCGCTCATGTAGAGCGCCGCCGAACCGACCATACCGGCGATGGCGAAGGTCAGAATGCCTGCGCCGAGGGCGTCCTGATGCTTGAGAATCGGGTATTTCTCACGCAATTCGACACCTCTGGCCAGCACCACTTCACGGATATGGGCTGAACGTTGGGCTGCATTCAGTCGTTGGGGGCTTGCAGAAGTACGGTCCATGCTTCCATCCTCTGGTTATTGATGGTTGCATCCTGCCTTGCGGAACCTCGCAATGCGGTAGCCGTGAACGCCAACCTGTTGACTGGAAGCGCCAATCAGCATGACTGAACCGACCTCCCTCGCCAGCTGGACCCGCGCCCTGCGCAAGCAGCTCGATGCCCTGGGCATTGACAGCACCGCCCTGTGCCAGCAATCGGGGCTCGACCCGCAACTGATGGACGACCCGAACGCGCGTTATCCCCTGTCGGGCACCACACACCTGTGGAATCTGGCAGTGCAGGCCAGCGGTGACCCGGCGATCGGTTTACGGGTTTCGCGCTTCGTCAGCCCGACCACCTTCCATGCGCTGGGTTATGCGCTGGTGGCCAGCGGCAGTCTGCGGGAAGTGTTCGAGCGCATCGTGCGCTATCACCAGGTGGTCAGCGATGCCCTCGAACTGGAACTGACCCGCGCCGAGGATCGCTACCATTTCCGTCTGAAAATCCCTGCCGGCAACCCGGCCCCGGCCTTCGAAGCCATCGATGCGTTCATGGCGATTTACGTGCGCACCTGCCGCAATCGCCTGGGCCGTGAATACGCACCACTGGCGACCTACCTGCGCCGCCCGGAGCCGGCAGACGCGCACCAATGGCATAAAGTCTTTCGCTCGCCCGTGCACTTCGGCGCCGACGAGGATCGGCTGGAGTTCGCCCTCATCGACTTCGACAGCCACCTGGATGACGCCAACCCGGAATTGGCCGAACACAACGAAACCGTGCTCAAGCGCACCCTGGCGCAACTCAAGCCGCTGACGTGGGAGCGCAAGGTCCGCGACGCCATTGAAGAACAACTGCCCGAAGGCGAACCCAGCGCCGAACACATCGCCAAGGCCCTGCACCTGAGCCTGCGCAGCCTGCAACGGCACCTGGCGGATGAGGGCTGCCGGTTCGATACGCTGCTCAACGAAAGCCGCGAAAACCTCGCGCTGCTGCACCTGCGGGACCCGCAGGTGTCGCTGAGCGAAATCAGTTATCTGCTCGGGTTTGCCGATACCAGCAGCTTCAGTCGCGCATTCAAGCGCTGGACCGGGATGACGCCGGGGCAGTTTCGGGATGGGTTGCGCTGATTGATCCGGAAGGTGAGTTGGCTGGTCTGGCCCCATCGCGGGCAAGCCCGCTCCCACAGGTTTTTCGGTGACCACAACCTTGTGATTTTATACAGGTCCACTGTGGGAGCGGGCTTGCTCGCGAAAGCGGTGTGTCAGTTGAAATTGATATACCTGACCTGGCGCCTTCGCGAGCAAGCCCGCTCCCACAATGATTCAGTGTTCACCGTCAGATTGTCGCCAGTTCCCGCAACCGCTCGGCATCGAGGATTTCGATTTCGCCGTAACTCAGCCCGATAACCCCCTGCCCCTGCAACTCCTTGAGGATCTGGTTGGTGGTCTGGCGCGACAGCGACAACATGGCGGCAAGCTGCTCCTGGGGCAGTTGCAGGACGCGCCGCGGCGGGGCGGTCTCGCCATAGCCTTCGGCGATCATCAGCAAGCGGTGCGCCAGCCGCGCCGGGGCTGGCAACAGGCTCAATTGTTCAAGGTTGATGAAGGTCATGCGCAGTTTCTGGCTCATCAACAATGCCAGTTGCCGCCAGTGCTGCGGATGCTCGTCGAGCAACGCCAGAACGGTGTTCTGGGGAATATGCAGCAGTGTGCACTGGCCCACGCCGTAGGCATCGTGGGTGCGTGGCTGGCCATCGAACAGGCAGATCTCGCCGAACCAGTGCGGCGGCTCCACCAGGCTCAGCAAGGCTTCCTTGCCCTGCTCGCTCACGGCACCGACGCGTACCGCGCCTTCAAGCACCGCGTACAGGCCGCAGGGCGGATCGCCGCGCTTGAACAGCCGCTGGCCCGGCGACAGGCGCCGCAGCCTGGCCGCCGACAGCAGGCTATCCTGTAGGGAAACAGGCAAATGGCTGAACCACTGACCGCTCATCAGGCGTGGGCGCCAGACCTGCATATCCATGAAAACTCCTAGAGATTGTCGCCTGGCTGACAGAGCGGGAAGTGACCCCGGGGCATGATCAATCACCCCACAGGAGAACAACAATGAAAAGCCTCGTCGACCACCTCAGTCAATACGCCGCCTACCACCGTGACCCGCGCAATATTGCATCGCACTTTATCGGTATTCCGCTGATCGTGGTCGCCGTCGCGGTGTTGCTGTCCCGGCCGGAGTGGTCGCTGGGTGGCGTGTGGCTGTCACCGGCGGTGCTCGTGTCGCTGGCATCGGCGTGGTTTTATCTGCGCCTGGAATTGCGCCTGGGCGTGTTGATGACCGTCTTGCTCGGGCTGTGCGTGTGGGCCGGTCATGCGCTGGCACAGCAAAGCACGCTGGTCTGGCTGGGCAGCGGCGTGACGATGTTCGTGATCGGTTGGGCGATCCAGTTTGTCGGCCATCACTACGAAGGGCGCAAACCGGCCTTTGTCGACGACGTGACCGGGTTGATTGTCGGGCCGTTGTTCGTGGTGGCGGAACTGGCGTTCATGCTGGGGATGCGGCATGAGCTCAAAGAGCAGATTGAGGCGCGGGCGGGTGAAGTGCGGGTCAATCCGAAGCGTGCAGCTGTCTAGATAGCAATCGCGAGCAAGCTCGCTCCCACAGTGGATCAGGGTCGAACACAATAGTTGTGGCCAACCCAAATCCCTGTGGGAGCGAGCTTGCTCGCGATGCTTTTGCTTTAGATGTTGGCAACCTTCTGCCAGACCTTCGGCTTGAAGAACAGCGTCTCGCCCTTCGCCAATCCGATCAGGCTGTCGTGATCCTTGACCACTTCGGCCTCGATCAGATCGCTCTGCCCTTCGACCTTCAGCGTCACCCGCGTTGTCGCGCCCAGCGGACGAATATCGCGCACTTCGGCCGCGTGGTGATCTTCCAGTTCATGGCGCGACAGCGACACTTCGTGCGGGCGGAACAGCACGTGGTTGTCTTCGCCCAGGTGCAGGCGGTTCGAATCACCGAGGAAGTGATAGACGAAGTCACTGGCCGGGTTTTCGTAGACGTCACCCGGTGAGCCGATCTGCTCGATCACACCCTTGTTCATCACCACGATACGGTCGGCGACTTCCATCGCTTCTTCCTGGTCGTGGGTCACGAACACCGAGGTCAGGTTGATGTCTTCGTGCAGACGCGCCAGCCAGCGGCGCAGCTCCTTGCGAACCTTGGCGTCGAGGGCGCCGAAAGGCTCGTCGAGCAGCAGCACTTTCGGCTCCACCGCCAGCGCCCGGGCCAAGGCAATGCGCTGGCGCTGGCGCTGGCCGCCGGAGAGTTGCTCCGGATAGCGATCCGACAACCAGTCCAGTTGCACCATGTTCAACAGTTCGTGAACCTTGGTTGCGATCTGGCTTTCACTCGGGCGCTGGTTTTTCGGCTTCATGCGCAGGCCGAACGCGACGTTGTCGAACACCGTCATGTGGCGGAACAGGGCGTAGTGCTGGAACACGAAACCGACGTTGCGATCACGCACGTCGTGGCCGGAAACGTCTTCACCGTGGAACACGATGTTGCCCTTGTCCGGGGTTTCCAGGCCGGCGATGATCCGCAGCAGCGTGGTCTTGCCGCAGCCCGACGGGCCGAGCAACGCGACGAGTTCGCCGCTCTGGATGTCCAGGCTGATGTTGTCCAGCGCCTTGAACGCGTTGAAATTCTTGCTGACGTTACGCACTTCGATCGACATGAATTATTCCTCCGCGGCGCTGGCGCGCAGGCGGTTAATACGGTTTTCGCTCCACTGCTTGAGCAGCAGGATGAAGAGCGCCAGGATCAGCAACAGGCTCGCCACGGCGAACGCGGCCACGTGGTTGTATTCGTTGTAGAGGATCTCGACGTGCAACGGCAGGGTGTTGGTCACCCCGCGAATGTGCCCGGACACCACCGACACCGCACCGAATTCCCCCATGGCCCGGGCGGTGCACAACACCACGCCGTAGATCAGGCCCCATTTGATGTTGGGTACGGTGACGTGCCAGAACATCTGCCAGCCGTTGGCGCCGAGCAGGCGCGCGGCTTCCTCTTCCTGAGTGCCTTGTTCCTGCATCAGCGGGATCAGTTCACGGGCCACGAACGGCACGGTGACGAAAATCGTCGCCAACACGATGCCCGGCAGGGCGAAGACGATCTGGATGTCGTGATCCTGCAGCCATGGGCCAAACAGGCCCTGGGCGCCGAACATCAGCACATAGACCAGACCGGCGATCACCGGCGACACCGAGAACGGCAGGTCGATCAGCGTCACCAGCATGCTCTTGCCACGGAACGAGTACTTGCTCACGCACCAGGCGGCGCTGACGCCGAACACCAGGTTCAACGGCACCGAAATCAGTACGGCGATGACCGTGAGTTTCAGTGCCGACAGCGCGTCCGGCTCAAAGATCGCGGTGAAGAACGCACCGAGGCCGAGCTTCAGTCCCTGGGACACCACGATGAACAGCGGCAGCAGCAGGAACAGCGCAAAAATCAGCCAGCCAAGGCCGATCAGGATTCGCCGCGAAGTCGCGCTGCCACGGCGGGCAGCGTTCGAGGAAGCGGCAGCAATAGACGATTGGGACATGGGTGCGCCTCCTTATGGGGTTTCGATGCGTCGCTGCAACAAGTTGATCAGCAGCAACAGGACGAAGGAAACCACCAGCATCAGTACACCAATGGAGGTAGCGCCGGTGTAATCGTATTGGTCGAGTTTGACCATGATCAGCAGCGGCAGAATCTCGGTTTTCATCGGCATGTTACCGGCGATGAAAATCACCGAACCGTACTCGCCGACCCCGCGGGCAAAGGCCAAAGCGAAACCGGTCAGCCATGCCGGCAGCAGTGCCGGCAGCAGGATATGGCGGAAAACCTGCAACGGTTTTGCACCCAGGCACGCCGCCGCTTCTTCGACTTCACGAGGAATATCTGCCAATACTGGCTGTACGGTACGTACTACGAATGGAAGTGTCACAAAAGTGAGGGCAAGGGTGATGCCCAGGGGGGTGTAGGCGATCTTGAAACCCAGATCCGCTGCAAACTGACCGACCAGGCCGGTAGGGGTGTACAGCGCTGTCAGTGCAATACCGGCCACCGCCGTGGGCAATGCGAACGGCAAGTCGATCATTGCATCGATCACTTTTCGTCCAGGGAAGGTATAGCGCACCAATACCCAGGCCAGCAGCGTGCCGATGATGCCGTTGATGATTGCCGCACACAGGGCAGTGCCGAAGCTGAGCTTCAGCGCCGCCAGCACCCGTGGCGCCGAGATGATTGCCCAGAACTGATCCCAGGTGAGTTGAGCGGCATGCACGAACATCGCCGCCAGTGGTATGAGCACAATCAGGCTGAGGTACACCAAGGTGTAGCCCAGCGTCAGCCCGAAGCCGGGTATGACGGGGGAGATACGACGCGACATAAAAGTCCTTGGTTAAAAAGCGATCTGCTAAACCCACTCATGTGGGAGCGGGCTTGCTCGCGAAAGCAGTGTGTCAGTCAACGTTAATGCCGCCTGATACACCGTCTTCGCGAGCAAGCCCGCTCCCACATGTTAAGCACCTTAGCTGACTTGCATTGGGGCTCGTAGTGGCAATTTAAGATTACTGCGCCTGGTAGATCTGGTCGAACACCCCACCGTCATTGAAGAATTTCGGCTGTGCGGTTTTCCAGCCGCCGAAGTCCTTGTCGATGCTCACCAGTTCCAGTTTCGGGAACTGCTGGGCGTACTTGGCGGCCACGTCCTTGTCACGCGGGCGATAGAAATTCTTCGCCGCGATTTCCTGGCCGGCCGGGCTGTACAGATGCTTGAGGTAGGCTTCGGCGATCTGCTCGTTGCCCTTTTTCTCGGCATTCTTGTCGACCACCGCCACCGGTGGCTCGGCGAGGATCGACAGCGAAGGCACGACGATGTCGAACTTGTCGGCGCCGCCCTCTTCTTTCAGGGCCAGGAAGGCTTCGTTTTCCCAGGCCAGCAACACGTCGCCCTGACCGTTGTTGACGAAGGTAATGGTCGAGCCACGGGCGCCGGTGTCCAGCACGGGCACGTGCTTGAACAGGGTTTGCACGTATTCCTTGGCCTTGGCTTCGTCGCCGCCATTGGCTTTGAGGCCATAGGCCCAGGCCGCGAGGAAGTTCCAGCGCGCACCGCCGGAGGTTTTCGGGTTCGGCGTGATCACCGAAACGTCATTCTTGACCAGGTCACCCCAGTCCTTGATGCCTTTAGGGTTGCCCTTGCGCACCAGGAACACGATGGTCGAGGTGTAAGGCGTGCTTGCATCCGGCAGGCGCTTTTGCCAGTCAGCCGGCAGGGTCTTGCCGAGCTTGGCGATTTCGTCGATGTCACCGGCCAGGGCCAGGGTCACCACGTCGGCGCGCAGGCCATCGATCACCGCCCGGCCTTGCTTGCCCGAGCCACCATGGGATTGCTGGATTTTCACGGTGTCGCCGGCATGTTCCTTTTGCCAGAACTTGACGAATTCGGCGTTGTAGTCCTGGTACAGCTCGCGGGTCGGGTCGTACGACACGTTGAGCAGCTCGTAGTCCTTGGCAACTGCGGAACCGGCAAAAAGGGCGCTGGCCAGGGCGGCCAAAGCGAAATGACGAATCGACGACATGGTGAAAGCTCCTGGAATTCTTGGTTTGTTGGCTTTTTTTATGGACTTCTGGAATCGCGTTGCCGGTTCAAAGATCGCAGCCTTCGGCAGCTCCTACAGGGGGCTGCGATCCACTTCAGCCCGGTTTGTTGCCTGGCTGCTGCAAACGGAATTTTTCTTTGCGTTCGATCTGCACCACCTGCGCGTTGTGCACAGTGATTTCCACGGCACCAAACCGCAGGTCGCGCAGGGCGCTCTGGATTTCACGCAGGATGGTGGCTTCGTCTTGACCGTCGACGCTACGCAGGGATGCGCTCATATTGCTGCTCCTTCAACTGAGAGATTGCCTCGCAGTGTCGGCACTGCTTGCGGCTTGGGAGCAATACTAGTGAGGTCTGGATATTCTTAAAAAGACTATTTAAGAATGTTTATATAACCAGAAAACATTAATTGAAGGGACAAGGGCTTGAGGCGAATCACCCTCTTTCAAGCGCACCAAAAACCTGTGGGAGCGGGCTTGCTCGCGATGAGGGAGTGTCAGTCGCCAGAAATGTCGGCTGATATTCCGCTATCGCGAGCAAGCTCGCTCCCACAGGGTTTGGGCATCAACTGAACTGGGCACCTATCCGATCACCGGCGCACATGTCCAATCCAGCCGCACCGCCGGCACCGGCCGCCCAAACCAGTAGCCCTGCCCCAGATCACAGCCCTGCTCGAGGAGGAAAGCCGCCTGTTCGACCTGCTCGATCCCTTCGGCATGAACCTGCATGCCCATGCTTTGGGCCAGAGCGATGATCACCCGCGAGATCGCCGCATCATCCTCGTCCCACGGCAATCCGGCGACGAAGCCCTGGTCGATTTTCAGTTTTTGCACCGGCAGGCGCTTGAGCCGCAACAGCGATGAGTAACCCGTGCCGAAGTCATCGATGGCCAGGCGCACACCCAACTCGCGCAGGCGATGCATCTGCTCCAGCGCGACTTCCGGATCGTCCATCACCGCGCTTTCGGTCACTTCCAGTTCCAGACAGTCCGGTTCCAGCCCGGTTTCGCGCAGTACCTGCGCCACCTGCTGATACAGCTCGCGACGGGCGAACAGGCGCGATGAAACGTTGACCGCCACAAACGACAGCACCACCCCGTCCTGCTGCCACTGACACATCTGCCGGCACGCCTGTGCCATGACCCAGGCATCGATTTCGGCGATCAGACCGGTTCGTTCGGCGACTGGAATGAATTCCGCCGGTGACACCAGCCCCCGCTGCGGGTGCTGCCAACGCACCAGCGCCTCGACACCCATCAGGCGGCTGGTCTTCAGGTCGTGAACCGGCTGGTAATAAACCTGCAGTTCCTGCTGGTCCAGGGCGCGGCGCAATTCGAAAGCGATCTCGACCCGTTGCTGCACGTGGGCCGTCAGCTCTTCGGTGTACAGGGCATAGTCATTGCGCCCCGTGCTTTTGGCCTTGAACAGCGCAGAGTCGGCATTACGCAGCAGTTGCTCGACGCTCAAGGCATCGCTGGGGAACAGGCTGATGCCGATGCTGGTGTTGATGAACAACTGGTGCCCATCTATGAGGAACGGCTCTTTGAGGCCATCGATAATCCGCTGGGCCAACGCAGCGGCCTGAACCAGTTGCGGACAGCTTTCGGCGAGTACCGCGAACTCATCCCCACCCAAGCGCGCCAGCGTGATGCCCGGGCCGAACATGGCGGCCAGGCGCCCGGCCACCGCCTTGAGCAACTGATCGCCGATGGTATGCCCAAGGCTGTCGTTGATCATCTTGAAGTGATCGAGATCGATCATCAGCAGCGCGCAACCACGCTTGTGCACCTGTGCCGAGGCCAGGGCCTGTTCGGCGCGGTCGGTGAACAGCAGACGGTTCGGCAGGTCGGTCAGCGGGTCGTGGTGCGCCAGGTGCATCAACTCGTGTTCGGAGTTCTTGATTGCGCTGATATCGGAAAACACCGCCACATACTGGCTCGGCTGGCCGTCGTCATCATGAATCAGGCGGATTGTCTGCCATTGCGGGTAAATCTCGCCGCTTTTGCGTCGGTTCCAGATTTCCCCGCTCCACTCCCCGGCGCTTGCAAGCGTGGCGAACATCGCTTGATAGAATTGCGCTGGATGGCGCCCCGACTTGAACATATTGGGCCGCTGCCCCAGCACCTCCTCAAGGGCATAACCGGTGATCTCCATAAAGGCCCGGTTCACATGGACGATCGCGCCTTCCCGATTGGTGACCAGCACCCCTTCGCGCGTGCAGTCGAACACTGCCGCCGCCTGTCGCAAGCGCATGCGGTCGGCATCGCGCTCACGCAGTTTGGCGTCGATACCCCGCAGAAGCCGCACCCGGGCAATGAGGATCAGTCCGGCGCTGAATAGCACCCAAACGTAACCGTTGATCAGTTGCCATCGCAGTCGCTCGGCGGAGCTATCGAATAAACTGTTCAATAAATAGCCACTGACTAGCAGCCAAACGACGGAAAGCAACAGATAAAGCAGCGCTGCACGCAAGGCATCGCGATAGGTGGCAGGCATCCGGCGATCCATGTCCATACAAAAAGGTTGGAATTATAGTTTAAAGACACATCCAGCCACTCTTATCTGAAAGGGCGACTGGTTTTCTGTGTGGGCTTAGTGATAATGCAACGGCTGTTTTTTTCTTTATCGAGGGCCCTACAGCCTATGTGGTACGAAGGTTTACTTGGCTTGTCGGCCTGGTCACTGGTGGCAGTCACCCTGCTGATGACCCACGTCACGATCATCGCCGTCACGGTCTATCTGCATCGTTACTCGGCCCATCGCTCCCTGGAGCTGAATGGGGGCCTCAAGCATTTCTTCCGTTTCTGGCTGTGGCTGACCACGGCGCAGAACACCCGCGAGTGGACGGCCATCCACCGCAAGCATCACGCCAAATGCGAAACCGTCGATGACCCGCACAGCCCGGTCATCAAGGGGCTGTCCACGGTGCTGCGCAAAGGCGCCGAGCTGTACCGCGCCGAAGCGGAAAACCCCGAGACGCTGCGCATCTACGGCAAGAACTGCCCCGAAGACTGGATCGAGCGCAACCTCTACAGCCGCTTCCCGCTGTTGGGCGTGGCGATCATGGCCGCTATCGACCTGATGCTGTTCGGCACCATCGGCATCACCATCTGGGCCATCCAGATGATGTGGATCCCTGTGTGGGCCGCCGGCGTGGTCAATGGCCTGGGCCATGCCATCGGCTACCGCAACTTCGAATGCCGCGATGCGGCCACCAACCTGGTGCCTTGGGGCATCCTGATTGGCGGCGAAGAACTGCATAACAACCATCACACCTACCCTAATTCGGCAAAACTGTCGGTGAAGAAGTGGGAATTCGACCTGGGCTGGGCGTGGATCAAAGTCTTCAGCTTCCTGCGCCTGGCCAAGGTTCAACGGGTTGCGCCGATTGCCCATCGCGTCGAAGGCAAGGGCAACCTGGACATGGACACCGCCATGGCGATCCTCAACAACCGCTTCCAGATCATGGCCCAGTACCGCAAATTGGTGATCGGCCCGCTGGTCAAGCAAGAGTTGGAAAAGGTCGATCACTCGGTCCGCCACCAGTTCCACCGGGCCAAACGCTTGCTTTCGCGAGAGACCAGCCTGCTGGATGACAAACACCATGTACGCATCCAGAACATGCTCGAGCACAGTCAGGCACTGAAGGTAATCTACGAGAAACGCCTGGCCCTGCAGCAGATCTGGGTCAAGACCAGCTCAAATGGCCACGACATGCTGGCGGCCATCAAGGACTGGGTGCACGAAGCCGAAGCCAGCGGGATTCAATCCCTGCGCGACTTCGCCGATCAGTTGAAAACCTACTCCCTGCGCCCTGCCGCTGTCTAAACCTGTGGGAGCGGGCTTGCTCGCGAATGCGGTGTGTCAGTCGACATAAAAGGTGACTGACACACCGCATTCG
>NZ_JBWKZB010000051.1:154-43527 GCF_059424105.1 Pseudomonas sp. GW456-E7 | reverse complement strand
GCTGCGATCTTTTGATCTTGGAATTCACAATCAAAAGATCGCAGCCTTCGGCAGCTCCTACAGGGATTGTGTGCATTCAGTGGGTTAGAAGAACCCCAGCGGATTGATGTCGTAGCTCACCAGCAGGTTTTTCGTCTGCTGATAGTGATCAAGCATCATCTTGTGGTTTTCCCGGCCAACGCCGGACTTCTTGTAGCCGCCGAACGCGGCGTGCGCCGGGTACAGGTGGTAGCAATTGGTCCATACGCGCCCGGCCTTGATCGCCCGGCCCATGCGGTAGGCGCGGTTGATGTCGCGGGTCCACAGGCCGGCGCCGAGGCCGAACTCGCTGTCGTTGGCAATCGCCAGGGCTTCGGCTTCGTCCTTGAAGGTGGTGACACCCACCACCGGACCGAAGATTTCTTCCTGGAACACGCGCATCTTGTTGTGGCCCTTGAGCAGGGTCGGCTGGATGTAGTAACCGCTGGACAGGTCCCCCTCCAGGCGTTCGGCCGCGCCGCCGGTGAGCAGCTCGGCGCCCTCCTCCTGGGCAATGGTCAGGTACGAGAGGATCTTGTCGTATTGCTGCTCGGACGCCTGGGCGCCGACCATGGTGTCGGTGTCCAGCGGGTTGCCGCGCTTGATCCTGGCGATCTTCTTCATCACCTCGGCCATGAACGGCTCGTAGATCGACTCCTGCACCAGCGCCCGGGACGGACAGGTGCAGACTTCACCCTGGTTGAAGAACGCCAGCACCAGGCCTTCGGCGGCTTTTTCGATGAACGCCGGTTCCGCGTTCATGATGTCTTCGAAGAAGATGTTCGGCGACTTGCCGCCCAGCTCGACGGTGCTCGGGATGATGTTCTCGGCGGCGCAATGCATGATGTGCGCGCCCACCGGGGTCGAACCGGTGAAGGCGATCTTGGCGATGCGCTTGCTGGTGGCCAGGGCCTCGCCGGCTTCGCGACCGAAGCCCTGGACGATGTTGAGTACGCCCGCCGGCAGCAGGTCAGCGATCAGCTCGGCGAACACCATGATCGACAGCGGCGTTTGCTCGGCAGGCTTGAGCACGATGCAGTTGCCGGCGGCGAGCGCCGGGGCGAGTTTCCAGGCGGCCATCAGCAGCGGGAAGTTCCACGGAATGATCTGCCCGACCACACCCAAGGGCTCATGGAAGTGATAGGCCGTGGTCAGCTCGTTGATCTCGGCAGCCCCGCCTTCCTGGGCACGGATGCAGCCGGCGAAGTAACGGAAGTGGTCGGCCGCCAGCGGTACGTCGGCGTTCAGGGTTTCGCGCACGGCCTTGCCGTTGTCCCAGGTTTCGGTGACGGCCAGGACCTCAAGGTTCTGCTCGATGCGGTCGGCGATCTTCAGCAGCACCAGGGAGCGGTCCTGGGCCGAGGTCTTGCCCCAGGCGTCGGCAGCGGCATGGGCGGCGTCGAGGGCCTTGTCGATGTCGGCGGCGCTGGAGCGCGGGAACTCGGCGATCACTTCACCATTGACCGGCGAGGTGTTGGTGAAGTACTCGCCATTGATCGGGGCAACGAACTCGCCACCGATGAAGTTTCCGTAGCGCGGCTTGAAGGTAATGACGGCGCCTGGGGTTCCGGGTTGTGCGTAGATCATGGTGGGCCTCTGTCTGGGTCGATGCCTGTCGTACTGACAGGCGATGAGCCGATACTAGAGAGCCCCGCGTGCCAGACGAATGCGTCGTTGGCAGGAGGGTCTCTCGTTATTTGGTCGTAGGTTTCACACGAATTAATGTGGGAGCGGGCTTGCTCGCGAAGGCGTCGTGTCAGCCACAAAGTTGCTGAATGACACACCGCATTCGCGAGCAAGCCCGCTCCCACAAGGGATCAGTGTTTGGCGACAAGATCCTTGGGCAGCTTGAAGGTCCAGAGCATGCCACCCTGGTTGAAGTCCTTCACCCGCTTGGCCACTTCGCCGCCCCACAGCGGTACCGCGCCGCCCCAGCCGGAGAGCACCGAGACGTACTGTTCGCCGTCCATTTCCCAGGTCACGGGCGAGCCGAGCACGCCGGAGCCGGTCTGGAATTCCCAGACCTTTTCGCCGGTCTTGGCGTTGAACGCCTGCAGGAAGCCTTCAGGCGTGCCGGTGAACACCAGGTTGCCCTTGGTGGTCAGCACCCCGCCCCACAGCGGCGCGTAGTTCTTGTGGCGCCAGACTTCCTTGCCGGTTTTCGGATCGATGGCCCGCAGCACGCCGATGTAGTCTTCGTTCAACGGCTTGATGGTGAAGCCGGCGCCGAGGAATGCCGCGCCTTTCTTGTACGCGATGCCTTCGTTCCAGATGTCCATGCCCCATTCGTTGGACGGCACATAGAACAACCCGGTGTCCCGGTTGTAGGCCATCGGCATCCAGTTTTTCGCACCGAGGAACGCCGGCGCCACGAACACCGAGCTGCCCTTGACTTCCGAACCCGGGGCGCCGGGACGGCTGGCTTCGTTGTAGATCGGCCGGCCGTCCTTATCCAGGCCGGTGGCCCAGGTGATCTTGTCCACGAACGGGAAGCCACGGATGAATTTGCCGTTGGTGCGATCCAGCACGTAGAAGAAACCGTTACGGTCAGCCGTGGCCGCTGCCTTGATCTCCTTGCCGCCTTCGTTGTAGTTGAACGACACCAGCTCGTTCACGCCGTCGTAGTCCCAACCGTCGTGGGGCGTGCTCTGGAAGTGCCATTTGATGGTGCCGTCGTCCGGGTTGAGCGCCAGGCGCGACGAGGAGTAGAGGTTGTCGCCAGGGCGCAGGTGCGAGTTCCAAGGCGCCGGGTTGCCGGTACCGAACAGCAGCAGGTTGGTTTCCGGATCGTAATAGCCGCCAAGCCAAGGGGCTGCACCGCCGGTTTTCCACAGATCGCCCGGCCAGGTCTTGCCCGCCTCGCCGCCGGAGATGCCGTTCTCCACGGCTTTGCCGTCCTTGTAGACATAGCCCATATGGCCTTCGACCGTCGGCCGGGTCCACAGCAGATCACCGTTTTTCGGATCGTAGGCCTCGATCTTGCCCACCACCCCGAACTCGCCACCGGCCACGCCGGTAATCAGCTTGCCATTGATCACCAGCGGCGCGGCACTGATCGAGTAGCCTTCCTTGTGGTCGGCGACTTTCTTGCTCCACACCACCTTGCCGGTGTCCTTGTTCAGCGCCACGAGCTTGGCGTCGAGGGTGCCGAAGATCACCAGGTCGCCATACAGCGCGACGCCACGGTTGATCACGTCGCAGCAAGGGCGGATGTCATCGGGCAGACGCGCATCGTATTGCCAGAGCTTCTTGCCGGTACGCGCATCCACGGCGAAGACCCGGGAGTAGGAACCGGTCATGTACATCACGCCGTCCTTGACCATCGGCTGCGCTTGCTGGCCCCGCTGTTTTTCACCGCCGAAGGAAAACGCCCAGGCCGGGCGCAGCTCCTTGACGTTGTCGACGTTGAGGATATCCAGCGGGCTGTAGCGCTGCCCTTGAACGCCAAGGCCGTTGGTCACGACCTGTTCCGGGTTCTTCGGGTCCTGGAGAATGTCCTGGTCGGAAACCCCGGCCAATGCCTGGCCGGACAACAGCATGGCACTGAGCAGCAGGCTCAGGACGAAGGGCTGGCGACGTGCGGGTTGAGTCATGACGGCTTCCTCTGCGGATTTTTGTTATGTCCGGAAATTTTCCCGGTCTGGTGCAGATTCTTGGGCGCCACCGCCCTGGCAACAATTGCCCGCAATGAGGAGATTGCTAGTTCCTTGGTACAGGGTGGGAGGAGATGAGCAGCGATTTTGTACCCGACACAGCCCCCCCTGTGGGAGCGGGCTTGCTCGCGAAGAGGCCGGCACATTCAACATCGTTGTTGCCTGACACTCCGCCTTCGCGAGCAAGCCCGCTCCCACATTGGATCGGGGTGGGTCAGTTGTTTGCGGGGGAATCCACCCGCGTCATCCGCTCGCGCTCATAGCGCGGATACAGATGACTGACGCTGCGGATCAGTTCATAACGGCTCAGGTTGATCCCGGCGAAGCGTTCGGGGATGGGGCTGCGGATCATCTCGGCCATATCACTGCCATTGGCCGCGCCGTCGCGCATGAGCTGATCGAGCCAGGTCAGGTAATCGCGCATCTGCTCGAAGGGTTGTGGGTCGCTCGACACCGGCCCATGGCCCGGCACGACCTGCGTCCAGGGCAAACCTTGCAGGGTCGCGATGTCCGCCAGCCACACTGACAACCCCGGACTGTTGGGCGTGGTCAGCGCCCGCTGATAAAACACCAGGTCCCCGGCATACAGCACGCCGGTTTGCTGGTCGAGAATAGCCAGATCCGCGCCCGTATGCCCACCCAGGCTCAGCAGACGCAGATCGTGATTCCCAAAACTTTTCACGCCGGGTGTCAGCGTCTGCGTCGGCAACACCACTTCGGTGCCACGCATCCAGTCGCCGACCATCCGGTACATATTCTCGGCCATGGCATCGCCTTGCCGGTGCAACAGCTCGGTGGTGCCGGCCAGGGCGCCGATCGGCACGTCGGTGAAGGCCTGATTGCCCAGCACATGGTCCGGGTGGTGATGGGTCAGCAGGACCTCGATCACCGGTTTGTCGGTGGTGGCGGCAATGGCCTTGCGCATCGCTTCGCCGTAACGCCGGGACGGCCCGGTGTCGATCACCACCACACCGCGTTCAGTGACGATAAACGCGGTGTTGACGATGTTGCCGCCATTGGCCTTGGCGAAATTATCGGGGCTGCCTTCCAGCAGCCAGGTGTCCCGGGCGATCTGCCGGGGCTTGAGTGAGTAGTCGAGATCGGCCAGGGCCGGCAGACTGACGCTTAACACCATCAACAGGATCCAGCGCATGCCACGCTCCTTGGGGTCAGGGGATCGATGCATCGAACTCATTGCCGCTGTTGTCCCGTAGCAACAGACGCGTTTGCCCTGCCCCCTCGATGTCAAAGGCCAGGTTGGGGTTTTCGCTGACCGCCGGAAACAGCTCCAGCCGGGCCAGCACGTGTTGGTTGTGGTCACGCAGCTCGGCATGGTTGATGAAGAATTCCGGAATGCCGCTGACCATGCCGTTGTCCATGGGATGGGCCACCTGCATACGCAAACGGCTGAATCCGTCCCGGGGATAGCGCCCGCCGAGCACTTCGCCGATGTGTTCCTCCCAGCCCGGCTGGGTGCGCACCACACTCGGCGCGGTGCAACCGCCACCTGCGGCGTCAATCAGGGTCGAGCCGACATGCCACAGCCCGTCGCGGGTCAACACCGCCGCGCGCAGGGGCGTGGCCTGTTCGATGCGAATGCGCAACGACAGCCAGGGCAAAACCGAATCCAGCGGCTGGAAGTCGACGATTTTCGGCAACGGATTCAGTTCTGCCCAGGCGAGGATTCTCACCACCTCGCCCTTGAACGCCCGGGCGTCGATTTCCAGCGGCACCTGCCGGGCGTCTTCGGCAAACGGCGGCGCCAGCAGCTTGACCCGTTCATCGAAAACGAACGGCGCATTGCCCAGAAACTGCTGGTGATAGAAAGCCCACATCACCGATGGCACCGGGTCTTTGCCGGGATCGATCGCGCCAGCCTGTGCCGCCAGGCTCAACCAGCAGGCCAACAGACAACTCCCTCGCCATTTCATCGCCTGCTCCTTATTGATACATCTCAGGCGCGTCGTAACGCAGGCCGTAATGGCCGTAGATGGTCTTCACCGTACCCTCGCGGATCAGGCCTTCGAGCGCCTCTTCCACGGCATAGGCCAGTTGCCGGTTGCTTTCGTGCACCGCCATGCCGATTTCCCAGAGCTGCTTGCCCATGTTCGGGTAGGCGTTTTCTGCCAGCGCCAGCTGCGGGTCGGCCGCTTCGTGCACTTGCCAGTCGATTTCGCCGCGCATGGCCATCACCGCGTCGACCTCACCGGCCTTCATCGCGGCAAACGCCTGGGGCACGCCCGGATAGTGATGGGTCTTGCCGGCGAGCATGCCGTTGAACACCGAGGTCAGGTAGAACGACGGCACGCTGTCGACTTCGACACCAATCGGGTGCTGCTCGAACACCGCGACGCTGGCGACCTTGTCCAGCCTTCGGCGGTCATAGGCCACCTGCCATTGTTCGTTCTGGTACGGACCGAACATCACCACATGGCCGTTGACCAGTTCACCGAGCTCGTTGCGCTTCTGCGCGTAGTCGTGGTCGTAGGGCACGCGCATCATCAGGTCGGCCAGTTGCTGGTTGTGCAAGGCACTGGCACGCCAGATGTAATCGCGCAGGTCGTCGTCGAGCTTTTCCCCCGCCGGCGCCCAGATCAGCGTCAGGCGCACGCCGAGCGCCTTGGCCAGGGCTTCGGCCAGCTCGACATCGACACCCTGGGGTTTGCCGGCGCGCTCAAAGCTGTAGGGGGCGAAGTCCTTGTAGACCGCCACCTTCAACTCCCCGGCGGCGATCATTTCATCGTAGTTGCGAACCTGCGCCTGCGCCGCCTGGCAGCACAGCCACAGCGCGCTGATCAACACCGCGAACAGGCGCATGGGTCACTCCTCGACGTGCACAGTGTCCAGATAAGTGCGCACCGCCCACAGGGCTTCCTGGCTCAGGTAGTCGGCCATCTTCGGCATGTACACGCGACCGTCGCGCACCGCGCCATGGCGCACCCGTTCGACGAACCATTCATCGCCCGCCTCTGCGACATCGAGCATGCGCAGGTCGGGGGCGATACCGCCGGACTTGGCCTCCAGGCCATGACAGGCCGCGCAGTTCTGGGTATAGGCCGAAGCGCCGATTTCCACTGCCTTGTCGTGTTCCGGAGCGGTGCGATACGGGTTCACCGCGGCCCAGCCATCGGCATCGAGCTGCACACCGGTATCTTTTATCGGGGTCAGGCCCTGGGTGGCGACGGCCTGTGGCACCACGTTGCCGTGGGCCCAGACGGAACCTGCGCCGATCAAACTGGCCAATAGGCCGGTCACGAGCAAGGCGTTGCGTTTTGTTGTCATTGTCATGCCCTCTGGATTGCACGCAAAACCTCTTGGCAGAGGCTATGGCAGCCATCTTAGAAAGCCCTGCGCCCAGACCCCATGCTGCTTTGGTGGTCGCCACCTACTCCCTTGGTCGTAAGGCGATCGTTGGACACGGGACGCGGGCCCTGGAGCCGGTCGACGCCGATCAGGGTCAGGATCAGCAGAAACGGCAGGAGCAGTGCTTTGACGATACGCATGGTCAATCCCCTCCAGATCAATGGCCGTAGTTGCCCATGCTAGAACCGCGCCGTGTGTGGCGGGCTACTACCTTGGTACTGGCCCTTCGGTACTTTCTGCATATTTTCACTGCCCCTCAGGCTTCCTATGCTGGCGCTAACGGTCATGGAGAGCCTTATGCGCCAGCTTGCCCCTTACGCCCTGATCTACCTGCTGGCGATTGCCTGCGCCGCCGGCCTGGCCACCCAAAGCCAGGCCGCCGATGCCCCTTTGCAGGTGCGGATCGGCTACCTGGGTTATCGCCCCGACCCCGGCCCATTGCTGTCCAACGTCATCCCCGAACCCACCGATGCCGGGCTGCGCGGTGCCGAACTGGCGATCACCGACAGCAACAGCACCGGGCGTTTTCTCAACCACGGCTACAGCCTGGTTAGCGCCAGCGTCGACAGCCCCGAAGCCTTGCTCGAAGCGGCGAAGGCTCAGCACGAACAAGGCCTGCGCCTGTTTGTGGTGAATGCCCCCGCGACCAGCCTGCGCCAATTGAGTGCGGCACTGCCCGACAGTTTGCTGTTCAACGCCGGCAGTGCCGATGACAGCCTGCGCACCACCGCTTGCCTGCCGAACGTGCTGCACACCTTGCCGAGCCGGGCGATGCTCGCCGATGCGCTGGCGCAGTTTCTGGTGTTGCGCAAATGGCAACGGGCGCTGCTGATCGTCGGCCCGACCCCGGACGATCAAGCCTATGCCGCCGCCCTGCGCCGCGGGGCCAAGCGCTTTGGCTTGCAACTGGTGGCGGAAAAACCCTGGAGCTTCGATAACGACCAACGCCGCAGCGCCCAGGCGGATATGCCGCTGTTCACCCAGACCACCGAGTACGACGTGGTACTGGTGGCCGATGAACGCGGCGACTTCGGTGAATACGTGCCCTACCAGACCTGGTACCCGCGCCCGGTCGCCGGCACCCAGGGCCTGACCCCGGTGGGCTGGCACAAGACCGTGGAAACCTACGGCGCCGCACAGTTGCAAAAACGCTTTGAAGCCCTGACCGGGCGCTGGATGAATGACCGCGATTTCGCCGCCTGGATGGCCGTGCGCAGCATCGCCAGCGCCGTGAGCAAATTGCGCCAGGCCGAGCCGATGGCGATCCGCACGCTTGAAATCAGCGACCAGTTGCCCCTCGATGGTTTCAAGGGTCGCAAGCTCAGCTACCGGCCATGGAACGGCCAGTTGCGCCAGCCGATTCTCATCGTCCAGCCCCGGGCGCTGGTCAGCACCTCCCCCCAGGAGGGCTTTCTGCACCCGTTCAACGAGATGGACAGCCTGGGCTACGACAAACCCGAAGTCAGCTGCCGCTTTCCCTGATCCGAACATCACAACAACAAGGAATCCGCCATGCGCCGCACCCTGCTCTCGTGCACCTTGCTGCTCGCCGCTGGCCATGCCGTTGCCAGCACCGCCTGGGTCTCCAACGAAAAGGACAACAGCCTGAGCCTGATCGACCTGCAGACCCTGCAAGTCACCGACACCCTGCCCGTCGGCCAGCGCCCCCGCGGCCTGCTGCTGTCCCACGACAACAAGCTGTTGTACATCTGCGCCAGCGACTCGGACCGGGTCCAGGTGATGGACGTGGCCACACGCAAGATCATCAAGGAACTGCCCTCGGGCAAAGACCCCGAGCAATTCGCCCTGCACCCGAACAATCGCTGGTTGTACGTCTCCAACGAAGACGATGCGCTGGTCACGGTGATCGACACCGAGACCTCCAAGGTGCTCGGCCAGATCGATGTCGGCGTCGAGCCCGAGGGCATGGCCGTCAGCCCTGACGGACAGTGGGCGGTCAACACCAGCGAAACCACCAACATGCTGCACTGGATCGACACCAGCACCCAGACCCTGGCCGACAGCACCCTGGTGGACCAACGTCCGCGCTTCGTCGAATTTTCCCCCGATGGCGCGAAACTCTGGGCCTCGGCGGAAATCGGCGGCACCGTGACCATTCTCGATGTGGCCAGCCGCACCGTGCTCAAGACCCTGAACTTCCAGATCAAGGGCGTGCACCCGGACAAGGTCCAGCCGGTCGGCATCAAGCTCAGCGCCGATGGCAAGTACGGCTTCGTCGCCCTCGGCCCGGCCAATCATGTGGCGGTGATCGATGCCAGGACCTTCGAGATACTCGATTACCTGCTGGTGGGTCGACGGGTCTGGCAGATGGCATTCACCCCGGATCAGAAGCAGTTGCTGGCCACCAACGGCGTCAGCGGCGATGTCTCGGTGATCGATGTCGACAGCCTCAAGGTCAGCAAATCGGTGAAGGTCGGGCGCTATCCCTGGGGCGTGGTGGTGACACCATGAACGCCCTTGAAGTCAGTGACCTGAGCTTTGCCTACGGCGCCCGGGAGGCCCTGCGCAAAGTGAGTTTCAGCCTGGAGCCCGGACGTTTCGCCGCGCTGCTGGGGCCCAACGGCGCCGGCAAGTCGACCCTGATTGCCCTGCTGACCCGGCTCTATGATCTGCAGCACGGCGAGATCCGCGTCGGTGGCTGTTCATTGCGCAGCGCGGCACGCCCGGCACTCAGGCAGTTGGGCGTGGTGTTCCAGCAAAGCACCCTGGACCTGGACCTCAGCGTCGAGCAGAACCTGCGTTATCACGCGGCATTGCATGGCCTGTCCCGGCGCCAGACCGACCTTCGGGTCGACGCCGAACTGGCCCGCCAGGCCCTGACCGAGCGCCGCCGCGAACGGGTGCGCGAACTCAATGGCGGCCATCGTCGCCGGGTGGAAATTGCCCGCGCCCTGTTGCATGAGCCGCGCCTGTTGCTGCTCGATGAAGCCAGTGTCGGCCTCGACCCGGCGAGTCGCCTGGCGCTCAACCAGCACATCCGCAGCCTGTGTCGCGAGGAGCACATCAGCGTGCTCTGGACCACCCACCTGCTCGACGAAGTGCAGCCCAGCGATGACTTGCTGATCCTGCATCAAGGCCGGCTGGTGGCCAGCGGGCAGGCCGATGCCCTGAGCCTGGAGCACGGCGGTGACCTCGGTTCGGCCTTCACCCGCCTGACTACATCGGGAGCTGCCCAATGAACGCTTACTGGCAATGTTTCAGCGGTATCGTGCTGCGCGAATGGCTGCGCTTTGTGCTGCAACGCACCCGATTTCTCAGCGCCCTGGTGCGGCCGTTGCTGTGGTTGCTGGTGTTCGCCGCCGGTTTTCGCGCAGCGCTGGGGATCGCGATCATCGAACCCTACGACACCTACATCCCCTACGAGGTCTACATCATTCCCGGCCTGGCCTGCATGATCCTGCTGTTCAACGGCATGCAGGGGTCTCTGTCGATGGTCTACGACCGCGAGATGGGCAGCATGCGCGTGCTGTTGACCAGCCCCCTGCCGCGTACCTTCCTGCTGTGCAGCAAGCTGCTGGCCACGTCGCTGATTTCGCTGTTGCAGGTGTACGCGTTCCTGGCGATTGCCTGGGTCTACGGCGTGCGGCCACCGGCCATGGGCCTGTTGCTGGCGTTGCCGGCGCTGCTGCTGGTGGCGTTGATGCTCAGCGCACTGGGCCTGTTGCTGTCGAACGCGATCCGCCAGCTGGAGAACTTTGCCGGGGTGATGAATTTCGTGATCTTCCCGCTGTTTTTCCTGTCATCGGCACTGTATCCGCTGTGGAAGATGCGCGAAGCCAGCGAATGGCTGTACTGGCTGTGCGCGGTGAATCCGTTCACCCATGCGGTAGAGCTGGTGCGTTTTGCCCTGTACGAACGCTTCAATCCGCTGGCGCTGGCGGTGTGCACGGGGCTGACGCTGCTGTTCGCGTTGCTCGCCGTACTGACCTTCAACCCGCAGCATGCGGCCTTGCGTAAATCCGGGTAAATACATCCCCCTGTGGGAGCGAGCTTGCTCGCGATAGCGGCGGCACATTCAATAAATGAATTGACTGACATAACGCTATCGCGAGCAAGCTCGCTCCCACAGGGGTTCTTCATTAAGCAGGGGGAAGTTACTACTTTAGTACTGGTTTCCCTGTCTATCGTCGCATTCCCAACGCCCCCCGACTGGCATGTAATAGGTCCATAACTATAAGGACTGTACCCATGCCGCGTGCCCGAGACTGTCTACTGCGCCCTTCTTTCGCCGCCCTGTCGCTGTGCGTCGTACTGGGCGTTGCGCAAGCCGATACCCCGCTCTTCTCAGTTGACGGCTATCGCATCGACCTGTACCGCAGCCCGACGCCGAACCAGTTGCCGGGCGCGACCATCGTCGACACACCTGCCCTGCAATTACTGCTTGAGCAAACCCCGCGTCCGCTGCTGATTGACGTCTACCGCCGTCAGTGGCTGCAAGGGCAATTCATCGAAGACCAGCCCCATGAAAACCTGCCCGGCAGCCATTGGCTGGCCAATACCGGTGACGGTGAGCTGACGCCGCAATGGCAGGACTATTTCGCCGCCAACCTGAAAAAGCTGACCGCCGGCGACCCGACGCAACCGCTGGTCTTCTATTGCCGCTCCGACTGCTGGTTGAGCTGGAATGCGGTCAAGCGCGCAGCCACCATGGGCTATAAGACCCTGTATTGGTATCGCGATGGCCTGGACGCCTGGCAAGCGGCCAATCTTCCGGTTTCGCCAGCCAGGCCCGAACCCTTTCCCTGAGCTTTACGCGTGCGTGTCGATGCCACACCATAATCAAAATAATGAGGTGAAAGGCCATGTACAAAATCCTGATTGCCGACGATCACCCGCTGTTTCGCGAAGCCATCCACAACGTCATCAGCGACGGTTTTGCCGGCAGCGAAGTGATGGAAACCGCCGACCTGGACAGTGCCCTGGCCCTGACCCAGGAACACGACGACCTGGACCTGATCCTGCTCGACCTGAACATGCCCGGCATGCACGGGCTCAATGGCCTGATCAACCTGCGTAACGAAGCGCCGACCATTCCGGTGGTGATTGTCTCCGCCGAACAGGACAAACAGATCGTGCTGCAAGCCATCACCTACGGCGCCGTGGGTTTCATCACCAAGTCTTCACCCCGTGCCCAGATGACCGATGCCATCCAGCAGATTCTCAATGGCAATGTCTACCTGCCCCCGGACATCATCCGCACCGCCAAAAGCAGCACCCACCGGCGGATGAACGACACCCCGAGCTTCCCGCCCGAACTGCTCCAGGCCCTGACCCGCAAGCAACTGCAGGTGCTGGAACGCATGACCAAGGGCGAATCGAACAAGCAGATCGCCTACACCCTGGAAATCGCCGAGACCACGGTCAAGGCCCACGTCTCGGCGATCCTGCGCAAGCTCAACGTGCACAACCGGGTGCAGGCGATCCTGAGTGCCGGGGATATTGATTTCGGGTCTTATCTGCGGCGTTGAGTCGGCAAGACCGCGGCGCGCCCTTCGCGAGCAGGCTCGCTCCCACAGGCACGGTGCTGCCCCTGCTCACGAAAAGGACTTCACATTCACCGAAGATTTCAAGGTCGGCCAAGCAAATGACTCATCGCCGTCTTCAGCTTCATCGGCCGCACCGGCTTGTGCATCAGGGTGTGGCCCAGTTCGCGGATCTGCTGCTTGAGTTCATTGCTGTAGTTGGCCGTGATCATCATCGCCGGGAGCGGTGACGCACGCCGGGCATTGATGCGCGCCACAGCGTCGACACCGTTGCGATCGTTGTCCAGGTGATAATCGGCAATCAGCAAGTCGGCCTCGGCGTTGAAATTGTCCACTTGCCGCGCCAGGTCCTCCTCCGACAGCGCCGTCACCACCCGACACCCCCACCCCTCCAGCAAGGTGCGCATGCCGGCACAGATGGTCGCGTCGTTGTCCAGCACCCATATCCGCGCCCCCCGCAGGCGCTCGAGCATCGGCTCGCTCATCTGCAACGCGAGCTGCGGCTTTGGCGCGGTGGCGCTCAAGGGCACTTCGACCGAAAACATCGAACCCCGGCCCGGCCATGAACGCACATGAATGGGATGCCCGAGGATGCCGGCAATCTTCTCTACGATCGCCAGGCCCAGGCCCAGGCCGCGATCCTGATCGGGTCGCTGCACATCACCGCGCTTGAACTCCTGGAAAATCTCCTCCAGGCGATGCTCGGCAATGCCCATGCCGCTGTCCCAGACTTCGATCGTCAGACACTGATGATGCCGCCGGCAACCGAGCACCACGCGACCACTGTAGGTATAGCGAATCGCATTGCTCAGCAGGTTGCGCAGAATCCGCGCCAGCAGCTGGATGTCACTGCGCACCAGCGCCGAACAGCCAATGAAGTGCAATTGCAGGCCTTCACTGCGCGCCACCTGGGTGTATTCGGCGGCCAGGTTGTCCAGCAGTTCACTGAGGGCGAACGGCGCAATGTCGGCCTTGATCACCCCCGCATCGAGCTTGGAAATATCCACCAGGGTGCCGAGCAGGTTCTCCACGTCTTCCAGGGAATTGCTCACGTTGCGCACCAGAATCTCGCTGGACATCGGCTCGCGCCGTTCCAGCAAGGCACTGGTAAACAGGCGCGCGGCATTCAACGGTTGCAGCAGGTCATGGCTGACGGCGGCGAGGAACTTGGTCTTCGACAGGTTGGCCTGCTCGGCTTCCTGCTTGGCCTCGCGCAAGCGTGACTCCACCAGGCGACGCTCATCGATCTCGCGCAGCAACTGGTCGTTGAGGGTGGTCAATTCCGCTGTGCGCTCGCGTACCCGCAGCTCCAGGTTCTGATACGCCTGATGCAGCGCCTCGGCGGTGCGGCGGCGTTCGGTGATGTCGCGGATCAACACGAAAATCCCCACCACCTCGCCACTGGCCAGACGGTTGGGCACATAGGAGCGCAGCATGTAGCGCTCCTGGTTGTTGACGTTGGTTTCGGCAAACTCGAACGTCACGCTCTCGCCGGCCAGCGCCCTGGCCACGTAGGGCTCCAGCCGCTGGTAATGCTGTTCGCTGTGCACTTCGCGCAGGCTCTGGCCGAGCATCACGCCGCGGGGCCAGCAGTACCACTCTTCGTAGACCTTGTTGGTGAACTCGTAGACCAGGTCGGCATTGAGGTAGGCAATCAATGCCGGCACGTGATCGGTGATCAGGCGAATCCAGTGTTCGCTTTCACTCAGCGCCTCGGCGTGCTGGTAGCGCTCGGTAATGTCGGTGAAGGTGTTGACGAAACCGCCGGTGGGCAACGGATGGGTGCGGATTTCCAGGACCCGGCCATCGTACAGGCGCTGCTCGCATTCGTGCACCGGTCGTCCGTTGCCATCGCGACTGGCCGGGGTCAGCAGGTTCAGCTCACTGTCGGCGATCACCTCGGCAAACGGGCGATGGGCCGCCACCGGCGCCAGGCCGCTCAACTCCAGGAAACGCCGGTTCCACAACTCCAGGATGCCCTCGGCGCTGACCATCGCCACCCCTTGGGACAGGTTGTCGACCGCCCGTTGCAACAGGTGCGATTTCTGCGCCACCGCCTGCTCACGGCGTACGGTTTCGCTGAGTTTGACGTCGGTGATGTCGGTGAACAGGATCACCCGCCCTCCTTCCTGGGTCGGGCGCTCGCTGACTTGCAGCCAGCGCCCGTTCTGCAGGCGGTAAAGCAGGTTTTCGTCGGCATGCCCGCGCGGCTCCTCGGTGAACAGGGCGTTGTTCATCATCAGCCGCTTGACCTCGGTCAGGCGCATGCCGGCGTTGATCCGCACCCGGCTGTTGCTCCAGAACGCCTTGAAGCGACTGTTGAACAGCACGATGCGCTGGTCGGCGTCGAACAGCACGAAGGCGTCGGAAATGCTTTCGATGGCATCGATCAGGTGTTGGTGCGCCGTTTCCGCGCGCAGGCGGGCTTCGCTGAGCAAATGATTGCCGGCCTTGAGTTCGGCCATGGCCTGGTTCAGGGCATCGGTGCGTTCGCGGACTTGCTCGGCCAGCACCACCGAATGCTGGAATGCCGCGTACGGATCGTTGCCCCGGGTTCCCCCGGACTCGACCCGTTCGATCAGCGCGCCATTGATGCGCTGCAGTTTATGGTTTTCCAGGCGCAGCCCGGCCAATTCGGCCTGCAGTTCAGCGATGTCCTGGGGCACGGCCACGGGCAATGGCAACGCCGGTGAAGGTCTGGTTGATGTGCATGCCATTGAACTGTTCTCCATAGGTGTTGAAACCCATCACCCGTTGCTCGCGCAAAAACGAGCCGATCTGATCAAGACTGCCGTCGTCCTCGAGTTCCAGACGCCGCAGGAAACAGTCGCAACCGATGGTCAGCAGCAAATCACCCAGGCGCTCCTGCAACCCCTCGAACAGGCGCTGCAGGTTCGGCAGCATTGGCCCCGGGGTCATGGCGGTGAGGACGATGCCGTTTTCCACGGCGCAGTAGAAACTCAGGCTCAGGTCCGGATGTACCTGCTGGATGGCCCGCACGTAGTACTGCTGGTTGATCCGCACCGCCAACGGGTGCGCGGCGAAGACCCGGTGATCGAGCTGCGCCACCGGCACGCCGATGTGCCGGGCGTACTCCTCGGCGGCAGGCTCCGCATTGAGCTCGAAGACCCGGCGCAAGGTGCTGTCGGCCCCGGTGACCACCAGCTTTTCGGCGCGGGGCAGCACGTGGTGGGTGGTGAACACTTCAAAATCCAGCCAGGTATTGACCAGCACCACCACGGCCGCGCCGCTGTGGAACTCGCCATCGAAGTACACATGGGTATGGGTCAGGTAGTTATCGTCGCCGGCCGAGCCGCCGAAATGCGGAATGTCGCCCAAGGCCGCACTCAAGGCCGCCAGGACCATTTCTTCGCGGCTGGACAGGCCATCGAGCAGGGTCAGGGCAAAGCTGTTGCCCTTGATCGGGGCCAGGGTGTTGCTGCGACAGCCACTGACCAGGCGCTCGACCATTTGCTGGGCGTCGATCAGGCTGAAGTGCTCCATCTGGTCGATCAGCTCGATCGAGATGGAAAAGTGCCGGTGATCGAAACCCACCGCCGTCACGCAATTGCGCCCGTAGCCCAGCGGGGTGATTTCCCCGGCGCTGGTGCAGCCCGCCAGGCGAATGCCGCCAAAGCTTTGCTGCAAGGCCTGGCCCAGCGCCTGCAAGTCGTATTCGGCGGAACAGAAGAACAGCACGAACCCCAGGTGCGGGTGCAACAACTGTCGTGCCAGTTCCTGCGCGACCTGCCGGGCATCGGTGGCCTGGGACATTGCACTGACGACGCCTTCGCTCTGCTGCATCCTTACCTCCCGCAGGTGCGTGTGTATGAGGCACGAGTGTACGAAGTCTCTGGGGGGTGACGAATGCTACTTGGGTAGCGGGTAGCCGCTTCGATGGGATGAGACAAATAAAGCTCCCACACTAGTTTTGGTTATCCGCAGGTGTTGCGTACACCCGGTACCCTGTGGGAGCGAGCTTGCTCGCGATGGGGCCATCACAGCCAACATCCATGTCGCCTGACACCCAGCCATCGCGAGCAAGCTCGCTCCCACAATTATTTGTATTCCAGCCTGCTACCAGGTCAGCACCGCGCCCACGGCAAAGGTGTCGGTGTCTTCGTTCTGCTCGTCGGTGTCGTGGCCGTTGATTTCGAACTGGTTGTACTCGGCCACCAGCTTGAGGTTGTCGTTCACGTCATGGAACAACGCGATGCCGCGGGTCTCGTAATCCGCACCGCTGCCGACCACGCCGTTGCCGTCGTCATTGGTCTTGCCGTAGGACAAGGCCAGGCGGTTCTTGCCCAGTTTGTAGGAGCCCTGCATCAGGTAGCCGTCGCTGTCGACGTTGCGCAGGGTCGGCTCGCCGGCATTGTTGGTGAAAAACGGGTTGATGCCCTTGGCCTGGAAACCGGACCCGGTGAGGGACAAGCCGCCCATCTTCGCCTGCACGCCATAACCGACCCCCTTGGAGGTGACGGTCTCGACCGTGGAATCGGTGTTGTCCGAGGTCTGGTAGCTGCCGTTGACCCAGCTGTAGATCTTTGCCCCGGCCAGGTCGAACTGATAGGTGACTTCGCTCTCGGTACGCGGGTTTTCCTGATAGGCCTTGCCCGTCGGGCTGCTGTCGTTGGTGTCCACCGGGTCCATGATGCCGACCGCCACGCGCAGACCGTCCATCACCGGCGTGCGATAGGTGATCTGCGAGGTCGGGAACGGATACGGGTAACCGGTGCCGATGTTGCCGAACGATACCCCGCCGCCATCCACCAGCCCCAACGTATCGCTGACCTGGCCGTAACCGGCGAGCATTTCGTCGAGCAGGATGTTGGAACGGGCGAACAAGCCGAAGTCCTTGCCGATCAGCACCTCGCCCCACTCCGGGTTGGCCACGGTGCCGAAGAACTGCCGCACATCGATGGCGGTGTCAGTGCCGTTGGTTTGGCTGTCGTTGATGGTGACCCAGAACGAGGCACGGGCGCCGAGCTTGAGATCGTCTACCTGCTTGCCCATGTTGAACCCCAGGTAGTTGGGCAAAAAGCCCATCTTGACCCGTGACTGCCGACGGTCGTACTGATCGCCTGCGCGGTCGACATCGCTGTTTACGTAGAAGGCGTTGATGTAGCCGTCGGTGGAGAACGTGGTCTGGTCCTTGTCGTACAGCATGATATCCGCCTCAGCCATCTGGCTCAGGCCCAGGGCAGACAGGCTGGCGATAAAGGCTGGCAGAAAACGATGCGTGACGTTCTTATTGTTGTGCATGGCGCGCTCCGAAACGGGGGACTGAGTGTCGGAGGCGATTATCGAAACCTGACGGGCGGCGCCATACGCTGCCTTGGGGCTGGTTTTGAGGTGCTTTGGATTGGCTGGCGGCGCGTGACCGCTATGGCGTAAGACCGCTCGTCAGCGAGGCTCGCCACTTAGGGCGTAGGCCTGTGGACCCGACTGGCATCCACAGGAACCGCTACCGGCTAGGCGTTGGCCTTGAGCAACATGTAGGCGGCGACCACCACGCAGATGCTGGCGAACCCGATCTGCAACGCCCGCGCCGGCACCCGGGCGCAGAGCTTGCGGCCGATGATCATGCCGATGATGCTCGCGCCAATGAAGGTGGCGCCCACGCTGTCGATGCGCACGCCGGCATGGAACGCGCCGATCACCCCGATGGCCGAAATCAGGCTGATCACCATCAGCGACGTGGCGATGATTCCGCGCATTTGCACATCGGTCAGTTGCTTGAATGCCGGGACAATCAGGAAGCCGCCGCCCACCCCCAGCAACCCCGAGACCACACCCGTGACCGCTCCGAGCGCGGCGAGGGTCGCGGTGCATTTGGCGGTCCAGGAAAAGCGCCCGGTCTGTTGATCGAGCATGCAGTTTTTCTGGCCCCAGTTGGCGTGCCCGTGGTCGCTCGGGCCTTCGTCCTTGCGTTCACGACGCAACATCCGCCAGGCCACCATGACCATCAGCAGGCTGAACAGGATCATCAGGATTTTTTCCGGCAACTGATGGGCGAAATAAATGCCCACCGGCGAAAACACCGCACCGAGCGCGGCGATCAGCAACGCCGCGCGATACCGCACCAGGCCATGGCGCAATCCATCGATGGCGCCGACCGCCGCCGCACTGCCCACCGCAAACAACGCCACCGGAGCGGCCTGGGTCATGCTCCAGCCCAATCCCAGTACCAGGGCCGGCACCGCGAGAATCCCGCCGCCCGCTCCAGTCAACCCCAATACCAACCCCATCACCACGCCAAACAGACTTGCCAGCAACATAGGGAGTTCTCAGTCGACCCTGGACAGACGCGTCAGCCACTCGCGACCCTTGAGCATACCGTTCCAATAGAACCACGGTAGCAGTGTTGCCTTGAGCCACCACGCCGAGCGGCGCGGCGTCGTCGGGTCAAGGGGAAAGGTCGGCAGCAATTTGCCCGCATAACCGAACTCGGCCAGGATCACCTTGCCCTTCTCCACCGTCAGCGGACAGGAGCCATAGCCGTCGTACTTCAGCGGCAGTGGTTGTTGCTTGCGCAAGGCCAGCAGGTTTTCGGCCACCACCACTATCTGCTTGCGCACCGCCGCGGCGGTTTTTGCATTGGTGGTGCCGCAGATATCACCCAGTGCGAAGACGCCTGGATAACGCGGATGTTGCAGGCTGTGGGGATCGACCTCGCACCAGCCGGCGGCGTCGGCCAGCGGACTCCGGGCGACGAAATCCGGGGCCACCTGAGGCGGAACGACATGCAGCAGGTCAAAGGTTTTTGCCTGGCGGGTGACAGTGCCCTCGGCGTCCTTGACCTCGAACCACGCGGTTTTCGCCGGGCCGTCGACCTTGACCAGATTCGAATTGAATGCCAGCCGGGCGTTGTACTTTTCGATGTACTTCATCAGCGGCGGGACAAAGGTCGCCACGCCGAACAACGCCGCGCCCGCGAGATTGAACTCGACGTCAATGTTGTTCAGCACACCGGTCCTGTTCCAGTGATCACAGGACAGGTACAGCGCTTTTTGAGGCGCTCCCGCACATTTGATCGGCATGGCCGGCTGGGTGAACAGCACCTTGCCGCCGCGCAGTTTCTGCACCTGGTCCCAGGTGTAGGTCGCGTGCCGGTAGCTGTAGTTGGAGGTCACACCGTGCTGGCCGAGGGTCTCCTCCAGGCCTTCGATTTTTTCCCAGGCCAGGCGCAGGCCGGGGCAGACGATCAGGTTCTGATAGCTGACCGTGCGCGCGTCACTGAGGATCAGCCGGCAATGCTCTGGATCGATGCCGGTCACGGCAGCCTGCACCCAATTGACCCCGCGGGGCATCACCGACGCCATCGGCCGCACGGTGTTTTCCATGTTGTAGGCGCCACCGCCGACCAGCGTCCAGGCCGGTTGATAGAAGTGCCGGGAGTCGGGCTCGATCAGGGTGATGTTCAGTTGCGGGTTACGCTTGAGCAGGCTGGCGACAAGGCCTATGCCCGCCGTACCGCCGCCGATCACCACGATATCTGCACTGATGGATGGGCCCCAGTGTTGATCGTTCATTGCTTGTTCCTTTTGCTGCACTGTTACGAGTCAAACTACAAAACCTGTGGGAGCGGGCTTGCTCGCGAAAGCGGTGTGTCAGTAGACATTAACGTGGCTGACACACCGCCTTCGCGAGCAAGCCCGCTCCCACAGGTTCGGTGTGTTGGATAAGATCAAGGTTGAACCCAGCTTTTAAGCACCGCCCCGCAATACAGCCCGGAGAGGGTTTTCATCACCTGGATCACTTCGTGACTGGCGAGACCGTAAAAAATGTACTTGCCTTCACGACGGGTCGCGACCAGTCCTTCATCGCGCAGGATCCCCAGTTGCTGGGACAGGGTCGGTTGGCGCACGCCGGTCATTTTTTCCAGCTCGCCGACGTTGCGCTCGCCCTGGGTCAGCTGGCACAGGATCAACAGGCGATCCTCATTGGCCAGGGCCTTGAGCAGCGCACAGGCCTTGGAGGCCGAGGCGCGCAGTTGGGCGACTTCACATTCGGTCAGACTGGATTGCATTTGCAGGATGCCTTCAACGTCACTTAAGCTGCGAACATTATGTTTTTACATAAAGTGTTGCAACTGACTTTTCCACCCCTGCACAGGTTCGTGTCCATGCCCGCACTGATTGAAGCTTTCCTCGACCCCGCCTCCTCGACCTACAGCTACGTGGTCTACGAGGCCGATGGCGGGCAGTGTGCGATTGTCGACCCCGTGCTCGACTACGACGGTGCGGCCGGGCGTACCGCGACCACCCAGGCTGACAAAATCATCGCCTTCGTCCGCGCCCACACACTGCAAGTGCAATGGCTGCTGGAAACCCACGCCCACGCCGATCACCTGTCCGCCGCGCCCTATCTGCGCGAGCAGCTGGGGGGAAAAATCGCCATCGGCGAGTCGATCAGCAAGGTCCAGGACGTGTTCAAGGCGCTGTTCAATCTGGAGCCATCATTTCGCGTCGACGGTTCGCAGTTCGATCACCTGTTCGCCCCCGACGAATCGTTCATGATCGGCAACCTCAAGGCGACCGCCCTGCATGTGCCCGGCCATACGCCGGCGGACATGGCCTACCTGATCGACGCAGAACAAATCCTCGTTGGCGACACCCTGTTCATGCCCGACGTCGGCACCGCCCGCTGCGATTTCCCCGGCGGCAATGCTCGCCAGTTGTTTGCCTCAATTCGAAAATTGCTGGCCTTCCCTGCCAGCGTGAAGCTCTACGTCTGTCACGACTACCCGCCAGCCGACCGGTCGGCCCACTGCCAGACCACGGTCGGCGAACAACGCAAAAGCAACATTCATGTGCATGACGGGATCGATGAGGCCGCATTCGTCGAGATGCGTACACGGCGTGACGCGGGGCTGGGCATGCCGACGCTGTTGCTGCCGGCGATCCAGGTGAATGTGCGGGCGGGGAACTTGCCGCCAGCCGAGGACAACGGCGTGACCTACCTGAAAATCCCCGTCAATCAGCTCTAACCCCTCTGCGATCTCTTGATTCTGGCGAAAGGTGGATCCCTGAAGATCAAAAGATCGCAGCCTTCGGCAGCTCCTACAGAACGCGATCCTTGATTTCAGTTGCCCAACGTCAGGCCATTGGCCGCACCTGAAAATCCTCATCAATCAGCTATGACCCTGTAGGAGCTGCCGCAGGCTGCGATCTTTTGACTCTGGCGACCGATGGCTCTCTGAAGATCAAAAGATCGCAGCCTTCGGCAGCTCCTACAGAACGCGATCCTTGATTTTCAGTTACCCAACGTCAGGCCATTGGCCGGCAGCGGCAGCGCGGTTTTGTACCTCACTTGCTTGAGGGCAAAGCTCGATCGAATGTTCGCCACCCCCGGCACCTTGGTCAGAAAATCCATCATGAAACGCTCCAGCGACTGGATGGTCGGCACCAGCACCCGGATCAGGTAGTCCGGGTCGCCGGCCATCAGGTAGCACTCCATCACCTCGGGGCGGTCGGAAATCGCCTCTTCGAAATGCTGCAACGCCTCCTCCACCTGTTTCTCCAGGCTGACGTGAATGAACACGTTCACATGCAACCCCAGCAGGTCGGCATCGAGCAGCGTCACTTGCTCGCGGATCACCCCCAGTTCTTCCATGGCCTTGACCCGGTTGAAACACGGCGTCGGTGAGAGGTTCACCGAGCGTGCGAGGTCGGCGTTGGTGATGCGCGCATTCTCCTGAAGGCTGTTGAGAATGCCGATATCGGTACGGTCCAGTTTGCGCATGAGACAAAACCACCTGTTTTTTATGCTTATGCAGGTTTTTTATCTGCAAATGATCTTTAGCGCAACGAAACAGAGAGAAATATTCTTCTTGGGCGGGCCTATGATTGTTGTAGGACAAGATTTCTTCTACCGAACGAAATCTGTCAGCTCACTACAAGAAATTCACAAGATCGAGCGTAGAAGCCATGACCCAAGCGTATGAACCGCTGCGCCTGCACGTCCCCGAACCCTCGGGCCGTCCCGGCTGTAAAACCGACTTCTCCTACCTGCATCTGACCGATGCAGGCACGGTGCGCAAACCCCCAATCGACGTTGAACCGGCTGACACGGCTGACCTGGCCCGTGGCCTGATCCGCGTGCTCGACGACCAGGGCAATGCCCTTGGGCCTTGGGCCGAAAACGTGCCGGTGGAGATCCTGCGCAAGGGCATGCGCGCCATGCTCAAGACCCGCATCTACGACAACCGCATGGTGGTCGCCCAGCGTCAGAAAAAGATGTCGTTCTACATGCAGAGCCTCGGCGAGGAAGCCATCGGCAGCGCCCAGGCCCTGGCCTTGAACATCGACGACATGTGCTTCCCGACCTACCGCCAGCAAAGCATCCTGATGGCCCGCGACGTGCCGCTGGTCGACCTGATCTGCCAGCTGCTGTCCAACGAGCGCGATCCGCTCAAGGGCCGGCAATTGCCGATCATGTACTCGGTCAAGGAGTCCGGTTTCTTCACCATCTCCGGCAACCTCGCCACCCAGTTCATCCAGGGCGTGGGCTGGGGCATGGCCTCGGCGATCAAGGGCGACACCAAAATCGCCTCGGCCTGGATCGGCGACGGCGCTACCGCCGAGTCGGACTTCCACACCGCCCTGACCTTCGCCCACGTGTACCGCGCGCCGGTGATCCTCAACGTGGTCAACAACCAGTGGGCAATCTCCACCTTCCAGGCGATCGCCGGCGGTGAAGCCACCACCTTCGCTGGTCGCGGCGTCGGTTGCGGCATTGCCTCCCTGCGGGTCGACGGCAACGATTTCTACGCGGTCTACGCCGCCTCCGCCTGGGCCGCCGAACGTGCGCGCCGCGGCCTCGGCCCGACCATGATCGAATGGGTCACCTACCGTGCCGGCCCGCACTCGACTTCCGATGATCCGTCGAAGTACCGCCCTGCCGATGACTGGAGCCACTTCCCGCTCGGCGATCCGATTGCGCGCCTCAAGCAGCACCTGATCAAGGTCGGCCAGTGGTCCGAAGAGGAACACACCGCGGTCAGCGCCGAGCTCGAAGCCCAAGTGATCGCCGCACAGAAAGAAGCCGAGCAGTACGGCACTCTCGCCGGTGGCCAGATTCCAAGCGCTGCGACCATGTTCGAAGACGTCTACAAAGAGATGCCGGAGCACTTGAAGCGCCAGCGTCAAGAGTTGGGGATCTGACATGAACGATCACAACAACAATATCGAGCTGGAAACCGCCATGACCACGACCACCATGACCATGATCCAGGCCCTGCGCTCGGCCATGGATGTGATGCTTGAACGTGACGACAACGTCGTGGTCTTCGGCCAGGACGTGGGCTACTTCGGCGGCGTGTTCCGCTGCACCGAAGGCCTGCAGAACAAGTACGGCACCTCCCGGGTGTTCGACGCGCCGATCTCCGAAAGCGGCATCGTCGGTGTCGCCGTGGGCATGGGCGCCTACGGTCTGCGCCCGGTGGCCGAGATCCAGTTCGCCGACTATGTCTACCCGGCCTCCGACCAGATCATTTCCGAAGCCGCCCGCCTGCGTTATCGCTCGGCAGGCGAGTTCACCGCGCCGATGACCCTGCGCATGCCGTGTGGCGGTGGCATCTACGGTGGCCAGACCCACAGCCAGAGCATCGAGGCGATGTTCACCCAGGTCTGCGGTTTGCGCACGGTGATGCCGTCCAACCCGTACGACGCCAAGGGCCTGTTGATCGCCTCCATTGAAAACGATGACCCGGTGATCTTCCTCGAGCCCAAACGCCTGTACAACGGCCCGTTCGACGGTCATCACGACCGCCCGGTAACCCCGTGGTCGAAACACCCTGCCGCGCAAGTGCCGGACGGTTACTACACCGTGCCGCTGGACGTCGCTGCGATCACCCGTCCGGGCAAGGACGTCACCGTGCTGACCTACGGCACCACCGTGTACGTCTCGCAAGTCGCTGCTGAAGAAAGCGGTGTTGACGCCGAAGTCATCGACCTGCGCAGCCTGTGGCCGCTGGACCTGGAAACCATCGTCAAATCGGTGAAAAAGACCGGCCGTTGCGTGGTGGTGCACGAAGCGACCCGTACCTGCGGCTTCGGTGCCGAACTGGTGTCGCTGGTGCAAGAGCATTGCTTCCACCATCTGGAAGCGCCGATCGAACGCGTCACCGGTTGGGACACCCCTTACCCGCACGCGCAAGAGTGGGCGTATTTCCCAGGGCCGTCCCGAGTGGGCGCGGCGTTGAAACGGGTCATGGAGGTCTGAATGGGCACGCACGTCATTAAAATGCCGGACATTGGTGAAGGCATTGCAGAAGTTGAATTGTCGGTCTGGCACGTCAAGGTCGGCGACATGGTCGTCGAGGATCAGGTGCTGGCCGATGTCATGACCGACAAGGCGATGGTCGATATCCCGTCGCCGGTGCATGGCAAGGTGATTGCCCTCGGTGGCCAGCCAGGCGAAGTCATGGCGGTTGGCAGTGTGCTGATCAGCATTGAAGTCGAAGGCGCAGGCAACGTTAAGGAGTCGGCGCAACCGGCTCCTGTGAAAGAAGCGCCAGTCGCGGCACCGAAAGTCGAAGCCGTGGTTGAAAGCAAACCGGTCGCGGCCCCAGCGCCGAAAGCGGCTGTATGCCAGGGCCCGATGGTGGCTCGCGCGGCCGATGAACGTCCGCTGGCCTCCCCGGCCGTGCGCAAGCATGCGCTGGACCTCGGCATTCAGCTGCGCCTGGTGCGTGGCAGCGGCCCAGCCGGTCGCGTGCTGCATGAAGACCTGGACGCCTACCTGGCTCAGGGTCAGTCCAATGCATCGACGGTCAGCAGTGCTTACACCCAACGCACCGATGAACAGCAGATCCCGGTGATCGGCATGCGCCGCAAGATCGCCCAGCGCATGCAGGACGCCACCCAGCGCGCCGCCCACTTCAGCTACGTCGAGGAAATCGACGTCACCGCCGTGGAAGAGCTGCGCGCGCACCTCAACGAAAAACACGGTGCGACTCGCGGCAAGCTGACCTTGCTGCCGTTCCTGGTCCGCGCCATGGTCGTCGCCCTGCGCGACTTCCCGCAGATCAACGCCCGTTATGACGATGAGGCACAGGTCATCACCCGCCTCGGCGCCGTGCATGTCGGTATTGCCACGCAAGCCGATATTGGCCTGATGGTGCCGGTGGTACGTCACGCCGAAGCCCGCAGCCTGTGGGACAGCGCAGCGGAAATCTCGCGCTTGGCCACCGCCGCGCGCAACGGCAAGGCCAGCCGCGATGAGCTGTCCGGCTCGAGCATCACCCTGACCAGCCTCGGCGCTCTGGGCGGCATCGTCAGCACGCCGGTGCTGAACCTGCCGGAAGTGGCGATTGTCGGCGTGAACAAGATCGTCGAACGGCCGATGGTGATCAAAGGCCAGATCGTGGTCCGCAAGATGATGAACCTCTCCAGCTCCTTCGATCACCGCGTGGTCGACGGCATGGACGCGGCGCTCTTCATCCAGGCCATTCGTGGCTTGCTCGAACAACCCGCCACGCTCTTTGTCGATTAAGCATTTGTGGAGAAAGTCATGCAGACACTGAACACCACGCTGCTGATCATCGGCGGCGGTCCTGGCGGTTATGTGACGGCGATCCGTGCCGGCCAGCTGGGCATCCCGACCATCCTGGTGGAAGGCCAATCCCTGGGCGGCACCTGCCTGAACATCGGCTGCATTCCGTCCAAGGCACTGATTCACGTCGCTGAGCAGTTTCATCAGACGCAGCAGCACCATCAGCTTTCGGCCCTGGGCATCAGCGTATCGGCGCCGACCCTCGACATCACCAAGAGCGTCGAATGGAAAGACGGCATCGTCGATCGCCTGACCACCGGCGTTGCCGCGCTGCTGAAAAAGAACAAGGTCCAGGTCGTGCAAGGCTGGGCCAAAGTGATTGACGGTAAAACCGTCGAGGTCGGCGACACACGCATCCTGTGCGAGCACCTGGTGCTGGCCACCGGTTCGAAAAGCGTGAACTTGCCGATGTTGCCGATTGGCGGGCCGATCATCTCGTCCACCGAAGCCCTGGCGCCGACATCCGTGCCCAAGCGCTTGATTGTGGTCGGCGGTGGCTACATCGGTCTGGAGCTGGGCATTGCCTATCGCAAGCTCGGTGTCGAGGTCAGCGTGGTGGAAGCGCAGGAGCGCATCCTGCCGGCCTACGACGCCGAACTGACACAGCCTGTGCACGACGAACTGCGAAAACTCGGTGTAAAGCTTTACTTGAAGCACAGCGTGCAAGGCTTTGATTCAAAAGAAAATACCTTGCAAGTATTGGCCCCGAACGGCGCGACCCTGAACCTGGAAACCGATCAGGTGCTGGTGGCCGTCGGTCGCAAGCCGAACACCCAGGGCTGGAACCTCGAAGCACTGAACCTGGACATGAACGGTTCGTCGATCAAGATCGACAACCGCTGCCAGACCAGCATGCGCAACGTCTATGCCATCGGCGACCTGAGCGGCGAACCGATGCTCGCGCACCGGGCCATGGCCCAGGGCGAGATGGTCGCCGAGCTGATCAGCGGTAAATCACGCGAGTTCAACCCGACTGCCATCGCCGCCGTGTGCTTCACCGACCCGGAACTGGTGGTGGTCGGCAAGACCCCGGACGAGGCCAGGACTGCAGGCCTGGACTGCATCGTGTCGAGCTTCCCGTTCGCCGCCAATGGCCGGGCGATGACCCTGGAGTCGAAAAGCGGCTTCGTGCGTGTGGTCGCCCGTCGGGACAATCATGTGATTGTCGGCTGGCAGGCGGTGGGTGTCGGCGTGTCCGAATTGTCCACGGCGTTCGCGCAAAGCCTGGAAATGGGCGCGCGGCTGGAAGACATCGGCGGCACCATCCATGCGCATCCGACGCTCGGCGAGGCGGTGCAGGAAGCGGCGTTGCGGGCGCTGGGGCATGCGTTGCATCTTTGATTCAAGGCGATTGATGGTGGCTGTAATGGCCTCTTCGCGAGCAGGCTCGCTCCCACAGGGGAATGCATTTCAAATGTGGGAGCGGGCTTGCTCGCGAATTCTCAAGGTCAACGCGAATTATCTGCCGATCAGCCGATAGTCTGGGCTGCGATTTAGCCCAAGAATGAAGTATTGTTGTGCCCATCCGGAAAAACGTCAGAAGCCTTGAACCGTTTCGGCGGTTGTTAAGTGATAGAGGGTGTCATGGGTAACGAAAGCATCAATTGGGACAAGCTGGGTTTTGACTACATCAAGACCGACAAGCGCTATCTGTCGTACTTTCGCAATGGCGAATGGGACAAGGGCACCCTGACCGAAGATAACGTGCTGCACATCAGCGAAGGCTCCACGGCCCTTCACTATGGCCAGCAATGCTTCGAAGGCATGAAGGCCTATCGTTGCAAGGACGGCTCGATCAACCTGTTCCGCCCGGACCAGAACGCCCTGCGCATGCAGCGCAGCTGCGCCCGTCTGCTGATGCCGCAAGTCGACACCGAGCAATTCATCGAAGCCTGCAAGGCCGTGGTTCGCGCCAACGAGCGTTTCATTCCGCCGTACGGCACCGGCGGCGCGCTGTACCTGCGCCCGTTCGTGATCGGCGTGGGTGACAACATCGGCGTGCGTACCGCTCCCGAGTTCATCTTCTCGATCTTCTGCATCCCGGTCGGCGCCTACTTCAAGGGTGGCCTGACCCCGCACAACTTCCAGATTTCCAGCTACGACCGCGCTGCGCCACAAGGCACCGGTGCGGCCAAGGTCGGTGGCAACTACGCCGCCAGCCTGATGCCGGGCTCCAAGGCCAAGAAAGCCCACTTTGCCGACGCCATCTACCTGGATCCGATGACCCACACCAAGATCGAGGAAGTCGGTTCGGCCAACTTCTTCGGGATCACCCACGACAACAAGTTCGTGACCCCGAACTCGCCATCGGTACTGCCGGGCATCACCCGTCTGTCGCTGATCGAGCTGGCCAGGACCCGTCTGGGTCTGGAAGTGGTTGAAGGCGACGTGTTCATCGACAAGCTCTCCGACTTCAAGGAAGCCGGTGCTTGCGGTACTGCGGCGGTGATCACGCCAATTGGCGGCATCGACTACAACGACCACCTGCACGTGTTCCACAGCGAAACCGAAGTCGGCCCGGTCACCCAGAAGCTCTACAAAGAGCTGACCGGCGTGCAAACCGGCGACATCGAAGCGCCAGCGGGCTGGATCGTCAAGGTTTGACCTGACGCCAGACGCACAAAAGCCCCCCATCGGGTGACCGGTGGGGGGCTTTTTCATGGCACCGAATTCAAAAACTACCACCCGCCCCTGTAGGAGCCGGCTTGTAAGCGTATAGCCAACACACGTTCACATGACCGACGGTGTGTGGTTCAGCCCGTCGACGGCATCCAGTATTTGCCGTACCCGATCTGTAACGGACATGTCCCCCTCAAGCTTTAAGACCGCACAAGTAAGCACAGACAGCCATTCCTGATGCCTGGCCAGGCTTCGTCCAGGGACGCCTCCCTCATCATACTGAGCTGCCCAGGCCAGAAACTCCGGCTTTGCTTGACCGAAGCGTTTTGCCTCTCGACGTTTTAGTCTCTCTAACCTGAGTTCAACAGGAAGATAAAGGAACACCACGAGATCAAATTCATTCTCAAGCGGTTGACCCCAGCCCATAACTGATCCGGCAACCACGGCACGGCCATGAGAGCGCATTTCTTGTAGCAAGCGCTCTCCTCGCTGCGTTTTGTCCGCCAGATGCTGATATGGCGGGTTACTCGGCAGCCACAAAAAATCATCTGCTTCCAGGTGAGTTGTGCTCAGTTCCTTTGCTAAAGCATCCGCTAGGGTCGTGGTGCCGGAACCTGCCGCGCCTGTGATCAAGATGTAACGTGCCGTCTCTTTTGTCATTTCGCTTTCAGCCACTCTGAAACGAGTTTGCCATCTCCGATAAATTAACAGTGCCCCACTGATGCGGCAGCAGGCGAGCTATCTCACTCGGCAGCATTGGCAGGCGAGTAAGAACGTCCTTCAGATACGCATACGGATCATGCCCATTCATGCCCGTCCGCGAATGGGCGAATTCCGCTGTTCAGGGATTGGCCGGTGGCTTGATCGACGATCAGTCCAACTGCCCAACCCGTGCAGCATCCGGCCAGAACAACGCCGCCTGCCCCAAACGCACACCCTGCTGATCAACCAGCGTCCACACCTTGCCTTCATGAATCATGAAGGCATTGCCCTGCCGATCCACCCGATAGCCACTGTAGCCATGAGCAATGCCATAGGCCGTGACCTGCTCCAGAAGCGTCTGGCGCATGTCCCGGTCCAGCGGTGATGCACTGAAACGTGAAGGCATGCCGATGAACTGCTCGCGCGGATACTTGAAACTGGCGAGGGCCTGCTCGTTGGCGTAATAAAACAGCGGATCGGCCTCGGTGCCATGGGCCAGCAAAGCAAAAGGCGCGTGAGCATGCAGCCAGGCCAGGCGCTCGTCTTCGCTCAGCGATTGCGGAGCCGGCAAGCGCGCACCGGTCCAGTGCCGGTAAGCGACATCCAGCTGTTGAACCATCTCCAGAAATTCATTGGTTGGCGACATGGGCTTCCTGTAAGGCGGGTGAGTTCAAACACAACACCTGTGGGGGGCGAGCTGGCTCGCGACGGTGGCGTGATATTCAACATCATTTTTGACCGACTTGTCGCTATCGCGAACCAGCTCGCACAAGGACCCGGTACGGAACCGAACGCGGGGTGCCCGGATCACATCAGTATCGACCGCTGTCACGCCAGGGATGCACTGATGAACGACTCACCGGCACTGCGCAGTTTTATCCCGCCCTACATTCTCAACCGCATCATCGCCCACGGCTCAGAACCGCAGCGCACGGCGGCGATGATCACCCTGCATCATGTGCAAAACCTGCTGCCCAATCCCGGGCCACCTTCGCGGCCGCCGGAGCGGGCGATTCTGCCGCCGCCCGGAAAGCCGGGAGTGGCCCAGCGCAGCCTGCACGACGCCCAGAACAAAATGCTGCTGCCGGGGATGCCGGTGCGAATGGAAGGCCAGCCGGCCACAGGCGATGCGGCCGTCGATGAAGCCTACGATGCCCTGGGTGCCAGCTATGATTTCTTCTGGAAGGTGCTGCGCCGCGACTCGATCGATAACAAGGGGTTTGCCTTGGTCGGCAGCGTGCATTATGGCCAGGGATACGAAAACGCCTTCTGGAATGGCGCGCAAATGGTCTTTGGTGATGGTGACGGGGAAATTTTCCAGCGCTTCACCCGCTCGCTGGATGTGGTCGCCCATGAACTGGCCCATGGCGTGACCGAAAGCACGGCCGGGCTGATCTACGCCAACCAGTCCGGCGCCTTGAACGAGTCGCTGTCGGATGTGTTCGGCATCCTCACCAAGCAATTCGTCCTTGGCCACACCGTCGAGCAGGCGGACTGGCTGATCGGGGCTGACTTGCTGACGCCAAAGATCAATGGCAGAGGCCTGCGCTCGATGTCCCATCCGGGCACGGCCTACGACGACCCGCTGCTGGGCAAGGATCCGCAACCGGATCACATGCGTGAATTCGTCATCACCCAGGAGGACAATGGCGGTGTGCACATTAATTCCGGCATCCCCAATCGCGCGTTTTATCTGGCGGCCAGAGCGCTTGGCGGGTTCGCCTGGAAGAAAGCCGGGGTGATCTGGTACGACGCCCTGTGCGACAAACGCCTGAATCCGGACGCCGATTTCGATGCCTTCGCCCGGCTGACCGTCGACCATGCCGCCCAACGCTTCGGTGCGCGAGAAGTCGAGGCCGTGCGTCAGGGCTGGGCTCAAACGGGCATCGAAATCACGGAGACCCTATGAAAACCCTGCCTGCATTGGGCGACGACGCCCGGGTTCGCCTCTCCCGCCAGGGTGGTTTCGCGGCGATTCACGCCTTGAGCCGCCCTCGGGAAATCGAGTTTGCGCAATGCGACATCAGCCAGCGCACCCGCATCTGTTCGGTACTGGAGGGTTGCCTGACCCTGGACAGCACGGTATCCGGGCGTGGCGACCAGCGCTTTTACCAGATAGAGGTGAACTATCGGCTAGGCGAACAGGAAGACCGGATGGTGCTTAAAGTGCCGGAGGACCAGGCACCGGGAGAGCTGGTCCATCTTTGGGACACGGGGCAGTTGCTGTAGATCTCCCCGCCGCGACCGGTCAATCATCCCGCGTCAGCACTTCCAGCAATTCAATTTCGAAGATCAGGTTCGAGTTCGGCGTGATCTTGCCCATGCTGCGTTCGCCATAGGCCAGGTGCGCCGGCACCAGCAACTTGCGCTTGCCACCGACCTGCATGCCCAGGATGCCCTGGTCCCAGCCCTTGATGACCCGCCCGGTGCCGATCACGCACTGGAAGGGTTTGCCACGGCTGTAGGAAGAATCGAATTCGCTCCCGTCCTCCAGCCAGCCACGGTACTGGGTGGTGATCAGCGCGCCTTTTACCGCGGCTTTTCCGTCACCCATCTGAAGATCGATTACCTGAAGCTCGTCATTCATTCAATTCACTCGTATGCTCACTCGCCCTCAAGGGCCTGATGGGCGCCGTTTTCCCAGATTTGCCCGCGATTGGCAACCATTGCCATCTCCGCGCGCTGCGTTTAAAGCGGTTTGCTGAACTAAAATAATCAACTATTACCCGTACGGTTCAACGCCCTGATGGCCATGCCCGAATGATCCTGCTCTGGACCAGCGTCATCCTTGGTTCAATGACGCTTACCCTGATCGTCGCGCTGGTCTGGCGCGAACACTCGCTGCACAAGCAACTGGCGCAGTACCGCGCGATCATCAACAGCCTGTCCGAAGGCCGGAACATCCACCAGGATGGCGACGCCGAGCGCTTCAAGCGCAGCCAGTATTTCGCTCGCATCGGCACCTGGGATTGGGAGGTCGACACCGACCGCCTGTACTGGTCCGACGCGATCTTCGGCATGTTCGGGTTCAAGATCGGCGAAGTGACGCCCTCCTACGCCCTGTTCTGTTCCTGCGTGCACCCTGACGACCGGCAGAGGGTCCGGGCGGGCGAACTGCGTTGCCTGGAAACCGGCGAAAACCATGATGAGGAATACCGCGTGGTCTGGCCCGACGGCACGATCCGCTGGCTGCGGGAAACCGGCAACGTGGTCAAGAATGACCACGACGAAACGATCAAGATGATGGGCGTGGTACGCGACATCACCGAAGAAAAGGCCTCGGCCAACTACCTCAAGCACCTGGCCCATTTCGACCCGCTGACCGGTCTGCCCAATCGCCTGGTGCTCGAAGAGCGCCTGTCCGAAGCGCTGGAGCAGGCGCGCGCCAGCGCCACGCGGGTGGCGCTGGTGTTTGTCGATCTCAATGGCTTCAAGGCCATCAACGACCGTTATGGTCATGCAGCCGGCGACCGCGTGCTGGTCACCACCGCTACACGGCTCAAGCGCATCCTGCGCGGCACCGACACCGTCGCCCGGATCGGTGGCGACGAATTCGTGGTCATCCTCCAGGACTTGCCCCAAGGCAACAGCCTGCAGGACGAAGCGCGCAGCATCTGCCAGAACATCTTCGCCGAGCTCTCCCCGCCCATCACCATTGGCAACGACCAGCGCCACATCGGCACCAGCCTGGGCGTCGCCGTGTTCCCCGATCATGCGCCGAGCATTGACCGCCTGCTGCACATAGCCGACCTGGCGATGTACGAGGCCAAGCGCAGCGGGAACAATCAGTATCGGCTGGGCACCGAGAGCGTGGTGCGGTTGTATAGCCAATAAGGTTGCATCGGCCGACTACGCCGGTTCAGGAAATATTCGCGACTCTTTGCGGTTTGTAGATCAGGCTCTGTACCGATGGGGCAATGATCACCCCGGCAGACAGACAGCCCAACACCCTCCACGACTGGAGACACTCGAGCGGTGCTGATCGTTGTTCCTGCTAAACGCTCACTTTCTTCTTTCTACGCTGGAACCCTGGCGCTTTGACAGCAGGAAACACACCATCCCACTGCGCATCAATGCGCCAGATTCGTTCACTCAAGTCAGGATGACTGGCCAGCAAACGGTCCAGGGACGAAGTCCCGCCCGCGCAGAAGTACAGGTGACTGAACTCGTCTGCCCTGTCTGCGCTCATGTGCGAGCCTTGCGCATGGCCGCCAATTTTTTTCAATGCGCCGGCAATACTGTGTGGGTTACGGGTGTACTGCACCGCGGTGGCATCAGCCAGAAACTCCCGTTGCCGACTTACGGCGGCCTTGATCAGGCTGGCCATAAAACTCCCGGCAAACCCGGCGATGCACAAAACCACGCCGACCAGCAGGGCCACCAGCTTAAGACGGTTGTCACCGTTCTCACGGTTACTGACTCGACTCACTCTCAGCAGTATCAGACTGCCCGCCAGGCCAAGCACCAGCAAGCCGTTGACGGTCGCCAGCATGTGCATGTTCAGGCGCATATCGCCGTTGAAGATGTGGCTGAATTCATGGGCAATCACCCCTTGCAGTTCTTCGCGTGTGAGCAGCGATATCGCCCCCTGCGTCACACCGATCACTGCGTCCTGTGGAGTGAACCCGGCCGCGAAGGCATTGATGCTCTCATCCGGTAGCAGATAGATGGGCGGTACGGTCATGCCCGAGGCGAGAGCCATTTCTTCGACGACGTTGATCAGGCGCTGCTCTTCGAGCGTTCGGGCACCTTGATTGATCAGACGCCCGCCCAGGCTTTCGGCGATGACTTTGCCTCCGTGCCGTAGTTCTGCGTATTTGAACAAACTGCCCATCAGTACGACGGCGGTGATGACCGATGCCGTAATCTGCACCGCTTCCCAGTTGATCGCCAGAGCACCGCTGCCATCGTCGGCATGTTTGAGGCTGAAAACGAGGGAAGTCATGGTGATCAGGCTCAGCACCGCCAGGATCATCAATATCACGAGTAGCGCCGTTCGGTGTCTGGACTGACGCTGTTGTTGAAAAAAGTTCATCGGACCGTCCGTGGGCAAAGCGCGTCAGAAGGAAACCTGGGGGGCTTGTTGAATGGACGCGGTGTCGGAAAACTCCAGCGGTGTAGCATCGGCGGCATGGCCGAAGCGGGCTGCCAACAGCACGGCGGGGAAGCTCTGCTTGAGATTGTTGTAAGCCAGCACGGCATCGTTGTACAACTGACGTGCGAACGTCACTTTGTTTTCGGTGCTGCTGATCTCTTCACTCAGTTGCTGCATGTTCTGCGAAGCCTGGAGTTCGGGGTAGGCTTCCAGGGTGACGTTCAGACGCCCCATGGCGCTGTTGAGTGCGCCATCAGCCAGACTCAGTTGTGCAATATTGCGCGCATCACCCGGTTGCGCCTGAGCCGCCTTGAGCCCGGCCAACGCCGTATTGCGTGCGGTAACGACGGCCTCAAGGGTTTCGCGCTCGTGGGCCAGATAGCCCTTGGCGGTTGCTACCAGGTTAGGGATCAGGTCGTAGCGCCGCTTGAGTTGAACCTCAACCTGCGCGAAGGCATTTTTGATTTCGTTGCGACGGGCGACCAAACCGTTGTAGAGCCCGATCGCATACAGAATGCAGAGAGTCAGAACGGCCAAAATGACCAGCAGGATGATGCCGTTAGTACTCATGGTGTGATGTCCTTGTTCACGCAGGGGGAATATTGCGCAGGATGTTAACGGAATATCCTGTTTGATGTGAGTACGTGCATTGATCCGCTTTGCACATCAATGCATGCCAACAATGCAATTAACATATCGGCACCCCTGCTCCACTATCCGCCCTAATAAGAACCGTGCGCCGCGTCCAGCCGGCGCACGTCATAAAAGCGGTGGAGTACAGTTCAATGACAGCATCAATCCAACGGCCCGCGACTGCCGGTCGCTCCCGGGCCAGCGCAATCTTCCGGGTCACCTCGGGCAACTTCCTCGAACAGTTCGACTTCTTTCTTTTTGGTTTCTATGCCACGCAGATCGCTGCCGTGTTCTTTCCGGCCAGCAGCGAATTCGCCTCGTTGATGATGACCTTCGCCGTGTTCGGTGCAGGCTTCCTGATGCGTCCGTTGGGCGCCGTGGTGCTGGGTGCCTATATCGATGACGTGGGTCGACGCAAAGGCTTGATCGTGACCCTGTCGATCATGGCCAGCGGTACGGTCCTGATTGTGCTAGTGCCCGGTTACGAAACCATCGGTTTGTTCGCCCCGGCCCTGGTGCTGATCGGGCGGCTGCTGCAGGGCTTTTCCGCCGGTGCGGAACTGGGTGGTGTGTCGGTGTATCTCGCCGAAATCGCCACACCCGGCCACAAGGGCTTTTTCACCAGTTGGCAGTCGGGCAGCCAGCAAGTGGCGATCATCGTCGCCGCCGCACTGGGCTACGCCTTGAACCAGTGGATGGCGCCGAGTGTGATTGCCGACTGGGGCTGGCGCATTCCGTTCTTCGTCGGCTGCATGATCGTGCCGTTCATCTTCCTGCTGCGTCGCAACCTGGAGGAAACCGAAGAGTTCGCCACCCGTAAACACCGCCCGAGCATGGGTGAGGTGTTCCGCACCCTGGGGCAAAACTGGCTGATCGTGTTCGCCGGCATGATGATGGTCGCCCTGACCACCACCGCCTTCTACCTGATCACGGTGTACGCACCGACCTTCGGTAAAACCGTCCTGCACCTGAGCACGTCCGATGCGCTGCTGGTGACATTGCTGGTGGGTGTTTCGAATCTCATCTGGCTACCGATTGGCGGTGCACTCTCGGACCGTATCGGTCGACGCCCGGTGTTGATCGCCATGGCCTTGCTGGCCATCGCCACCACTTACCCGGTGCTGACCTACCTGGTGAACGCGCCCAGCTTCATCCACATGCTGCTGGTGCTGTTGTGGCTGTCGTTTATCTACGGCCTGTACAACGGCGCGATGATCCCGGCGCTGACAGAGATCATGCCTGTGGAAGTCCGGGTGGCCGGCTTCTCCCTCGCCTATAGCCTGGCCACGGCCGTGTTCGGCGGGTTCACCCCGGCGATGTCGACCTTGCTGATCCAGTACACCGGCGACAAGGCGGCGCCGGGTTACTGGATGAGCTTTGCAGCACTGTGCGCGTTGTGCGCGACGCTCATGCTCTATCGCCGCGCTTCGAATCATCTGCAACCGGTGGTGTCGTGAACCTGCCCTTGATCGAGAACACAATCATGAAAAAACAGTTCGGTTTTGCCGCCATCGCGTTGGTGGCCAGCCTTGGATTGAGCGGCATTGCCCAGGCTGAAGAGATCCGTGTGATGACCTCCGGCGGCTTCACGGCGGCCTACAAGATCCTCGGCCCGAAGTTCGCCGCCGCTACCGGCAATACCCTCGACACCGCACTCGGTCCCTCCATGGGCAAGGCGCCGGAAGCGATTCCCAATCGCCTGGCCCGGGGTGAGCAAGCCGACGTGGTGATCATGGTCGGCTACGCACTGGACGATCTGATCAAACAAGGCAAGGTCGACCCTGCTTCACGAGTCGAACTGGCGGATTCGCGCATTGGCCTGGTGGTGCGCGAAGGTGCACCGAAGCCGGACATCGGCAATGTCGAGGGCCTGAAAAAGACATTGCTCGAGGCGAAATCGGTGGCTTACTCCGACAGTGCCAGCGGCGTGTACATCGAGCAGCAGCTGTTCAAGCGCCTGGGGATCGAAGACCAGCTCAAGCGCAAATCGACCATGGTGCCGAAAATCCCCGTGGGCTCCGTGGTTGCCACCGGCGACTATCAGTTGGGCTTTCAGCAGGTCAGCGAATTGTTGCCGGTGCCGGGGGTCAGTTTCGTGGCGAAGATTCCGGAGTCCGTGCAATCGGTGACCCGGTTTGCCGCCGGCATCCCGGTAGGGGCACAGCACCCGGCCGAAGCCAAAGCCTTGCTCGAATACCTGGCCTCGACCCAGGCTCAACCGGATGTGAAAGCGACCGGACTGGACTCGGTCAGTCGCTGACCGACGGCTGCAGGACTTTCATCTCCACCACCAGCCGTTCCAGCTCCAATGCCGCCGGGGTCAGGGTTCGACCCCGGCGCTTGATCAGACCGACGCTGCGCATCACTTGCGGATCGGTCAGCGGCACCCGCGTCAGGATCGGATGATCCGCCGCCGGCATCGCCATCAACGGCACCGCCGCCACGCCCAACCCGGCCTCCACCAGACCGATCATGGTGGTCACGTGACGGGTTTCACAAATACTCGACCGCTGCGGCACCACGCCGGTCAACGCCTGATCCAGCAGAAAGCGGTTGCCCGAGGTTTTATCCAGGGAGATGTAATCCTGCCGATAGAACTCGTCCCAGGTGACACTGCTGCGCCCCGCCAGCGGATGATCGCGCCGGCACGCCACGACATACCCTTCCTGCACCAGGGGCTCGAAATCCACTTCGGCCTCCAGCGTGCCCATGAAGCTCAGGCCGAAATCCGCTTCGCCATTGACCACCGCGCTCAAGACGTCGTGGGCGCTGGAGTCCAGCACTTTGACCTTGATCCGCGGAAACTGCCGGTGATAGTGCGCAATCACCCGCGGCATGAAGTAGTAAGCCGCCGAGGGTACACAGGCGACCGTGACATGGCCGAGCCGGGTCGAAGCGACTTCGCTGATGCCCAGCAATGCCACGTCCAGATCATCCAGCAGGCGCTCGACGCTGGGCATGAAACCCCGTCCGGCCTGGGTCAGGCTGACCTTGCGCGTGGTGCGCTCGAACAGGCGCACGCCAAGGGCATCTTCGAGTTTTTCGATCCGCCGGCTCAAGGCGGGCTGGGAAATGCGCACCGTATCGGCGGCCTTGCGAAAGCTGCCCTGCTCAACCACGGCACGGAAGGCCTGCAGGTCATTGAGGTCGAAGTTGATCGCCATGGCGTTACCCGGAAACGAGGCAGATTGATCAGCTTATTCTATGAATGTAACCAATTGATGCAAAGCTCTATCGGCTGAGCCGGTCATTTTCACTGGGATTTGAATTTTTTCCAGATCAGTTGAAACGCCCGATCGGCCCTCATACACATGACGCGCAGCACAAGCTCGACCGGTTGAATCCACAGCCAGAAGCGGACAGTCGAGCGTGAGCCCGAACCCAAAACGCCGGCATCTCCCCGCCTGTTTTTTTGTTGAATAGTCTGTTTGAGGTATTACCGAGGGTTGAGTTTGATCAACCATGAGGCCAGTTTTTTCCCCACGTGTCTGCACGGTTGCTTCATCCAACAATCACAACGAGGCGCTTGATAGCTATGGAAAAAGTCATCTATCTACTGTGGCGTGATACTCAAGTCAGTCCTGATACCTTCACCCATCGCCTGCGCAGTGAAGTCGCCGGGCAATTGCTGGCACTCGGTGCCTGTGGTGTGCAATTGAACCTGTCCGATGCCGATGTGCAGCCCGCAGCCGGACTGCGCCAGGAAAACAACCGACCACTGCCCGATGCCAGCCTGTCGCTGTGGCTGGACAGTGCCAACGGGCCCGCTCGTCGTCCTTTCGACAGCGTCATCACGGCCGCAACGGCACGCATGGCTGCCTACCTGGTATGCGAATCGGTAGCCATCGCCAATACTCGCTTCCCTTCAACGCCCGGTGAACGTACTCACGGGTTCGCCCAGTTGGCCCTGCTGACCCGACCTCCGCGTCTGACGCCGCAAGCCTGGCTGGACATCTGGCGCAACCATCACACTGAGGTGGCCGTAGTCACGCAGGACAACTTCCAATACGTGCAAAACCTGGTGGTGTTGGCGCTGTCGCACGGTGCGCCAAGGATCGATGCCATAGTCGAAGAATGTTTCCCACCCGCTGCCATGACCGATCCCCGGGCCTTTTTCGATGCAGTGGGCGACGAAGCGAAATTCCAGCGTAACCTGGCGACGATGATGGACAGCTGCAGCCGATTCATCGATTTCGACAAGATCGACGTGCTGCCTACCAGCCAGTACTGTCTGTAAGACCGGGTAATCGCCAAGCGTGCCCCTGGATCACAGCCTTATTCAGACGACTGAGTGAGGTGGTTTTCAAAGCCCCTTTGCTGACTTCGATGGGATGACCGCGTCTAGCGCTGAGCAAGTCAGTCAACCCACATCGAAGTTCTTGAGAATACCTCCCACAGGCCCCATCGTGGATTTATCCGCGATGGGGCCTGCAACCGCGTAGCAACGGGCGGCCGGCAGCAAAAGCATCAAACCGCCAGGATAAAGTCCGCCTGATCGATACCTGCACTGCTGACACCGACGAGGCGAATAGAGTCCACGCCGATCCCGATCACCGTGTCCGCCCCGTCAGCCGCAATGCTCACGTTGGCAGCGAACGTCTCGCTGTTGATCCCCGTCCCCGCAATATTGAGCAAGTCCTGCCCTCCGCCCGGATTGAGGTCGAAGTCCTGGATCGAGTCGTTGCCGAAGCCTTCGGCAGCAAACATGAAAGTGTCGTTGCCGAGACCGCCATAGAACGTGTCGTTGCCCTGCCCGCCGAGGAACAGATCGTCACCCGCACCGCCGACCAGCGTGTCGTTGGCCAGACCGCCCAGCATCCTGTGGTTTGCCGCCGCGGCATCGTAGGCCAGTTCACTGCCACTACCCTCGGCGTTCGCCTGCAACCCCGCCGCCGCGTATTGGCCATTCAGCGCGATCTGCGCCGCCTGCGCACCGTCGCTCACCATCAGCAGGCCGCCGGTGCCTGTGTCATTCGCTGCATAAGTGATCTGCGTATCGGCGCCGAACGCCACATCGCCAAAGTCCAGCTTGTCACCTGCGGCAAAACCGCTGACGCTGCCACTGAACGCCGTCGACACATCGAGCTTGAGCGTGCCTGCCGCGCCGCTGTCGAACGTCACATGCTGATCGGAGGCCGCACCGAACTCCAGTATCGCCGAACCGCTGATAGTCGCGATTCCCGCGCCTGCGGCATCACCATGGATGGTGACATTGCCATCGTTCGCCCACAGGCTACCGCTGTTAACCAGCGCACTTTCAATCAGCAATCCGCCGCTGCCGCTGGCTTGCAGCACCCCCGTGTTGGTGACGGCGCTACTGCCGGTATCGATCACCAGCGCATTGACGCCGCTGGCAAGGATCAGGCCCGAGTTGACCAGCATCATCTGCCCCGCGCCCAACTGACCGGCGCCCGAGATGGTGTTGTCGGCATTGGTGAGTACCGTGTCCGCGCTGCCACCAAAAATCACGTTTTGCGCGTTGTCGGATAGCAGCACCTGGCCGCCACCGGTCAAGGTCGCTCCACGGAACAGAATCTCAAGGCTGGTCTCGTTGCCGCTGGAGTCGAGCTCGATGGTGCCGCTGTTATGGATGCTGCCACCGAACGGCATGATCGCGCCGTCGGCAATGGTGAGGGTGCCGGCGTTGTTGGTGAGCGGATCGACATCGAACTGGAAGTTCGCTTCACTCAAGTTCGCGGCATCGACACCTTTCAGGGTGACCGTCTGACCCGAGCTTATGCTGACCAATGCATTGCCATTGGCGTCGTTAGTGATACTCAAGTCAGCAAAGCCGGTGACGCCCGTGAAGCCGATCATGTCGATCTTGTCTGCCGTGGCATCGAAACTGTAGATCTGATTGTTGCCGATCGGCTGGGCGAAGACGAAGGTGTCGGTACCGGACGAACCGGTCAGGTTGTCGTCAGCGGACAGGGCGAAGATCGGCGTGTCGGGGGCAAAGGCCTCGACGTTATTGAATACATAGGAACTGCCCACACTGCCGTCGGCGTGAGTCCAGGTCATGTTGATGTGGAGTACCGCAGCGCCCGCGAAGCCTTCTGGTGTTGTCACGGTCAATGCTCCGGGATCGCTGGTCTGCACGGTCCAGGTGCCGTCGCCGTTGTTGATTCCGGCGTTTAGAGTCCAATTTGACGGAACGTCGGCAATTGTGACAACAAAGCTATCGCTCAGGCCTGCCGATGGATCGGCAATCGCAAGGTTAATTGCTTCTCCGGACACTCCCGCAGGGTAAGTCAGGCTAATGCTTGTTGCAGCACTCACGTTGCCTGCCGCGTCCATAGCCGTGACAAATAGCGTCTTGGTACCCGTAAACTTGCCAGCCAAATCAATATTGGCGAATTGACCGCCGGTGTTGGTCGTTCCGGTCCCAATTTCTGTGTCGCCGGCGCCAAACACGCCATTACCATTGTCCAGGTAAACCTTAATGAATGAATTAGCTTCGGCGCTCCCTGAAAGCTTATGGTTTGTACCGGAATTGTTGTAAGTCAGCCCAGTCGGTGAAGCTGGCGGTGTTGTATCAATCGGAGTTTCAACGACGTTCTGCACGTTTACCGTAATCGTCTGCGTATCGATTCCGCCACTGGCGTCGGCCACCTGAACATCCACAACGTAGGCGTTGTCGCCATCGGTACCACCGACATCCTGGGGACTCTCGTAATCGGGCGCCGAATTGAACGCCAGCACCCCATTCGAACTGATCGAGAACTTGCTGAAGTCCGTCCCGGCCGTATTCAGGATCGAGTAGCTCAGCGTCTGCGCCGGTAGATCAGCATCGGTCGCCGCCACTGTCGAGACCGCCGTGGTGTTCTCCGCCACGTTGATCGAAGCCGTCGCACCGCCACCGTTGGAAATGATCGTCGGTGAGTCGTTGCTGCCGAGGATATTCACGGTGACCGAAGTGAGGGTGCCGTCGGCACTGCTCACCGCGAAGGTGTCGGTGTAGGTGGTGCCGGCGGCGAACTCGTTGTGGGCGGAGTTGGCGACGTAGGTCCAGGCACCGCCGGTGCCAATGGAGAACTGGCCGTAGCTGCCGGCGGTGTTGGTTTGGGCGACGAAGGTGGCGGCGCTGTCGACGTCGCTGATGGTCAGGGTACCGGTGGTGGAAATGTCGACGGCGGCATTAGTCTCGGTGAGGTTGGCGATGTCGGCGGACAGCACGGCCGCATCGTTGGTGCCGAGGATATTCACGGTGACCGAAGTGAGGGTGCCGTCGGCACTGCTCACCGCGAAGGTATCGGTGTAGGTGGTGCCGACGGCGAACTCGTTGTGCGCGGAGCTGGCGACGTAGGTCCAGGCACCGCCGGTGCCGATGGAGAACTGGCCGTAGCTGCCGGCGGTGTTGGACTGGGCCTGGAAGCTTTCCGGGCTGTCGATATCGCTAATGGTCAGGCTGCCGCCGGTGGTCAGCGGAGCATTGGTTTCGCTCAGCGTAACGCTGGCCGAGGACAGCACGGCGGCGTCGTTGCTGCCAGTGACGATGATCGTCACCAACTGGGTGTCGACGCCGCCCAGGCCGTCGCTGACCTGCACGCTGAACACTTCGTTGTGACTTTCTCCCGCCTTCAGTGACTGCACCGCACTGGCGACCCCATTGGTGCCGTTGGCCAGGGTGTAGGTCCACTGGCCGCTGTTGTCGACAGCGATCGAGCCGTAGGTACCGGTATTTGACCCGGCAATGCTCCAGGTCGCCGTGGCGTCGTGATCGATGTCGGTCGAACTGAACTGGCCTGTCACGCTGAGCGTGGTGTCTTCCTGCGCCGCGCCGGCATCATTGCCCGTTGCGAAACTGAGTACGGGTGCGTCGTTGCTGCCGGAGATGGTGATGGTCACTTGCTGGGTGTCCATACCGCCCAGGCCATCGCTGACCTGCACGCTGAACACTTCGTTGTGACTTTCTCCCGCCTTCAGCGCCTGCACCGCACTGGCGACCCCATTGGTGCCATTGGCCAGGGTGTAGGTCCACTGGCCGCTGTTGTCGACGGCGATCGAACCGTAGGTGCCGGTTGGCGAGCCATTGATGCTCCAGATCGCCGTGGCGTCGTGATCGATGTCGGCCGAGCTGAACTGGCCTGTCACGCTGAGCGTGGCGTCTTCCTGCACCGCGCCCGCATCATTGCCCGTCGCGAAACTGAGCACGGGTGCGTCGTTGCTGCCGGAGATGGTGATGGTCACTTGCTGGGTGTCCATACCGCCCAGGCCATCGCTGACCTG
>NZ_JBWKZB010000050.1:0-44565 GCF_059424105.1 Pseudomonas sp. GW456-E7 | reverse complement strand
CCCCTCCCCCGGCACCGCCGCCTATGGCGCGGCCAAGGCCGGTCTGCTGAACCTGAGCACCTCGCTGGCGGTGGAATGGGCGCCGAAGGTGCGGGTCAATGCGGTCACCGCCGGGCTGATTCTCACCGAGCAGGCGGCCATGCATTATGGTGACGACGCGGGCATTGCCCGGGTGGCGGCGACCATTCCATTGCAACGTCTGGCGACCCCGGAGGACATTGGCGATACCTGCCTGTACCTGGCGTCGTCTTTAGCCCGTTATGTCAGCGGCGCGGACATTGCGGTGCACGGTGCCGGCGAGCGACCGGCGTTTCTCGACGCGGCACAATCCTGAAAAGATCGCAGCCTGCGGCAGCTCCTACAGTGAAACGAGGCTGCGATCTTTCAAGCATTCGAATAACAAAAGGAGTTCCGACATGCCCGCAATCGCCAGCCACAGCGTCCCGCTCGACCTCACGCTACAAGCCGCCTGGACCAAACTGCGCGACCTGAGCCTCGCCCCGCACTATGTTCCGGGGCTGACCGGCTGCCTGTTTCATCCTGGGCCGAAAGAAGGCCTCGGCACCAGTCGCCGGGTGTTGCGCAGGGGCGGTCAGTACCTGGATGAAAGCGTGATGCAGTGGCAGGAAGGCACGGGGTTCGTGCTGCTATTGCACAAAGGCAGCAATGGTTCGCCCTTTCCGTTCCGCGAGGCCAGCTTCAGCTATGCCCTGCAAGCCGAAGGCGACACGACCCGCATCACCCTGCAAATGCGTTACAGCCTGCGCGGTGGCCGGTTGGCAGAGTGGTTGCTGGCCAAGGCCTTCAACAAGGTCGTGAGGCAGATTGCGGAGAATCTCAAGGCGTACTACGAAACCGGCCGGACGCAGAATGCGGATATGGCTGTCAGCACATCCAACATCAATGTTGCCTGACATGCCGTCTTCGCGAGCAGGCTCGCTCCCACAGGGGATGGGGCTGTACGCTAATGCCAGGCTCACCAAAAAAAATCTGTGGGAGCGAGCCTGCTCGCGAAGAGGTCGGCACATCCAACATTAATGCCGTCTGACACACCGCCATCGCGAGCAGGTTCGCTCCCACAGGGGCCACCTCAGGAACGCACCACTTCCGAGTGAGCGGTAAAACGGGTGGCGACGATCTTCCATTGGCCGGCGATACGCTGGTAACGGTCCTGATAGAATCCACCTAACTGCCGCGTCGCCCCGCTCTCGCCATCCAGGTTGAAATACCACAGGGCCCAACGGCCCTGGGCCTGATCCTCGTCCAGCACCTCGATTTCCGGGTTGGCGCCGTGATGCAGGTCGATCACCCGCTCATGGCAGGCCAGTTCGCGGTACAGCGCGACAAAACTGTCGCGCTCACGAAAGATCCCCAACGGACCGTAATCGATCAGCACTTCACCGTCGGCAAAGCAGTCGGCAATCACCTCGACCTGCTTGAGGTCGCAGGCATTGAGGTAGCGATGCTTGAGCTGGCGGATGTCCTCCAGCGCTTCCAGGCGGGCGATCCGCTGTTCCAGGTTCATGCTTCACCTCGCGCAGTTACGTTAACTTCACTCCAGTAGGCTTTCATCGAGCGGACCTGGCCGTCGGCATCGAACTCCATCACGTCGATCACATGCAGCGAGCACGGTTGGCCGCCCCACTCCATGTCGACCCGGAACGGCATCGCCCCGCAACCGTTGAGCGTCGCGCGCACCGGGCCGGTCCGGGTTGCCGAGACCTTCATCACCCCCAGGCCTTCACGATAAAAACGCGCGATGGCGTCGATGCCCTGCAACGGCGCCTGGCCGACCGGGTCTTCAACGGTGGCGTCTTTGGCGTAGAGCGCGAGGATGCCTTCGATGTCGCCGGCATCCACCAGCTCCACATAACGTGCCATGGTCGCCTGGATCTGCTCTGCGCTGATCATTCAGACCACCTCGAACAGGGCGGCGGCGCCCATGCCGCCACCGATGCACATGCTCACCACCACATACCGCAAACCGCGACGCTGGCCTTCGATCAGCGCATGGCCAACCATCCGCGCCCCGGACATGCCGAACGGATGACCGATGGAAATCGCCCCACCGTTGACGTTCAGGCGCTCGGCGGGAATGCCCAGGGTGTCGCGGCAGTACAGCACCTGACAGGCGAACGCTTCGTTCAACTCCCAGAGGCCGATGTGGTCCATGGTCAGGCCGTGGCGCTTGAGCAGCTTGGGAATGGCGTAGACCGGGCCGATGCCCATCTCGTCAGAGTTGCAACCGGCGACGGCCATGCCGCGATAGATCCCCAGCGGTTCCAGGCCACGCTTCTCGGCCATTTTCGCGCTCATCAACACCGAGGCCGACGCACCGTCGGACAACTGCGAGGCATTGCCGGCGGTGATGAAACGCCCCTTGTCGCTCCACTGACCGCCCGGCCATACCGGCTCCAGCGCTTTCAGGTTTTGCAGGGTTGTGTCGATGCGGTTGCATTCGTCGCGCAGCAAGGTCACGGATTCATAACCGGTTTCGCCGGTGGCCTTGTCGAACAGTGCCTTGCGGCTGGCCAGCGGCGCGAGCTCGTGGTCGAAGCGCCCGGCGCTCTGGGCCTGTGCGGTACGCAGCTGGCTCTGGTAGCTGTATTCGTCCTGCTCGTCGCGGGAGATGCCGTAGCGCGCGGAGACGATCTCGGCGGTTTCGATCATCGGGATGTAGGCGTGCGGGTCCAGTTCGATCACCGAAGCCGACTGGTTGCGATAGAGGTTCTTGTGCTTGTTCTGCACCAGGGAAATCGACTCCAGGCCACCGGCCACGGCGATGTCGATTTCGTCGCACATGATGCCTTTGGCGGCCATGGCGATGCTCATCAGGCCCGACGAGCACTGGCGCTCGACGGCCATCCCGGCAACCGATGCCGGCAAACCGCCGGCGATCGCGCACAGGCGCCCCAGGTTGTAGGACTGCGTACCCTGCTGCGCCGCGGCGCCAATGATCACGTCGTCCACTTCACCCGGCTCGATGCCGGCGCGACGCACGGCTTCGCGCACCACATGGCCGCCCAGTTGCGGCGCCTCGGTGTCATTGAACGCACCGCGAAAGGCCTTGCCGATCGGAGTGCGGGCGGTCGAAACGATGACGGCTTCTTTCATGCTGGATTCCTCGAAAATGCTGTTGAAGGTCAGGCCGGGTAATAGCGACTGATGGTGTCGACCACACAGCCGGGACGTTCCTCGCCGTCGATGTCGACGCTGACGCGGATGGTCGCCTGCACGCCGCCCTTCACTTCCTCGACCGCGATCAATTGCGCACTGCCGCGTACCCGCGAACCGACGCGCACCACCGAGGGGAAGCGCACCCGCTCGCAGCCGTAGTTGACGCCCATGGCCAGGCCACGGACTTCGACGATCTGCGGCAGGAACAGGTTGACCAGTGACAGGCTCAGGTAGCCATGGGCAATGCAAACACCAAACGGGCCATCGGCGGCCTTGAGCGGATCGACGTGAATCCACTGGTGATCGCCGGTGGCGTCGGCGAACAGGTCGATGCGGTCCTGCTCCAGCAGCAGCCAGTCGCTGACGCCGAGCGATTGGCCAACGGCCTCAAACAGAGCCATCGGCGTGTCGAAAATTCGTGGCATGGTCACGCCCTCTGGCTGGATACCGACAACACTTCGCCGGTCATGTAGGAGCTGTAGTCGCTGGCCAGGAACATCATCACGTTGGCCACTTCCCAGACTTCGGCGGCGCGGCCGAAGGCTTCGTTGGCGGCGAGTTGATCGAGCACCGCCTGGGGCGCGGATTTGCGCAGGAAATCGTGCAGGGCGATGCTCGGGCTGACCGCGTTGATGCGGATGCCGTAGTCGGCGGCCTCGACCGCTGCACAGCGAGTCAGCGCCATGACGCCGGCCTTGGCCGCGGCGTAGTGCGACTGTTCTTTCTGTGCGCGCCAGCCCAGCACCGAGGCGTTGTTGACGATGACCCCGGCACGCCGCTCCATCATTTTCGGCAGCATGGCGCGGGTCATGCGCATGGTGCCGGTGAGCGTCACATCCAGCACCCGGTTCCACTCTTCGTCGCCCATCTCCACCAGCAGGCGCGAGCCGCCGAGGCCGGCGTTGTTGATCAGCACGTCGACGCCTTGCAGATCGCGCTCGGCGCAGGCAATCAGCTGCTGCACCTGGGTTTCGTCGGCGACGTTGCAGACCTGGCCGAAGACCTGCTGCAGCCCGGTGGTTTCGCGAATTTTCAGCACCGCCTCGGCCAACCGACCTTCATGGATGTCGCTGATCATCAGTGCCCGGCAACCTTCCTCGGCAGCACGCACGGCGGCGGAAAAACCGATCCCGGCACCCGCCGCCGCGGTGATCAGTACCGACTTGCCGCGCAGCAGGCCGCGACCTTCAACATATTGAGGTACAGACATGAACTCTCTCCTTTCAGGCGCGCGGACGCGGCTCTTTGGGCATGCCCAAGGCACGCTCGGCGATGATGTTGCGCTGGATTTCGTTGCTGCCGCCGTACAGGGTGTCGGCGCGGCTGAACAGATACAGCGACTGCAAACGGGTCAGTTGGTAGGGCGCCGCTTCGAGCAACTCCGCTTCGGCGCCGAGCACGTCCATCGCCAACTTGCCGAGGCTGGCGTGCCAGGTCGACCAGAACAGCTTGTAGATGGTCGCCTCCTTGCGCAGCGAACCGTCCTGGCTACCCGAAAGCATGCGCAGCGAGTTGTAGCGCATGATCCGCAACCCGCTCCAGGCTTCGGCCAGGCGCTGGCGCAGGATCGGATCGCGGTCGGCACCGTTGGCTTTCGCGATGGCGATGATTTCGTTGAGTTCGTTCTGAAACTGCATCTGCTGGCCGAGGGTTGACACACCGCGCTCGAAACCCAGTAGCGCCATGGCGATCTTCCAGCCGTCGCCCGGCGCGCCGATGATGTTGGCGGCGTCAGTGCGGGCATCGTCGAAGAACACTTCGTTGAACTCCGAGGTGCCGGTCAGTTGCTCGATAGGCCGCACGGTGATTTCCGCCTGGGCCATCGGCACCAGCAGGAACGACAGGCCGCGATGGCCGATGCTGCCAGGTTCAGTACGAGCGATGACAAAGCACCAGTCCGACTCGTGGGCCAGGGAGGTCCAGACTTTCTGGCCATTGATCACCCATTGGCCGCTCGCCTCATCCAGCGTGGCGCGGGTCTTGACGTTGGCCAGGTCGGAACCGGCGCCCGGCTCCGAATAGCCCTGGCACCAGAACGACGTGCCGCTAACGATTCCCGGCAAAAAGCGCTGTTGCTGTTCAACCGTGCCGAACGCGGCAATGGTCGGCCCGGCCAGCCCTTCGCCGATATGCCCCATGCGACCGGGGCCGCCGGCGCGGGCATATTCTTCGTGGAAAATCACTTGCCGGGTGATCGACAAGCCACGCCCGCCATGCTCCGGCGCCCAGCCGACGCAGGTCCAGCCGCCTTCGGCGAGCTTGCGCTCCCAGGCTTTGCGCTCTTCGGGAAACATGTGCTCGTCGCCCGGACCGCCGCGAAAACGCAGGGCCTCGAACTCACCGCAAAGGTTGGCGCTCATCCAGTCGGCCACTTCCTGGCGGAAGCGTTCGTCCTGCTCGCTGAAACTGATTTTCATGGCTGCTCTCCAAGAATCACCGAAGCAATGCGCTCGCGATGCCAGGCCGGTAGCCCGAGGAAACTCTCGCTGGCGCGGGCGCGCTTGAAGTAGAGGTGCGGGTCGTATTCCCAGGTGAAACCGACGCCGCCGTGCAACTGGATCGACTCGGACGCACAGTGGAAATAGGTCTCGGAGCACTGCGCCTTGGCCAGCGCCGCCGCCAACGGCAGTTCGGCCGCGACCTGCGGATCACCCTGGGGATCTAGAACTTCCTGGGCCACGCACGCGGCGTAGTAGCTGGCCGATCGCGCGCATTCGACTTGCAGCATCATGTCCGCGGCGCGGTGTTTGAGGGCCTGGAAACTGGCAATCGGGCGACCGAACTGCTGGCGTTCCTGCATGTAGGCCACGCTGAGGTCGAGCACCTGCTGCGCGCCGCCGGTCTGCTCGGCAGCCAGGCCGATGCAGGCCAGTTGCAGGACGCGCTCAAGGTGCGGCCAGCCGTGACCGAACTCACCCAGCAGCGCGTCAGCTTCAAGGTACAGGCCCTTGAGCTGAATCCGCGCCTGGCGCCGGGTCTGGTCCATGGTTGGCAGCATTTGCCGTTCGATGCCTGCGCTTCCGGCGTTCACGGCAAACAGGCTGATGCCCTTTTCGCCAGTGGTTCCGGGCTGTCGTGCGGCAATGATCAACAGATCAGCGCCATGGCCGTCGAGTACATGCTTGAGGGTGCCATCGAGGATGAACCCGTCGCCTTCGGCCACCACGGTTGCCTGGACATCGTCGGCTGACCAGCCGTTGGCACTGCTGAACGCCAGGGTCGCGGTCACGCTGCCATCGGCAATCGACGGCAACCAGCGCTGTTTCTGTTCATCATTGGCGGCCAGCAACAGCGCGGGTGTGGCCATGCAGGCGGTGGCGAAAAACGGCGAGCACAGCAAACGCCGGCCCATCTGTTCCAGCAGGATCGTCAGCTCGACAAAGCCGAGGCCAAGGCCACCGTAGGTTTCGGGGATATGAATGGCGGGCCAGTACATTTCCTGGCACAACCGCTGCCAGAGGGCTTCGTCGAAGCCCCGCTCACTGACCATTGCCGCGCGCACGGCGGCAGAATCCGAGACATCGGCGAGGAAGCCCTCGGCCGATGCGCGGATCATTTCCTGTTCGTCGCTGAATGCAAACTCCATCGCGGCGCCTTCTGCTCGTTTGGCGGGGCGCGCGTGGCGCAACACCCCTTTGAGCATGAAGTCTGGCGCCAGCCGGTCGCGGCAGAATCGTTAGCCTTGCCTAGTCCGAACGGGCGATGTCAAAGTGCGCTCACGCAAGTGAAAAACATGAATCAGCTAAGGATGCAGAACCATGAGCACTGAGCAAGAGACGACTTTCGACGAACCGCGGCTCAACAGTACGGAAATTCGCATTCTGGGTTCGTTGATCGAGAAACAGGCCACCAGCCCGGAAACCTATCCCCTGACCCTCAATGCCCTGGTGATCGCCTGCAACCAGAAAACCAGCCGCGAGCCGGTGATGAACCTGACGCCGGGCCAGGTCGGCCAGAGCCTGCGCGCGCTCGAAGGGCGCGGCTTCGCCAGGCTGGTGATGGGCAGCCGTGCCGACCGTTGGGAACACAAGGTCGACAAGGCCCTGGAACTGGTGCCGGCGCAGGTGATCCTGACCGGGCTGATGTTTCTGCGCGGCCCGCAGACCGTCAATGAACTGCTGACCCGCAGCGGCCGCATGCATGAATTCGAAGACGCCGAACAGGTTGTGCATCAACTCGAACGCCTGATTGCCCGGGGCCTGGCCGTGCTGATACCGCGTCAGGCCGGCCAGCGCGAAGACCGCTATACCCACGCCCTGGGCGACCCGGCGGATATCGAGGCGATCATGGCGGCACGGCAAAACCCGGTCGAACGTGGCAACAGCGGGGTTTCGGTAGAACGGATCGAAGAACTGGAAGCGCGGATTGCGGCGCTGGAAGAAAGACTGGCTCGGCTCGAATAGCCTGGAGGTTTGCCAGGCACAAAACCTGTGAGCTGGCTGGCATGTGTGATTGACACAAAACCTGTGGGAGCGGGCTTGCTCGCGAAAGCGGATTGTCAGTCACATCAATGCTGGATGAGCCGACGCTTTCGCGGGCAAGCCCGCTCCCACAGTGGATCTGTGGGCTGGCTGGCATGTGTGATCGACACTGAACCTGTGGGAGCGAGCCTGCTCGCGAAAGCGGATTGTCAGTCACATCAATGTTGGATGTGCCGACGTTTTCGCGAGCAGGCTCGCTCCCACAGTGGATCTATGGGCTGGCTGGCATGTGTGATTGATTACTCCCCGTCCCAGTAATCCACCCCATCCGCCTGCCGGGCCACCGCAACAAATCCGGATGCATTGCCCTCGGCATCGACCTTGAAGTCATCCATCACGGCATATTTGCCGGAGTCCGGGTATTCGCAGATCTCCGGTGATTGCTGGGTGCTGACCGCCAGATACCGCAACTCGCCGTTGCTGGTATTGATGATCTGATGGGCCTTTTCAGGCCCCCCCGGTGGACAGGCGATTACATCACCGGCGCGGATTGGAAATCGCTCGTCTCCCAGGCGCACCTGCCCTTCCCCGGCCACGACGTAGAACATTTCCTCATTGACCCGATGGCTGTGAAACGGACTGCCGCGCATGCCCGGCTCCAGCACATACAGGCGATAACCCAGCTTTTTTGCCCCCAGCAGTTGACCGACACGGGCCAGACGCTGCTGATAGCGACCGGCGGTTTCACCGGTCGGTGCAAACGCTTCGGGCAGCGGTTCAAGCTCGACGGTGTTCAAATTGAGAATGGGGGGATGCATGGACACCTCCTAGCTGCGGGCAAACGCCACGGCCTTCTGGAATTGCTCATCCGTCGGCCGTACACCGGTATAGAGCACAAATTGCTCCAGCGCCTGGATCGCGATCACTTCCAGCCCGGTGATGACCCGCTTGCCTTCGGCACGGGCACGCACGATCAACGGTGTTTCCGAGGGGATCGCTACCACATCGAAGACGGTGTCTGCTTTTTCGATCACATCGCCCTCAAAGGCCAGTTGCTCGGCCTCCGGCCCTCCCGTCATGCCGATCGGGGTGACATTGACCAGCATCTGCGGGCGACGACTGCCCAGCTCTGCCTGCCACTCATAGCCCAACGACTGCGCCAGCGCCTGCCCGGCGCGCTCGTTGCGGGCCACGATCAGGCCGTTCTCATAGCCGCCATCGCGCAAGGCACTCGCCACGGCCTTGGCCATGCCGCCGCTGCCGCGCAGGGCAAAGGTCGAGTCCTTGGGCACCTGGTGTTTTTCCAGCAACTGGGCAACAGCGATGTAATCGGTGTTGTAGGCCTTGAGATGACCGTCGGTGTTGACGATGGTGTTGATCGATTGAATAGCGGCGGCAGAGGCGTCGAGTTCATCCACCAGGGCAATGCAGGCTTCCTTGAACGGCATCGACACCCCACAACCACGAATGCGCAGGGCGCGAATGCCGGCGACGGCGCCCGGCAGGTCCTGGCTGGCAAAGGCCTTGTAGTAGAAGTTCAGGCCCAGTTGTTCATACAGATGATTATGAAAACGCAGGCCAAAGTTCCCGGGGCGCCCTGAAAGGGACATGCACAGTTGGGTGTCTTTGTTGGGGTTCATCTGCATGGCAAAGCTCCTTCAAATGCACTTTTCGGATGGACGGGATTAGCCGTCCATCTGGATCTGATCGATCATGAAAGCCTGGACGCACGGGCTTGACCAGGTCGGTAAGAAAGTCGGTACAGACCTTACACAAAATTTACCTGGCGGCCGTGCTGTTTTTCGAAAAAACGCTGTCTTAGTAGTATCCCCGCGACAATCCCTGGGTCTATTGCAGGCACAGGCGCCGGGCTGAAGAACCGAGGAACTATCATGATCCGTAAAATCCCCACAGTAGCCTTGCTGATCGGCGCCCTCGCTATCGCGGGACAGGCGCAAGCCCATGGTGGTGGTAATTACTGGCAGGGTCCGGCGGTGTTTGGCGCGATTGTCGGTACTGCCATCGTAGGTTCGGCTCTGATCAATGCCAACCGCCCGGTCTATGTCGCGCCGCAACCGGTCTACGCCCCACCGCCTCCGGTTTATTACGCGCCACCGCCCCCGGTTTACTACCAGCCGGCCCCGGTCTACGTGCAGCAACCGATCTACTACCGCCCGGCCCCGGTCTACTATGGGCCACCCCGTGGCTACTACGGCCCGCCACGCGGCTACTACGGCCCGCGACACGGCCGCTGGTAACGAACTCATCAAGCCCCGCTGAAACAGCGGGGCTTTTTTATGGGACTTCACGGAATCCCGGGCATCTGTAGGAGCTGCCGAAGGCTGCGATCTTTTGATATTGCTTTTGCGATCTGGAGATTGCTGAAGATCAAGATCAAAAGATCGCAGCCTCCGGCAGCTCCTACAGGGGAACACGTGCACCACCAAGCAACTAGGCCGAGCTTGCTCCGGGCGGCGTTCCGACGAAAAACCTGAGAGCACCGCGGGGTGTCAGGCTCCCCCGCATCATCGTTGACCGCCATCGCGAGCAAGCTCGCTCCTACAGGTATCGGTGTTCCCCCGCGGTGCGTGAACAACCTTTTTTATGCCCGTTGATCGGTGCAGGTCTGGATAAATCTCGCCAAGGTCGCTATCGGGACAGTGCGCGCGGCAGAATCGGGCAAGATGGACTCGACCGGTTTTCTGCCGCGTGGCAAAAAACGGTCATATTTTTGTCATGACAGATCCGCAAGCTCGGTGCTGTCCGTCGAAAACAGGTTGATAACAACAAGGACGACCACATGCCAACGCAAAACCCGCACCGCATCGTCGGTCTGTGCACCTCCAGCAAGGTGTACAACGCACTGACCGAACTCAAGCACCTGGAAGGTCATCGCAGCGCCAAGTTTCTCTCGCTGCTGACGCAAAACCTGGTGCGCAAGGGCCTGCTCAACGAGCAGGAAGTGGTGAACATGCTCGATCAGGTGGTCAACTGACCGACCAACGGTCGATTGCCCCCGCTGGCATCAATGACCACTATTGAGAGTGTTGATTACTCCTCGAGGCACCCGGACTTTAAAGTAGCTCCACAGATTGATGGAGGTACTTTTCATGTCCCAGGTTCAGATCATGTCCGTTATCGGCAGCGCCGTCCCCGCACAGCTCAGAGAGCTGGGCATGCTCGCCTGCTGGTATCTGGTGCAGGACGGTGTGCAGATCAGCGGCCCGCTCACTTCGCTGCCCGCCGCCCGGGAGCTGTCGCAACGCATCGGCACCGGCCAGTCCGGCAGGCTCAGCGCCTAGGGCAGCTGCACCCGCGGTTTGGTTTCGATGAAAATGTCCCAGCTGGACATGAACAGGGCCGCGATCAACGGGCCGATGACAAAGCCGTTCAGCCCGAAAATCGCCAGGCCGCCGAGGGTCGAGATCAGGATCATGTAGTCCGGCATCCGGGTGTCCTTGCCCACCAGAATCGGTCGAAGCACGTTATCCACCAGGCCGATCACGAAGATCCCGAACAATCCCAGCACCACGCCCTGCCAGATCGCCCCGGTGAGCAGGAAAAACGCCGCCACCGGCACCCAGACAATCCCCGCCCCCACCGCCGGCAACAGCGACAGAAACGCCATCAACACCGCCCAGAGCAATACGCTGGGAATGTCCAGGAACCAGAAAATCAGGCCACCCAGCGCGCCTTGTGTGATCGCCACCAGCAGGTTGCCCTTCACCGTGGCCCGTACCACACGATTGAACTTGAGCTGCAAACGACGTTTCTGCTGTTCCTCCAACGGCACCGCCGCACGCACCTTGCGCGCCAGTTCCGCGCCGTCGCGCAGGAAGAAGAACAACAGGTACAGCATGATGAAGAAACTGACGATGAACTCGAACGTGCCCTGGCCAAAAATGAAGGCCTTGGCGGCCAGTTCCTGCCCGCCGGTCATCGCACTCTTGACGATTTTCTCTCGCAGCCCGTTCAGCTCGCCCATACCGAAGCGGTCCAGCAGTTGCTGGAAATACGGCGGCAGGATGTGCTTGAACTGCGTCACGTACCCGGCGATGTCCAGTTCGCCGCTCTCGATGTTCTTGTAGAGCGCGACCCCCTCCTGGACCAGGAGGCTGCTGAGGACTATCACTGGCAGGATCGCGACCAACAGACAGATGCTCAGCGTGAGCAGTGACGTAAGGTTGCGCTCCCAGCCGAACTTCAGCTGCAGCCGTCGTTGCAGCGGAGCAAAGAGGATGGCGAGGATTACCGCCCAGAACACAGCGCCGTAGAACGGCAGCAGGATCCAGATGAAGGCGACGCTCACCAGGGCCAGAAGGACGGTCAGCGATCTGTCTTTCAGGGTTTCTTCGTTCATATCCGATCCATGCCTGCCGGGACGCAACACTTGGGCCCTGATGTTTAGTCCGCTACGGCTCGCGCGAGTGCCATCTCTTTGTTGATCAGACATGGATCCAGGTCAATAAACGCTCCGTGCCGAGCGTTTACCCTGCGCGGCTTTTGCGACCGACACCGCCATGAACCTCACCGCGCCAGAACTGCTCGCCCCCGCCGGCACCCTGAAAAACATGCGTTATGCCTTCGCCTATGGCGCCGATGCCGTGTACGCCGGCCAGCCGCGCTACAGCCTGCGGGTGCGCAACAACGAATTCGACCACGCCAACCTCGCCCTCGGCATTCGCGAGGCCCAGGCGCAGGGCAAGCGCTTCTACGTGGTGGTGAACATCGCGCCGCACAACGCCAAGCTCAAGACCTTCCTCAAGGACCTTGAACCGGTGATCGCCATGGCCCCCGATGCGCTGATCATGTCCGACCCCGGCCTGATCATGCTGGTGCGCCGGCACTACCCGCAGATGCCGGTCCACCTTTCGGTGCAGGCCAATACCGTGAACTGGGCAAGTGTCGAGTTCTGGCAGCAGCAAGGCTTGAGCCGGATCATCCTGTCGCGGGAGCTGTCGCTGGAAGAGATCGCCGAAATCCGCGAGCAAGTGCCAGCCATGGAACTGGAAGTGTTCGTGCATGGCGCATTGTGCATGGCCTATTCCGGGCGCTGCCTGCTGTCGGGGTACATGAACAGGCGCGACGCCAATCAGGGCAGTTGCACCAATGCCTGTCGCTGGAAATACTCGGCGCAACCGGCCACGGAAAACCAGCTCGGCGAGATCGTGCAGGCATTCGATCCCGAACCGACCCTGGGCATCGGCGCGCCCACCGATCAGGTGTTCCTGTTGCAGGAAGCCAATCGTCCCGGCGAACAGATGCCCGCCTTCGAAGACGAACACGGCACGTACATCATGAACGCCAAGGACTTGCGCGCCGTGCAGCACGTCGAACGCCTGACACGGATGGGCGTGCACTCGCTGAAAATCGAAGGCCGGACCAAATCGCACTTTTATTGCGCGCGCACCACCCAGGTTTATCGCCGGGCCATCGACGATGCGGTGGCGGGCCGGGCCTTCGATCGCGGCCTGATGACCGACCTGGAATCCCTCGCCCAGCGCGGCTACACCGAAGGTTTTCTGCGCCGGCATGTGCATGACGAATACCAGAACTACCAGAACGGCAGCTCGGTGTCGGAACGGCAACAGTTTGTCGGTGAGCTGACCGGGCAGCGTCGGGATCGCCTGGCCGAGGTCAAGGTGAAAAACCGCTTCGGCGTGGGCGACCACATGGAGCTGATGACGCCCAAGGGCAACTTCCACTTCGACCTGCATCAGTTGCAGAACGCCAAGGGTGGAGCGATCGACGTTGCACCGGGGGATGGGCACACGGTGTATTTGCCGATACCGGATGCGGTGGATCTGCAGTTTGGTTTGCTGATGCGGGACGTAGGTGTGAACTGACCTTCAAATACACACAAAACCCTGTGGGAGCGAGGTTGCTCGCGATAGCGGTGTATCAGTCAATATTGTTGGCGACTGACACTCCGTCATCGCGAGCAAGCTCGCTCCCACAGGCTCTCCCACAGGTACTGCGTCAGGCAAATTCTTCGCGGAGCATCGCCACGAACGCCTCACGCGCCGGGTGCACCCCGGCGTTTTCGTGCCAGTAAAACAGGTTGTCGACGGCGGTCAGCTCAGGGAACTCAAACCCCGCGCATCCCGCGCCTTTGGCGTATTGGTCGAAGATCCCCTTGGGCACCAGCGCCACGCCGGCCCCGGCGCTGACGCAACCGACAATCGCGCCATAACTGGCCAGGCTGACAATCGGCAGTGCCTGCCCCTGTCGCAACAACCAATGCTCCAGCGCCGCCCGGTACGGACAGCCCTGGGGCCACATGAACACGGTCTGGTCCTGCAAATCGCTGATGTCGCGCAATGGCCCCAGGGATGTCGAGGCGATCAGCAGCAATTCTTCGCGATACATCGGCGTGCGCTTGAGGTGCGAACGCTCGACATCCACCGCCACGATGGCGCCGTCGAGCTTGTGATTGAGCGTGTCATCGAGCAGTTGCCCCCAGGCGCCGGTGGTCAGCTCCAGCGCCACCTGCGGGAAACGCTTGTGGAATTTCGCCAGCAGGCGCGGCAATCGCCCGGTGGCCGACGACTCGATGGCGCCGATGCGCAACGGCCCTGAGGGTTCGGCCGAAGGATCGACCGCCCGCTTGGCCTCGGCGGTCAGGGCGAGAATTTTCGAGGCGTAGACCAGGAAGGTCTGCCCTGACGGGCTGATGCGCAGCCCTCGGCCTTCGCGCAGGAACAGCGCGACACCCAGCTCAGCCTCGAGGGCCTTGATCCGTGCCGTGATGTTGGACGGCACGCAATGCAGCAGTTCGGCCGCGCGGGCAATGCTGCCGACGTCGGCCACGGTCTTGAACATGCGAATCTGCGCCAGCTCCATACATCACCAATAGTGAACGGTTAGCGCAGTATAAGTCAGTTGTGGCGAACGATGCGCTTTCTGATACTCCGTGCATCAGCCCACAGGTGCACGACCATGACGCCGCTCACACCCTCCCCCGTTTCACCCTGGAAAATCATTCTGGCCATGGCGTTTGTCGTGGCGTGCTGGGGTTATTCCCCGACCGGCATCCATATCGGTTTGCAGGCCTACGACCCCGTGCACCTGGCACTGCTGCGCTTCCTGCTGGCCTCCGTGTTCATGGCCGTGGTCGCGGTCATCAAAGGCATCCGCCTGCCCAGCCTGCGAGACTTGCCGCTGATGTTCGGCCTGGGTTTCTTTGCCGTGAGCCTGCATCACGTAGCGATCAACTTCGGGCAGCAGGGAGTCAGCGCAGGCGCTTCGAGCGTCCTGGCCCAGACCACGCCGCTGTTCAGCACATTGATCGCGCGCTTCGTGTTCAAGGATCAGGTGAGCCTGTGGCGCTGGGGTTGTGTGCTGCTCGGGTTGTTTGGCGTGGTGATAGTGGTAGCGGGCGATCATGGCCTGGGCAGCATTGACGCCCACGGCTTGTTGATCCTGCTGGCGGCGGTGTCCTGGAGCCTCTACTTTGCCCTGCAAAAACATCACACCGGGCGTTACGACGGGCTGACGCTGGTGTGCTACACGGTGTGGTCCGGTACGGTGCTGCTGTTGATTTTTCTGCCCGGCCTTGTGGATCAAGTCGCCCTGGCGCCGATGCGCGTGCAGTGGGCAGTGATTGCCTTGGGGATATTCCCCAGTGCCCTGGCGTACCTGGCCTGGGCCTATGTGCTGGCGCATGTCGATTTGAGCCGGGCGACCATGACGCTGTATTTGACGCCGCCGACGGCGATGGTGATGGCGTCTTATGCGCTCGGCGAACGGCCGACGTTGATGATCGTGGTCGGCGGGCTGGTGGTGTTGGCGAGTGTGCTGGCGTTGAATCTGGAGCGGCGGGCTGTGGTTGTTCAGGCTGTCAGGGGCTGATTCAGGTTTTGCGCTGTCAGGTCTGGCGCTATCGCGAGCAAGCTCGCTCCCACAGGGTTTTATGGTTTCCGCGGTTCCTGAGCACGCCCCAGAACCTGTGGGAGCGGGCTTGCTCGCGAAGAACGATGACACGGTGTCACTGACTATCAGCTAGCCGAAAACCGGTCACGACTGTTGGTCAGGTGCAACCACATCGCCGCCCGCGCCGCGTCCGGGTCCTGGCGCTTGATGGCATTGAGGATCGCCTCGTGCTCAAGATTGGCCAACTCGCCGAGCTTGCTCAAGTCCACGGCCCCCCGCTCGGCGGCATTGACCCGGGTGCGCGGGATCATGGCGCTGCCCAGGTGCTGCATGATTTCGGTGAAGCAGACGTTGCCGGTGGCTTCGGCGATCAGCAGATGAAAACGCCGGTCCGCTTCGACACAACTGTCGTTGTTGGCCAGCAGGCTTTGATAGTCGTCCAGCGCTTCACGCATCTGCGCCAGTTGCAGATCGGTGCGGCGAGTTGCCGCCAGCGCCGCCGCCTGGGTTTCCAGGCCCATGCGCAATTCCAGAATGCTGCGCACTCCCAACGCAGTGTCGACATTCAGCCGCAGCCCCTGCTCCGGTGCGCGCTCGATCACGAACGTGCCAATGCCATGCCGGGTTTCCACCAGCCCCGAGGCCTGCAACTTCGAGATCGCCTCGCGCACCACCGTGCGACTGACCCCGTGCTCCTGAACGATGGTGTTTTCCGACGGCAGCTTGTCGCCGGGCAACATCTGGCCGAGCAGGATGCGCTGGGTCAGTTTCTCCACCAGGTCATGGGCCAGGTTGTGGCTGCGCTTGCGGGCGGGTGCTTCGAGGTCTTCTTGCATGAAGGTGTCCGGAAATCAAGGCTATCGAATCGTAGCACCGCGCCGGGCGGGAATCCTGAAAAATCTTGCTCAACTTGTATGACAACACTCAACAATCAGCCCATATTGATTCATTTAAAAGGCCACCACCCACCATCAACAGAATAAAAAACCTCTAGAACGGCGCCATTTCATTGAACAAAGGCGGTTGCAAGATCAAAAAACCTAGTTGTATGATGTCTATCAACAACGCAGCACTCAGCTTCACCCCGCATAAAAATAACGAGTGGGAGAAAACGCAGTGAATACATCCGTCTCCGGGATGCACGACGACGCCAATTCAGCGCTGAAGTCCGCCATCGCCAAAGTCAAACGTCACGTCTTGCCGCTGTTCGTCATCATGTTCATCGTCAATTACATTGATCGAGTGAACATCGGTTTCGTCCGCGCCCACATGGAACACGACCTGGGCATTGGCGCTGCCGCGTACGGCCTGGGTGCCGGCCTGTTCTTCATCGGTTATGCGCTGTTCGAAGTGCCCTCCAACATCCTCCTGCAAAAAGTCGGTGCACGTATCTGGCTGACGCGGATCATGCTGACCTGGGGCCTGGTCGCCGCGGGCATGGCATTCATCCAGAACGAAACCCACTTCTACATCCTGCGTTTTCTGCTGGGCGTGGCCGAGGCCGGATTCTTTCCCGGGGTGATCTACTACTTCACCCGCTGGCTACCTGGCGTGGAGCGCGGCAAGGCGATTGCGATTTTCCTCAGCGGCTCGGCGATTGCCTCGCTGATCTCCGGCCCCCTGTCCGGTTTGCTGCTGCAAATCAGTGGATTCGGGATGCATGGCTGGCAATGGATGTACTTCATCGAAGGCATGTTCTCGGTGGGTCTGTGTGTTTTTGTCTGGTTCTGGCTCGATTCCAAACCCCACGATGCCAAATGGCTGAGCCGCGACGAGCAGGACGCGCTGGTCAAGGCCATCGACGACGAACAACTGGCCCGCGAAGCCGCCACACCGATCAAGCCGTCACTGGGCAAATTGCTCAAGGATCGCCAGATCATCCTGTTCTGCGTGATCTACTTCTTCATCCAGCTGACCATCTACGCCGCGACCTTCTGGCTGCCGAGCATCATCAAGAAGATGGGCGACCTCAGCGACTTCCAGGTCGGAATGTTCAACTCGATTCCGTGGCTGCTGTCGATTGTCGGCATGTATGCCTTCGCCTCGTTGTCGGCCAAGTGGAAGTATCAGCAAGCCTGGGTCGCCGCGGCCCTGCTGATCGCCGCTGCCGGGATGTTCATGTCCACCACCGGCGGGCCGGTCTTCGCCTTCGTCGCGATTTGCTTCGCGGCGCTGGGGTTCAAATCGGCCTCGTCGCTGTTCTGGCCGATTCCCCAGGCTTACCTGGACGCACGCATCGCCGCCGGTGTCATCGCGCTGATCAACTCGGTGGGCAACCTCGGCGGCTTCGTCGCACCGACCACGTTCGGCCTGCTGGAGGAACGCACCGGCTCCATCCAGGGCGGACTCTACGGCTTGGCCGCGACCTCGATCATCGCCGCAATCATCGTCTTTGCCGCACGCAACAAACCCAAGGTCGCCCCCGTCACCGCACCGGGCAAACCAGCGCCCCACCACGCCTGAATCATTGGTTTAAAAGGATAACAACATGACCGCACACGACATCGCCAAAGCCCCGATCATCATCAGCATGCAGGTTGTTCCGGTGGCCGGCCACGACGGCATGCTGCTCAACCTCAGCGGCGCCCACGGCCCGTTTTTCACCCGCAATATCGTGATCCTCAAGGACAACGCCGGCCACACCGGCGTCGGCGAAGTACCGGGTGGCGAGCGCATTCGCCAGACCCTGGAAGACGCACGCAGCCTGGTGGTCGGCAGCCCGATCGGCACTTACCAGAAGATTCTCAACCAGGTACGCCAGACCTTTGCCGACCGCGATGCCGGCGGTCGCGGATTGCAGACCTTCGACCTGCGCATCACCATCCACGCCGTCACCGGCCTCGAAGCCGCGCTGCTCGATCTGCTCGGCCAGCACCTGGACGTGCCGGTCGCCGCCCTGCTTGGCGAAGGCCAGCAGCGCGATGAAGTGAAGATGCTGGGCTATCTGTTTTATGTCGGCGATCGCAACGAAACAGACCTCGCCTACCGCAGCGAGCCAGACGCCGACAACGACTGGTTCCGCGTACGTCACGAAAAAGCCATGACCGCCGAGGCGGTGGTCCGCCTGGCCGAGGCGGCTCACGCGCGCTATGGCTTCAAGGACTTCAAACTCAAGGGCGGCGTGCTCAGCGGCGACGCCGAAATCGAAGCGGTCACCGCCCTCGCCGAACGTTTCCCCGATGCGCGAATCACCCTCGACCCGAATGGGGCCTGGTCACTGAAGGAAGCCATCCGCCTGTGCCGCGATCAGCACCGCGTGCTGGCCTACGCCGAAGACCCGTGCGGGGCGGAAAACGGTTACTCGGGACGCGAAGTCATGGCTGAATTCCGCCGGGCCACGGGGCTGAAAACCGCAACCAACATGATCGCCACCGACTGGCGGGAGATGGGCCACGCGATCCAGTTGCAGTCGGTTGACATTCCCCTGGCCGATCCGCACTTCTGGACCATGCAGGGTTCGGTGCGCGTGGCGCAGATGTGCCACGAATGGGGCCTTACCTGGGGTTCGCACTCCAACAACCACTTCGACATTTCCCTGGCGATGTTCACCCATGTCGCGGCAGCCGCGCCGGGCGAGATCACCGCCATCGACACCCACTGGATCTGGCAGGACGGCCAGCGCCTGACCAGGGCCCCGCTGCAAATCGTCGACGGCTGCGTGCAGGTGCCGCAGAAACCGGGGCTGGGAGTCGAGCTGGACATGGATCAGGTCGCCAAAGCTCATGAACTGTACAAAGGCATGGGCCTGGGGGCGCGGGATGACAGCGTGGCGATGCAGTTTTTGATTCCGGGCTGGAAGTTCGACAACAAGCGGCCGTGCCTGGTGCGTTGAAACGCCCAGTGGGTTGAATCGCCAAGTGAGTTGATTCAAGGGTTGCGCGTGGCCGCCTGTTGGCGGCCGGGTTAAAAAGCGCTCGGAGCATAGCGCTTAACCCCCTAAAATGGCGCGCAACTGAATCAACGACGGATGAAACCCACATGGACAGGCTGAAAACCATCGCCGCCGGCATGGCGATATTTGCCGCAGGCCAGTGCGTGGCACAGGATCAAATCGAGACGCTGGTGAACGCCGCCGTACAACCGGTGATGCAGGCCGAAGGTATCCACGGCATGGCCGTGGCGGTCACCGTCAACGGCCAAGCGCACTACTTCAACTATGGCGTCGCCTCGAAGGAAACCGGCAGCCCCGTCACACAGGACACCCTGTTCGAAATCGGCTCCGTCAGCAAAACCTTCACCGCCACCCTCGCCGCCTACGCCCAGGCCACGGGCAAGCTGTCACTGTCGGACAAGGCCAGCCAAGTGCTGCCGGCCTTGCGTGGCAGCGCTTTCGACCACATCAGCGTGCTGCAACTGGGTACCTACAGCGCCGGCGGCCTGCCGCTGCAATTTCCTGCCGAATATGATTCGGCCGACAAAATGCTCGGCTACTACAAACAATGGAAACCGCTCTACGCCCCCGGCAGCCACCGACTGTATTCGAACCCCAGCCTTGGCCTGTTCGGCTACCTCGCCGCCCACAGCATGGGCCAGCCGTTCGATGACCTGATGGAGAAAAACCTGCTGCCGAAACTGGGCCTCAAGCACACCTATGTGCATGTACCGCAGGACCAGATGGCGCTGTACGCCCAGGGCTACAACAAGGACGGCAAGCCGGTGCGGGTCACTCCGGGGGCGCTGGATTCCGAGGCGTACGGGGTGAAGACCAGCGCCTCTGACTTGCTGGCCTACGTCGGCGCAAACATGAAGCCGGCGTCTCTGGACAAGCCGTTGCAGCAAGCCATCGCCTTGACTCATAGCGCCTACTACAGCGTTGGCGATATGACCCAGGGCCTGGGCTGGGAGATGTATCGCTACCCGATCACACTGGATCGCTTGCTGGACGGCAACTCCACGCCGATGGCCATGGAGGCGCACAAAGTCCAGTGGCTGAACCCGCCGCAAGCGCAACCGCAGAACGTGCTGATCAACAAGACAGGCTCAACCGGTGGCTTTGGCGCTTACGTGGCGTACGTGCCATCGAAGGAGATCGGCATTGTGATGCTGGCCAACAAAAACTTCCCGAATGCGCAGCGGGTCAGGATTGCGCATCAGATTTTGAGTGCCCTTGCCCAATAAGTCTGGTTCGCGCTCCCAGAGAAAAAAACTGGAGGTTAATACTGATCAGTTAACACACGAAACCTGTGGGAGCGAGCTTGCTCGCGATGGCGTCGCAACAGTCAATATAAATGTTGAATGTCAGGTCCCCATCGCGAGCAAGCTCGCTCCCACAGGTTAATTGCTTACCACCAGGATTCAGGGCCGGATCAATCATCCGGCATTTCCGGCGGCTTGGCGGGTTTGGCCGGTTTGCTGTTTTTCCCGGGCTTGGCGCCTTTGGCCGCCGGCTCGGCTTCAGCGACGGGAGCGGCCACTGTCGCGGTAAATTCTTTCTCGGCCGCCGGCAACTGATCGACTGCGCTGAAGATCTCGTCCAGCTTGATGGCGTCCGATTGTTCCAGTTTCTTTTCGCCGTCCTTGCCGACCAGAATCACCTTGGTCTTGGCGCCGGCACCCAGCTTGAGCGAGCGGATCAGCGCCGCCGTGTCCTGTGGCCCGAGGTCTTTGCCGTCGCGCTGGCCCATCAGGTTGAGCACGGTGTAGAGCACCATGTTGCGGTCGGTGAACCCCTTGCGATTGGCCGGCTCATCCAGCGACTTTTTCAGGCTGACCCAGGTCGGATCCACAGTGCTTGGAGCGATGACAATCAGTGGCCGGGCCCTGCCCTTGTCCATGTCCAGCGGTGAGTCGCCATCGGCGGCGAACGAGGTGCCGGCAATCGCCAGCAAGATAGCCATGGTCAGTGACCTGATGAGCATGCGCATCTCCTTTTTGATATCCACGCTCTAATGATTGCGCATCGCGGCGATTGTTCCGGGTGACGTACCGCAAATTTTTTCGCCTTGTCCCAAGCTTAGGTCAGGGCGGTCATTGCGCAACAGGCTGGGCTAATCTGAAGACTCATGACAACCCGCCTGATCCGTCGTGAGGACCTGGGCATGAGCACTCAATTGAACCACACCATCGTCTGGTGCCGGGACAAGCAGGTTTCGGCGAATTTCCTGACCGGCCTCCTTGGCCTGCCCGCCCCGGAGCCCTTCGGGCCGATGCTGATCGTCAAACTGGATAACGGCGTGTCACTGGATTTCTACGACAACGACCCGCCGATAGCGTCCCAGCACTACGCATTCCTGATGGGCGACGAGGACTTCGATGCGGCCTTCGCCCGCCTGCTGGCCAACGGTCAGCCATGGTGGGCCGACCCGGGTAAGCAGCGCCTGAGGGAGATCAATGATTACGCGGGAGGACGGCGGGTGTATTTCGATGACCCGGACGGGCATCTGCTGGAAATATTCACCCGCGAGTGAAGCTGGCGTGGCGGCCCGGATCAGAACGCCAGTTTGTAGCCGATCAGCAACAGCATGGTCGCCAGGCAAGGGCGCAGCAGTTCGTCGGAGATGCGCCCGGTCAGGTGGCTGCCCAGGTAAATCCCCGGCAACGACCCCACCAGCAAGTAACCCAGGACCTGCCAGTCCATGTTGCCCATGCTCGCATGGCCGAGGCCGGCGACCAGGGTCAGCGGCACGGCGTGGGCGATTTCAGTGCCGACCAGGCGGCGGGTCGGCAGCATCGGATAGAGAATGAACAGGGCCACGGTGCCCAGTGCACCGGCGCCGATGGACGTCAGCGCGACCATGGTGCCAAGGACCAGGCCAGTGATGACCGTCAGGACATTGAGACGCGAGCCGCTGGGGTTGTAGTGGCCGCCAGCACGTTTGTGGGCGAAATCCAGCAGGCGCTTCTTGAACAGAATCGCCAGCGCCGTGGCGAACAACACAAAGCCGAGGGCCTGCTTGATGATCGCGTTCATCGCATCGGGGCTGGAGTGCAGGCTGCTCAGGAACCACAACGTCAGTGCCACCGCCGGCACGCTGCCAAGGGTCAGCCAACCGGTAATCGCCCAGTCGATGTTGTTGTTCTTTCGGTGAACCAGAACACCGCTGGACTTGGTGATCGCCGCGTAGAGCAGATCGGTACCGACTGCCGTCGCCGGGTTGATACCGAACCACAGCAGGATCGGGGTCATGAGCGACCCGCCACCGACGCCAGTCATGCCGACAATAAAGCCAACCACCAACCCGGCCACGACCAACCCGATGTTCACTAAATCCATTGATACGTCCACAAAGATCGCAGGGGAAATCTGGCCCGCAGCATAGCGATATTTCTTATAACCAGTTATATCGATGCGATCTATCTTTATTCCGTAACCATCATGTAACCCTGTGGGAGCGAGCTTGCTCGCGATAGCGGTGTGTCAGTTGGCATCAATGGCGACTGACACTCAGTCATCGCGAGCAAGCTCGCTCCCACAGGGTTCCGTGTCGGACTCACTGCACCGGCAGGAAATTCAGGAACAGCAGGCTCTGGGCATAGTTCAGGCCGATGCGCCGGTAGCGTTCGTCGAGCATCTGGGTCAGCAGGTCCAGGCGGGCGACGATCTTGCCGAACTCGACGGCAAAGCTCAGGTTGCTGCCCTCCTCCGAGATTTCGTTGGAAAACAGCAGGGGTTGGCCTTGCTTGTCTTGGCGCTGGCTGAGGATCCAGGTGGCAATCTCGATGTTGCGTGCGGCATTGCTGACGAATACCGGGTTGATCGTATCGGTCATGTAGAACTCGGTGCGATTGCCATGGGCGGTCACCAGCATGCTGCCAATGGCATAGATGAACGCTCCGACCCGATCGCCGAGAAATTCCGGGCTCATGGCAAAACGCAGGGCCGCCAGGTCTTTTTTGCCGCCCAGGGTCGGTAATGGCTGCTGCTGTTCAATGGCCATGCGCACTTGCTTGCCGGCCGTACGGGCATCGAGGAAACCGGACTTTTTCAGCTCATCGGGGTTGCGCAGGTAGAGCTTGCCCATGAGCAGGTAAAGGCTGTCGAGGTTGTCGCGCATGGTCAGGGTGGCCATGCGGTCGACACTGGTCTGCAGGAACTCCTGGGGTTTGCCTTCACGCATCTGGGTGATGATGTCGCCGCCCTGCTGCTGGCTGCAACCGGTGACGAAGAACATCGACAGACCTGCCAGCAGCAGGCAATGACGGCGGATTTTTGTGCTGTTCGCGGGTGAAACTCGAGCCATGGGTTCTTGAACTTGGGCATGGGCCGACGGTGGGGATCGCCGCAGGCTGCCATGGATAGAGCCGGACATTTCGAAAAAGTGCAGTATCGGGCGACACCAATCGATCACTGGCAGGGGAATGTTCAAAGAAAAAACGGATCAGAACATCATGAAAACGGTCCACACTCCCTGTAGGAGCTGCCGCAGGCTGCGATCTTTTGACGTTGATTGTTGATTGTTCAAGATCAAAAGATCGCAGCCTGCGGCAGCTCCTACAACACCGTATACACACAGGAGGTTTGCATGCGCACGCTTCAATTGGCTGGCGCCCAGGTGCCCGTCATTGGCCAGGGCACCTGGCAGATGGGCGAGGACCGCTCTCGGCACAGGGAAGAAGTCGCGGCACTGCGCCTGGGCATCGAGCTGGGCATGACCCTGATCGACACCGCTGAAATGTACGCCGAAGGCGGCGCCGAGGAAGTGGTCCGCGATGCCATCGCCGGCCAGCGCGACAGCGTCTTTGTGGTCAGCAAGGTGTACCCGCACAACGCCAGCCGCCAGGGCATTCCCCAGGCGTGCGAGCGCAGCCTGCGCAGGCTCGGCACCGATTACATCGATCTGTATCTGCTGCACTGGCGCGGCCAGTACCCGCTGCAGGAAACCGTCGACGCCTTCGAGCGCCTACGCGAAGCCGGCAAGATCGGTCGTTGGGGCGTGTCCAACTTCGACCTCGACGACCTGCTGGAGCTGGATGCCCCGGCCTGCGCCACCAATCAGGTGCTCTACAATCTGGAGCAGCGCGGCATAGAATTTGATTTGTTACCCTGGAGCCAACAGCAGCGGCTGCCGGTCATGGCTTACTGCCCGATCGGCCAGGGTGGAAAAATGCTCGCCAATGCCACGCTCAAGCAGGTGGCCGCCCGGCACGGCGTGACGCCAGCACAGGTGGCGCTGGCATGGATAATGCGCCAGGATGGCGTGATCGCCATCCCCAAAGCAGTCCGGCCCGAGCATGTGCGACTCAATGCCCAAGCCGCCACGCTGCAACTTGAACCCGGGGATCTGGAGGCGTTGGACCACGCGTTTCATGCGCCACAACGCAAACAGCGACTGGCCATGGTCTGAGCCAACGCAGTCAGAGAGCTTCGCCATGAGAAGCACCGACCACCTGGACCCGTTCAATCTGCAACGCTTTCTCCAGGCTCAGGACCCGGTATTCGACCGGGTTCAAGACGAGCTGAACAACGGACACAAGCGCAGTCACTGGATGTGGTTCATTTTTCCGCAGTTCGCCGGGCTCGGCGACAGCGAGATGTCGCGCCGCTTTGCCATCCGCTCGCGGGAGGAGGCCCTGGCCTACCTTGAGCATCCGTTGCTCGGCGCCCGTCTGCGCACCTGCACCCAGGAAGTGCTGAACATCCGGGAGCGCTCGGTGGCCGGGATTTTCGGTCATCCCGACGACCTGAAATTTCATTCCTCGATGACCCTGTTCGCCCAGGTCGATACCGCCGACAGCCTTTTCCAGCAAGCCTTGAACCAGTACTTCCACGGCATCCTGGATGACTGGACCTTGTCGCTGATGGACTCAAAACAGGCCCAGCTGCCCCCCAATCAGGGTTGAGAAGTCGTCGTCGACAAACGGCAGTATCGCGTCCGCCACCGGTTGCAGTTGCCGGGTGATGTAGTGGTCGTAATCGATGGGCGCGCTGCGCACTTCCAGCGGTTCGGGGCCGGCGACGGTGATCACGTAGCTGATCCAGCCGCCGTTCTGGTACTGCCGTGGGCGACCCTGGCTGTCGTTGTACTCATCGGCCAGGCGCGCCGCGCGTACGTGGGGCGGGACGTTGCGCTGGTAGTCATCGAGGGTGCGGCGCAGGCGTTTGCGATAAACCAGCCGGTCATCGAACTCGCCGGCCAGGGTCTTGCGCACGTAGTCACGCACGTAATCCTGATAGGGCTTGCGCAGGAAGATCCGCGAATACAGCTCTTGCTGGAATTGCCGGGCCAGCGGCGACCAATCGGTGCGCACGGTCTCCAGGCCCTTGTAGACCATTTCGTCGCTGCCATCGGCGCGGGTCACCAGTCCGGCGTAGCGCTTTTTGCTGCCTTCTTCGGCACCGCGAATGGTCGGCATCAGGAAGCGCTTGTAGTGGGTTTCGAACTGCAATTCGAGAACGCTTTGCAAGCCGTATTCCTGCTGCACATGCTCGCGCCACCACTGATTGACGTGCGCGACCAGCGCCTGGCCGATCTGTGCCGCCTCCTGCTGGCCGTGGGCGCGACGCAGCCAGACGAACGTCGAATCGGTGTCGCCGTAGATCACCGCATGCCCCTGGGCCTCGATCAACTGGCGGGTGCGCAGCATGATCTCGTGCCCGCGCAAGGTGATGGAGGACGCCAGGCGCGTGTCGAAGAAGCGACAACCGCTGGAGCCGAGCACCCCATAGAACGCGTTCATGATGATTTTCAGCGCCTGGGACAGCGGTGCGTTGTGTTCGCGCTTGGCGGTTTCCCGGCCTTCGGCGACCCGGGCGACGATGGACGGCAGGCAATGCCGGGTGCGGGAAAAGCGTGCGCCGCGAAAACCCGGCACCGACTCGCTGTCGTCCGGGTGCTTGAGCCCTTCTATCAGCCCCACGGGGTCGATCAGGAAGGTGCGGATGATCGACGGATAGAGACTCTTGTAATCGAGCACCAACACCGACTCGTACAGTCCCGGTTGCGAATCCATGACGAACCCGCCCGGGCTGGCTTCAGGTGGCTTGCCACCGAGGTTCGGCGCAACGAAACCCTGACGGTGCATCAGCGGCATGTACAGGTGGGTGAATGCCGCCACCGAACCGCCCATGCGATCGGCCGGCAGTCCCGTGACGCTGGCCCGCTCCAGCAGGAAGGTGAGCAACTCGGTCTTGGCGAAGATCCGCGTGACCAGTTCGCAATCCTTGAGGTTGTATTTGGCCAGCGCCGGTTTGTCCTCGGCGAACATACGATTGATTTCGTCCATGCGCTGGTACGGGTTGTCGATGGACTTGCCCTCGCCGAGCAGGGTTTGCGCGACGTTTTCCAGGCTGAACGAGGGGAAACTCCAGGTCGCCGAACGCAGGGCCTCGATACCGTCGATGATCAGGCGGCCAGCGGCTGAAGCGAAGTAATGGTTGCCGTTGCCATGTTCGCGCCACTGCATTTCCTCGCCGCCACGCCCCAGTTTCAAGGGCACCGCCAGGCGCCGGGCGTGTTCGTGAAGCACCCGCAAGTCGAACTGCACGACGTTCCAGCCAATGATCGCGTCGGGGTCGAACCGGGCAAACCAGTCATTGAGCTTTTTCAGCAACAGGGTCCGCGAATCGCAGTACTCGAGCTGGAAATCCACCTGGCTATCGTCGCCATTGGGCGCGCCGAGCATGTACACCTGACGCTCGCCGCAGCCTTCCAGGGCAATGGAATACAACTCGCCCTGGGCCGTGGTCTCGATGTCCAGGGACACCAGTTTCAAGCTCGGCCGATAGTCGGGATCGGGTTTCATCTGTGCGTCGAGCAGCAGGCCCTCGGCATTCGGCGTGCCACTGAAACGCACCGGCGCGGTGATGAAGCGCTCCATCATGTAGCGTTCCGGCGGGCGCACGTCGGCTTCGAACACGTCGACGCCGGCTCGGCGCAATGCGGTTTCCAGGCGCATCAACTGACCATGTTGCCGGCAGTAGAGTCCGAGGACCGGACGATGGTCGAAATCCTGCAGGGCCAGGGGCTTGAGCTCGACGTTCTTCTCGTCATGCAGGACGCTTTCGGCCTGCAGACGCTGCGCAGCAGGGATGAACGCCACCGAGGGCTGGCAAGGCAGGCGGATGCGCCGGGGACCGCTGTCGGTCGCCAGCCAGAACTCGACTTCCGTACCGGCCGGGGTGTCGCGCCAATGCCGGGTCAGGACGAAGCCCTGCTGTAGATCCACCACTGCAAACCTCAACGTTGATTCAGAGGGGGATTCTACCTGTCATCCGTCGCGATAGCGCGTTTGCCGCAGGCCTAACAGGCTGACACCGAACCTTGTGGGAGCGGGCTTGCTCGCGAAGGCGTAGTGTCAGGCAGCATTAATATTGACTGACCCACCGCTTTCGCGAGCAAGCCCGCTCCCACAGGTAAGGTGCTGGCCGGAAATAAGGGGTTTACCGAAGAAAAACCGCCGAATGACGTTTTTTGCGTGTTATCTGCCGCTTTCGCCCTTGCCCTGAGCGCTTGCGTCTACGATTCTTCAAGGACAACGACAACACCCGAGTAACCACCATGAAAACCGTCGCCCAACTGCTCAAGCTCAAAGATCAGAAGAATCAGGAAGTGCACCAGATCAAACCCGATCACATGGTGCTCGAAGCGCTGATGAAGATGGCCGAGAAAAACGTCGGCGCCTTGTTGGTGGTGGAGAATGATGAAGTGCTGGGCATCATCAGCGAACGGGACTATGCGCGCAAACTGGTGCTGCACGGCCGCTCTTCGGTGGGCACGCCCGTGCGCGACATCATGGTGTCACCGGTGATTACCGTCGACACCCATCAAACCGTGGATACCTGCCTGGGCATCATGTCCGATAGACGCCTGCGTCACTTGCCGGTGGTCGAAGGCGGCAAATTGATCGGCCTGCTGTCGATCGGTGACCTGGTCAAGGAAGCGATTGCCGAACAGGCGGAGCTGATTCGCCAGCTGGAGCAGTACATTCGCGGGGAGTAAATCCGGACACAACATTCACCCCAAAACCTGTGGGAGCGAGCTTGCTCGCGATAGCGGCCAGACATTCAACATAGATGTCGACCGACATGGCCCCATCGCGAGCAAGCTCGCTCCCACAGGGTAAGTGGTGCTTTCAAGCCGGCCAATGCCGGGCGAACACCGGTGCCAGAGCCGGGTGACGGTCGATTCGTTCCAGCCAGGCGAAAAACCCGGGCCGCGCAGTGCGCAAATGTTCCCGACTGCCCGCCCATCGCGAGATCACCGCCGTCAGCACATCCAGGGCCCCTGGCTTCTCGCTGCCCAGATACAGCTCGCCCGAAAACTGGTCGGCAAACACCTCCCAACTCCAGTGCAGGCGCCGGCGGGTTCCCTCGATGAGGTTCTGCCTGGACGACTCATCCGCCCCGGCCAGCCAGCGTTCGGGGTAATCGATGATGCCGATGGCCGCATAGCAATTGCTGACGATGTACGCCATGGCGCGAATGGCCTGGTCCCGCTCGGCCGGGTCCTGGGGCAACAACCTCGACGCGGGAAAGCTCAGCCCGAGGTGAATCAGGATCGCCACGCTCTCGGTCAGGACAGCGCCATCGGGGAGTTGCAGGGTCGGAATCTGTTTGAGCGGATTGAGTTTCTCCAGCGCATGGGCCGCCTCCGCGGACGCCTCGACATCGATGAAGCGATAAGGAACATCACAGAGTTCAAGGGCGGCTTCGATGGCCGCGGCCCCGGAGTTCTGATGGCCGTAGAGCTGGTACATGATCGTCTCCTTGCACACCGCGATCTCTGCAGTGCCTCATCATCCGTCCCGGCAGAGGAACGCGCCAGCTTTCCAGTGTAGAAGCCGCCACCTGCCATGCAGCGACCATCCGACGATCGCACCATCAAGCTCGCAAGAGGTATGGCGCAGGTCCTATCACTGCCATCGATGTTCACCATCACCTCAATGAAGTTCTCTTAAAAAATCCGCGGCGTAACATCTGCTCCATACCCACCCATAAGCACCCCGGAGCACACCATCATGAAACGCCAAACCCTCCTCAGCATCGCTTTCTCGGTTTTCGCAGTTAACGCTTTTGCCGCTACCTCTGCTCAACCTGTGTTCGCTGAAGGCGGCTCGGATCGTCTGATTGAAAGCCGTGTGGCCGAGGGTGGTTCCGATCGCCTGATCGAGAATCGTGTGGCCGAAGGTGGTTCGGATCGCCTGCTGGAAAAACGCGTTGCCGAAGGCGGCTCTGACAAGCTCCTGCAAAATCGCGTCGCTGAAGGTGGCTCCGACAAACTGCTGCAAAACCGCGTCGCTGAAGGTGGCTCTGACAAACTGCTGCAAAACCGCGTTGCTGAAGGTGGCTCCGACAAACTGCTGCAAAACCGCGTTGCTGAAGGTGGTTCGGACAAACTTCTGCAAAACCGCGTCGCTGAAGGTGGTTCCGACAAACTGCTGCAAAACCGCGTCGCTGAAGGCGGTTCGGATCGTCTGATCGAAAGCCGCGCTGTCTGAATGCAGGGCTTTACCGCAGGACTCGACGAAAACCCGGCCTCACCCGCCGGGTTTTTTATGCTTGGAGCTTTCACTGTTTTGGAGATCGCTTCATTTCCAGCGTGGGCATGGCCCCCTGTGGGAGCTGGCTTGCCAGCGATGATCGTTAACGATAACGCGGGTGAACTGGATAAACGCGGCGCACTGGAGTCCATCGCCAGCAAGCTGGCTCCTACAGTTTCAGCGTGGGCATGGCCCCCTGTGGGAGCTGGCTTGCCAGCGATGGTCGTTAACGATAACGCGGGTGAGCTGGATGAACGCGGCGCACTTGAGTCCATCGCCAGCAGGCTGGCTCCTACAGTTTTAGCGTGGGCACGTTCCCTTGTAGGAGCTGGCCTGCCAGCGATGGTCGTTAACGATAACGCGGGTGAGCTGGATAAACACGGCGCACTGGAGTCCATCGCCAGCAAGCTGGCTCCTACAGTAGTTACCCGGGATTGTGTGAAGAACCGATTACTTCCCTGCCCGCGCCATGCAGCGCTGGTAACGTTCATCGACCCGTTTGGCGAACCACGCGGTGGTCAGTTTGCGCGTGATTTTCGGGCTTTGCAGCACGATCCCCGGCAACACTTCACGGGGTAACGGCCGACCTTCGGCCCGTTCGGCCAGTTCGAAAACCCGTCGATAGAGTTTGCTGTCTTCGAACGCCAGGGTATTGCCCTCTTCCAGTTGCGCGCGGATCGTCGGATTGCGCATGTCCAGTTGCTTGCCGAGGGTACGCACGGCCAGTTCCGTGGTACCGGGCATGATCGAACCGTAACGCACCAGGTCGCCATCCAGCGCCAAGGGGATACCGGAAGCCCGGCTCACCGCGTTTTGAAACGCGGCATTACGGCTGGCGTACCAACCCGCGTTGAAGTCCGCAAAGCGGTACAGCGGCTGTGGGTAGCTCGCCGGATACCCCAGCAGGTGCGCGATGCCGAAATACATGCCGCCGCGCCGGGTGAACACTTCATGACGGATCGAGCCCTGCACCGGATACGGGTAGCCCTTGGCCTGCTGCTCGGCAAAATCGATGCTGACCTGCATCGGTCCGCCGGTATGCACCGGGTTGAAGCCGCCGAACAGGGTTTTGCCCATCGGTACCATGCCGATGAAGTCGTCGAAAATGCCACTCAGCTCCTTTTCACTGCGCGCGGCATTCAGGCGGGCGTTGTAACTTTTGCCGTTGGGCGAGTCGAGCTTCAACGCACCGCTCACCAGCAGGCCGGGAATGTGTGCCTTGGCGGCGCGACGGTCGATCTCGTCACGGGCGATCTTGCCCAGGCCCGGTACGCTCGGATCGACCTGAAAGGTCGACTCCTGTTCGGTCACGGCCAGCACCGAGCACAGGTTTTGCGTGGTCGGCGAGATGTCTTGCGCGGTAAACGCCACCTGGATATCCGTGGCCCACCCCTGGGGATCGGCGGCTTTGGCCGGCAGCAATCGCACAATCTCAGCCTTCACCTGGGCCGGACTACGCGCCGCCGGCTCCTGGGTCCGCTGGCTGCCGCAACCAGCCAGTATCAACAAAGCGGCGATGCTGAGAATCAATCGATTGGCTTGCATGTCGTTCCATCTAGTCCTTGGGTCCGGCTTAACCATACGAGCAATGGCAGGGCAGCGGCTAGACCGTTGTCCACCGCGAGCCTCTATTTGCCACTGAAACGGCCCTGAAGCCCCGTTATCCGAAATCTGCATGTGCAGAAAATGCCTGTGTACCTTGCAGAAAACGCATTGCGCAACGCTACTGAGAACAACTACCATTTGCATCAGGAGTCGCATTTGCGCATGGAGTTCCCGCGCCGCCCCTTTTTTCAATCGGCCGCGCGCCGCCCAGGAACCCATCATGACCACTCCAGCACAACTCCGCGTGCCTTTTCGCCCGACGCTACTGGCCCTGTTTTGCTCCTTGTCCCTGACGGCCCATGCCGCAACGCCCGAAACAACCGAAGCCCAGGGAACACCGCTGGTGCTGGGCGACGTCAATGTAAACGCCCAGGCCCCGGCACCGTCCGACCTGCCCCCGGTTTACGCCGGTGGTCAGGTCGCACGCGGCGCTCAACTGGGTATCCTGGGCAACCAGGACATCATGGACGTTCCCTTCACCATGACGTCCTACACCGAAGAGTTGATCCGCGACCAGCAAGCCGAAACCGTCGGCGACGTGCTGCTCAACGATGCCTCGGTGCGTCAGGCTTCCGGTTTTTCCAACCAGGCCCAGACCTTCATGATTCGCGGCCTGCCCCTGAACGGCGATGATATTTCCTTCAACGGCCTGTACGGCATCCTGCCGCGGCAGATCATTTCCACCGATGCCCTGGAGCGCGTGGAAGTATTCAAGGGGCCGAATGCCTTCATCAACGGTGTCACCCCTACCGGTTCCGGCATCGGTGGCGGCGTCAACCTGCAACCCAAGCGCGCCAGTGATGTGCCGCTGCGACGGTTCACCACGGACATCAGCGACGACGGGCGCATCGGCGAACACCTGGACATCGGTCAGCGCTTTGGCGAGGACAACCGCTTCGGTGCCCGCCTGAACCTGTCCCAACGTGAGGGCGACACCGCCATCGACGACGAGAACCAGCGCTCCAAACTGTTCGCCCTGGGTCTCGACTACCGCGGCGATGCGCTACGCCTGTCCGGCGATTTCGTCTATTCGAAGGAACGCGTCAACGGCGGCCGCAGCTCGGTCAACCTTGGCGACGCCACGCACATCCCGGATGCGCCCTCCGCCGACACCAACTACGCGCAGAAGTGGGGATTCAGCGAGATCGAGGACACCTTCGGCATGCTGCGCGCCGAATACGACCTGAACGACAGCTGGACCGCCTACGCCGCTGGCGGCGCCAAGCACACCCGTGAAGTCGGCAACTACGACTCCACTACCCTGGTGGGCAACAATGGCAGCTCGGTGACCAGCGGTTCGTTCATTCCCCACGAAGAAGACAACACCAGCGCCATGGCCGGCCTCAATGGCCGTTTCGCTACGGGTCCGGTGACCCATAAACTGAACTTCGGCCTGGCCGGGATCTGGACCCAACAGCGCAACGCCTTCGATTTCGATCTGACCCAATACCCGAACAACATCTACCACCCGATTGACGTTCCGGCGCCAGCGGGCGGCTTCTCCGGCGGTGACCTGGGCGATCCGGGCATCACCGGCAAAACCTTCATGCGCAGCGCCGCCGTGTCCGACACCCTGGGCTTTATCGATGATCGCCTGCTGGTCACCCTGGGCGTACGCCGTCAACAGTTGGTCGTTCAAGGCTACGACTACGACACGCAAAACCGCACGTCCAACTACGACAAGTCGATCACCACGCCGGTGTACGGCATCGTGTTCAAGCCGTGGGACCACGTGTCCTTCTACGCCAACCGCATCGAGGGCCTGGCCCAGGGGCCGACGGCTCCGACGACCTCCGGCTCCAGGGTCGTGGTCAACGGCAATGAAGTGTTTGCGCCGTCGCGCTCCAAACAGGTTGAAGCCGGTGTCAAAGTCGACATGGGTACCTATGGTGCGACCCTCGGTGTGTACCGCATCGAACAACCGGCTGACGGCTACACCCAAGTCATCGACGACACCACCGCCGTGTTCGTTCATGACGGTGAACAGATCAACAAGGGCGTGGAACTCAATGTCTTCGGCGAACCCATTGACGGCCTGCGCCTGCTCAGCGGCGTGACCGTGATGGACACCGAACTGAAGAACACCCAGGACGGCCTCAACGATGGCAACCGGGCCATCGGCGTGCCGAGCTTCCAGTTCAATGCCAGTGTCGATTGGGACGTGCCGGGTGTGCCAGGCGCAGCCCTGAACGGACGCATGTTGCGCACCGGCGGCCAATACGCCGACGCGGCGAACAACCTCAGCCTGCCGGCCTGGAACCGCTTCGATGCCGGCGCCCGCTACGCGTTCAGGGTCCAGGAAAAAGACGTGACCGTACGCCTGGGGGTGGAAAACGTCGCCAACAAGAGCTACTGGGAATCGGCCCAGGGCGGTTACCTGACCCAGGGCGAACCGCGCACGGCGAAGTTGTCGGGGACTATCGACTTCTGATTGAGGGCTGCCCTGCCCTGTACCTGTACCTGCACCTGTGGGAGCGAGCCTGCTCGCGATGGACGTTAACGATAACGCGTACCTTCAGGATTAACGCGGCGCTCTTTCGTTCATCGCGAGCAAGCTCGCTCCTACAGGGGGCCAAGTGCCTGTATCTGTACCTGTGGGAGCGAGCTTGCTCGCGATGGACGTTAACGATAACGCGTACTCTCAGGATTAACGCGGCGCTCTTTCGTCCATCGCGAGCAAGCTCGCTCCTACAGGGGACCGAGTGCCTGTACCTGCACCTGTGGGAGCGAGCCTGCTCGCGATGGACGTTAACGATAATGCGTACCTTCAGGATTAACGCGGCGCTCTGTCGTTCATCGCGAGCAAGCGCGCTCCTAGGGGGCCGTCGTCCATACTTGTTCTACCCAGCGAGGAGGACAGGTTCATGCACAGAAGCGATGTGTTGATCATCGGCGCCGGCCCGACCGGGCTGGTCCTGGCGTTGTGGCTGAGCAAACTGGGCGTGCGCGTGCGGATTGTCGACAAGGCCTCGGCCCCTGGCACCACGTCCCGGGCGCTGGCTGTCCAGGCGCGGACGCTGGAACTGTATCGACAACTCGGGCTGGCCGACGCGGTTGTGCAATACGGCCATCGGGTGGCGGCCGCCAACTTCTGGGTCAAGGGCGAACCCGTGGCGCACCTGCCACTGACCCAGGTCGGCGCGGGACTGACACCCTACGCGTTCCTGGAAATTTTCCCGCAGGACGAGCACGAACGGCTGCTGATCGAGCGCCTGCAAGCCTTCGGCATCTCGGTGGAACGCAACACCGAACTGGCCAGCTTCGAGCAAACCGCCGACGGCATCACCGCCACGCTGCATCTGCCCGACGGCCAGAAGGAAATCTGTCAGGCCTGTTTCCTGGCCGGGTGCGACGGCGCCCGTTCGATTGTGCGCAAGACCCTGGATACCGGGTTTCCCGGCGGTACTTACCAGCAGATTTTCTACGTCGCCGACGTACAGGGCAGCGGCCCGACGTTCAACGGTGAACTGCACGTGGACCTCGACGAGGCGGACTTCCTTGCCGTGTTCCCGCTGGCGGGCAGTGGCCGCGCGCGCTTGATCGGCACCGTACGCGACGAGCGCGCCGACCACGCCGAGACCCTGTGCTTCGAAGACGTCAGCAGCCGGGCCATCGAGCACATGAAGGTGCGGATCGAGCAACTGAACTGGTTCTCGACCTACCGCGTCCATCACCGGGTGGCGGATCATTTTCGCAATGGCCGGGCGTTTCTGCTCGGCGATGCGGCCCACGTGCACAGCCCGGCGGGCGGCCAGGGCATGAACACCGGGATTGGCGATGCCATCAACCTGGCCTGGAAACTGGCGGCCGTGCTGAGCGGCGCTGCCGAGGCCAGGCTGCTCGACACCTATGAAACCGAGCGCATTGCGTTTGCGCGCAAACTGGTGGCGACCACTGACCGGGTCTTCACGTTCGTCACCGCCGACGGGCCGATGGCCGATTTGCTGCGTACGCGCCTGGCGCCGTTCCTGATCCCGAAAATAACCTCGTTCGAAACCTCCCGCCAATTCCTGTTTCGCACGGTGTCGCAGATCACCCTGAATTATCGGGGCATGCCTTTGAGCACAGGCGTTGCCGGGCACGTGCATGGCGGTGATCGCCTGCCCTGGGCCCATGACGGTGAGGGGGACAACTTTGAATCGCTCAAATGCATGACCTGGCAGGTGCATGTCTATGGCGACACCAGCGACGAGATGATCGCCTGGTGCCACGCGCACCATCTGCCGTTGCATGTGTTCGACTGGCGTCCGGCGTTCGAAGCGGCGGGCCTGGGGCGCAACGGCTTTTATCTGTTGCGGCCCGATACCTATGTAGCGATTGCCGAGACGTGCGCGGACCCGAAAGTGATCGAACGGTACTTCCGTGATCACGGGATCCGCTCGTTTTTTGGCACGCCCTGATTCAACACAGATCAAAATGTGGGAGCGGGCTTGCTCGCGAATGCAGTGTGTCAGTCAATACATCTGTCACTGACACTCCGCTTTCGCGAGCAAGCCCGCTCCCACAGGGTTATGCGTTGTTTTTCAGATCCCCGCCAACGCCAGATCCATCGCAAAATACGTAAAAATCAGGTCTGCCCCGGCACGCTTGATCGCCCCCAGGCTCTCGCGCACCACGCGGTCTTCATCGATGGCCCCGGCCTGGGCGGCAAACTTGATCATCGCGTACTCACCGCTCACCTGATACGCCGACAGCGGCAGGCGCGAGGCTTCGCGGATGTCGCGGATGATGTCCAGGTACGCACCGGCCGGCTTGACCATCAGCGCATCGGCGCCTTCCTGTTCGTCGAGCAACGACTCGCGCACCGCTTCGCGGCGGTTCATCGGGTTCATCTGGTAGCTTTTGCGGTCGCCCTTGAGCGCACTGCCGCCCGCCTCGCGGAACGGACCATAGAGCGCCGAGGCGAACTTGGTCGAATAGGCCATGATCGCCGTCTGGGTAAACCCGGCGTCATCGAGGGCCCGGCGGATCGCCTGGACCTGCCCGTCCATGGCCGCCGACGGGGCGATCACGTCGGCACCGGCTCGGGCCGCCGCGACGGCTTGCCTGCCGAGGTTGATCAGGGTCTGGTCGTTGTCGACTTGATGGTTGTGCAGCACGCCGCAATGGCCGTGGTCGGTGTACTCGCAAAAACAGGTGTCGGACATCACGATCATTTCCGGCACCGCGTCCTTGGCGATGCGCGACATGCGCGAAACCAGGCCGTCGTCGCGCCAGGTGTCGCTGCCGCTGCTGTCCAGATGATGGGACACACCGAAGGTCATCACCGATTTGATCCCGGCACGGGCGTAGCGCTCGATCTCGCCGGCCAGCTTCGACTCGGGAATGCGCATCACCCCGGGCATGCTTTTGATCGGTACGAAGTCGTCGATTTCTTCTTCGACGAAAATCGGCAGCACCAGGTCGTTCAGGCTGAACTCGGTCTCCTGGAACAGGCTGCGCAGGCTCGCATTGCGGCGCAGACGGCGTGGGCGTGCTTCGGGGAACTGGCTGGACATGGGGATTCCTGGATATCAGAGGACAGAATGTGGGAGCGGGCTTGCTCGCGAAGGCGTCGGCACTGTCAACATCCATGTGACAGGAATACCGCTTTCGCGAGCAAGTCGGACCGCCGCACCGCCGCTCCCACAGGTTATGCGGTGTATCAGCTGGCGACCGGGCTTGGAATCTGTAGCCCGCGCACCACCGCCGGCCGTGCCAGGAAGCGCTCCAGCACCCGTGTGACGTTAGGGAAATTCTGAATCCCCACCAGATCGCCGGCTTCGTAGAAACCGATCAGGTTGCGCACCCACGGGAAGGTGGCGATGTCGGCGATGGTATAGCGCTCGCCCATGATCCAGTCGCGCCCTTGGAGCCGGCCGTCGAGCACCTTGAGCAGGCGCTTGCTCTCCTCGACATAGCGATCACGGGGACGCTTGTCTTCGTAGTCCTTGCCGGCGAATTTGTTGAAGAATCCGAGCTGGCCGAACATCGGACCAATGCCGCCCATCTGGAACATCAGCCATTGAATCGTTTCGTAGCGCGCGGCCGATTCCTGGGCCAGCAGTTGCCCGCTCTTGTCGGCCAGGTAGATCAGAATCGCTCCCGACTCGAACAGCGCCAGCGGCTTGTCGTCCGGACCGTGGGGGTCGAGGATCGCCGGGATCTTGTTGTTGGGGTTCAACGACAGGAATTCCGGGGACATCTGGTCATTGGTGTCGAAGCCTACCCGGTGAGGTTCATACGGCAGGCCGATCTCTTCGAGCATGATCGAGACCTTGACGCCGTTGGGAGTCGGCAAGGAGTACAGCTGAATCCACTCCGGGTATTGGGCAGGCCATTTGCGGGTGATGGGGAAGACGGACAAATCGGTCATGGGCAGGATCCACGAAGACAGTGAGAGTGACGATCATAATGGAGATATCGGCTCAACGATCCCTTGGATCCATCAATCTCGCTGATAGAGGAGATCAAAAGAGATCACGACGGTTTCACCACGATCAGGTGTAGGCTGTCCATAAATCCGCAACATCCTGTCGATAACCTTCACTGCAATCCGCTGAAGGTTACCGGTACATTGCTGCGCTCTTGGCCGGAATCGAACCAAACGGGTTCAGGGGACTCTGAGCACCACCCCCTTTGAAAACGGACCGGCTTCAACGACATGGAAAACACCCGACGCTGGAAAGTCGTGGTGTAAAGGTTTGTCAGCCTTAACCGAATTGCGCTGAAGAACCTTTTATTCATGAATTTGTTCAGTTTTACCAACCGCTTTAAACATCGCGCCTACCTGTTGTTGCCCGCATTGCTGGTAGTCAGCGCGGTGTTCCTGTTGCTGGAATCCGGCCTGAGTCGCGCCCAACCGATGGACGGCACCCAGACGCTGGTCTTCCTGCGCCACGGGGAAAAACCCGACGGCGGCCTCGGCCAGCTCAATTGCCAGGGGCTGAACCGCGCCATCGACCTGTCCACGTTGCTGCCGGAAAAGTTCGGCAAGGCCGACTACGTGTTTGCGGCGAACCCGACCCGTAACGTCGAGGAAGGCGAGTTCGACAACTCCTACAGCTACATCCGTCCCCTGATGACCATCAGCCCCAGCGCCATCAAGCTGGGCCTGCCGGTGAACATCAATTTCTCCGCCAATGACACCAGTGACCTGGCCGATGAACTGCTTCACGACAAGTATCACAACTCGGTCATCTACACCGCCTGGTCGCACGGCTACCTGCCGGAGCTGATCAACAAGGTGGCCGGCGACGCCACCGGCAAGAAAACGACCATCACCGACGACTGGGAATCCAGCGACTACGACTCGCTGTATGTGCTCACCCTGACCTGGCACAACGGCAAGGCCAAGTTGCAGAGCCATGTGTACAAGCAAGGTCTGGATAATGGTGCTGAAACCTGCCCGACCTGAGGTTGTGCATTGCTTGATCGGGCCTCATCGCGAGCAAGCTCGCTCCCACACTGGATTTGCAGTGTGATCAAGAAGGCATGAGCACCACTGAACCCTGTGGGAGCGAGCTTGCTCGCGATGGGGCCGGCACAAGCTACATCACCCTCGCTGACTGCCCCGCTCGCGCAAATACTCGAGAACCGCCCCCCGCTCCCCGGCAAACTCGATCCGCGCAGCTTTCTTCTCCCGCTGGAACGCATACATCGGATCGTAATACTCGCTCAGCAACCCTTCGATCCAGCCCCGGTGCAGATCCACCGCGCCACTGCGGGCCTGCTCCGCCAACGCCTCTTCCATCAAAACCAGCATGCGCCGATGACGTTCGCCGCCCAGGCGTTTCTGCACATTGTTCAGGCTCGCCAGCAATCGCTCGGAAAACAGTGCAAAGCCGTCTTCGCCATGCACCTCGATGAATTCGGCGCACAGATCCACCACGTAATCGCGCAGGATCCGCTCGACCCGACCTTCCAGGCTGTCTTCCAGCCAGACCATCGGGAACTGCTGCATGCCCTGGTACAGCGGCAACGGCAACGCGCAACTGCCCACCGCACGACTTTCGTCTTCCAATACGAACTGCTCGATACCCCGGGCGCGTTTTTTCAGCACATCCACGGCCAGACGGTTTTCGAAGTCGATGTTCGAAGGCTGGCCGGTGGCGCGCTTGCCGAAACTGGAGCCGCGGTGGTTGGCATGACCTTCAAGGTCCACGCTGTTGCCCAGTTGCGTGAGCACCTCGGTTTTGCCGGTACCGGTCATCCCGCCCAGCAGGACGAAATCGCACTGGGTAACCGCTTGATCGAGGGTGTCCAGCAGGAAGGTTCGCATGGCCTTGTAGCCGCCGCCCACCCGTGGATAGTCGATGCCGGCTTCATCCTTGAGCCATTGCTGGACAATCTGCGAGCGCAGGCCGCCGCGGAAGCAATACAGCAGGCCGTCGGGGTGCGCCCGGGCAAAATCGGCCCAGGCCTGGATACGTTCGGCCTTCACCGCGCCTGATACCAGCTGATGCCCGAGCACGATGGCCGCCTGCTGGCCGTGCTGCTTGTAGCACGTGCCGACCCGCTGGCGTTCATGGTCATTCATCAACGGCAGGTTGATCACACCGGGAAACGAACCCTTGTTGAATTCGACCGGCGCGCGCGCGTCCATCATGGGCCGGTCGTTGAGGAAGATGTCGCGGTAATCGGTGCAGTCGACGAACATCAAAACACCTCGACCGCGTTGCTCTGTCGCTCGATCAGTTCACCGATCGGCTCCAGGCTCAGTCCCAGTTCGGCGGCCACGGCAAGAAACTGCTCGTTACCTTGCGGCGTTACGGCGATCAGCAGGCCGCCGCTGGTCTGCGGGTCGCAGAGCACACGTTTGTGCAGCTCCTGAAGGCGTCCGAGCTTGCTGGCGTAGCTGTCGAAGTTGCGCAACGTACCGCCCGGTACGCAACCCTGTTCGAGGTAATACTCGACCCCCGGCAGACGCGGTACACGGTCATATTCAATGCGCGCCGTGAGCTGGCTGCCGTCGGCCATTTCCACCAGGTGCCCGAGCAGACCGAAACCGGTGACGTCGGTCATCGCAGTCACGCCATCGAGCTTGCCGAACCGGCTGCCGGGCTTGTTCAGGGTGCACATCCAGTCCCGGGCCAGGCCGATGTCGGCATGGCGCAACTTGCCCTTTTTCTCGGCCGTCGTAAGGATGCCGATGCCCAGGGGCTTGGTGAGATAGAGCAGGCAACCGGCGGTGGCGGTGTCGTTGCGCTTCATGTGGCGCTTTTCCACCAGACCGGTGACGGCCAGGCCAAAGATCGGCTCGGGTGCGTCGATGGAGTGTCCGCCTGCCAACGGGATGCCCGCTGCGTCACACACCGAACGCCCACCGCGGATCACTTCCCGGGCGACTTCCGGCGCCAGCACGTTCACCGGCCAGCCCAGGATCGCAATCGCCATCAAGGGATCGCCACCCATGGCGTAGATGTCGCTGATGGCATTGGTGGCGGCAATTCGGCCGAAATCGAAGGGATCGTCGACGATCGGCATGAAAAAGTCGGTGGTCGAGACCACACCGCGTTCTTCATCGATGGCATACACCGCCGCGTCGTCACGCGAGGCGTTGCCGACCCAGAGTTTCGGGTCGAGATTCTGCGCCCCGCTGCCGGCCAGGATCACTTCCAGCACCTGGGGGGAAATTTTGCAACCGCATCCGGCGCCGTGACTGTATTGGGTCAGGCGAATCGGCTCGCTCATAGGGTCACCTCTTGGAGTCTAGGTAACCAATCCTACAGCAAACGAGCCTTTTTCTTTGCAGGAGATGCGGTGGTGGGTACTGCCCCCCTGTGGGAGCGGGCCTGCTCGCGAAAGCGGTGTGCCAGTCGCATCATTGCTGGATGTGCGACCGTCTTCGCGAGCAGGCTCGCTCCCACATTGATCGCAGTTAAGGCAGTAAAATCACTTTGTCGCCGCTGCCCTGATTCACTTCGGCATAACGCTCCAGCCCTTCGGCCAATGGCGACTCGAACAAGCCCTGTGGCAACGGCAACAGGTCCTGGTCGAAGAACTTGCCGAACTGGTCAAGCATCGCCGCACAGGCCTGCACGCCGTACAGCAGCGAGTTGATCCCCACGACAGAGCCACCCTTGCGATACAACGCCAGGGCCGGCAGTTGCACGTGACCGTCCACGGGCGCTGCGATGATCGCAATGCGACCGAACGCGGCCAGGGCTGGCACCGAGGCCGGCAACCAGAATCCGGTGGTGTCGAAAATCACCTCGGCACCGCCGGCATAGACCGCGTTGACCTGGGCCGCGAGCTCCTCGGGTTTATCCAGTTGCAGGGTTTGATAGCCCTGATCCTGCAAGTCCTTGACCTGCTCAGGACGCCGCGCGGCCGCCAGTACCCGGGCTCCGCGCACCTTGGCCAAGGCCAGCGCGGCACTGCCGACCGCCCCGCCACCGATGACCAGCAACCGGGTTTCAGCCGTCACCAGGCTGCGCTCCAGCGCATCCCACGCCGTGGTGTACGGCACACCGAGGCTGGCAGCCTGGGCGAAGCTCAGGTGCGCAGGTTTTAGCGCCACGCCATTGGCCGGCAGCTTGACGAACTGGGCATGGGAACCGTCGGCGAAAAAGCCCAGTTCGCGGCCCGTGCCCCAGACTTCCTGCCCCATCAGCGCCTGCGGGCCGGCCACCACCACCCCGGCAAAATCCCGACCGGGAATCCGCGGCAAGGTGGTGTAGGGAAAACGTCCCAGCACGTTCTTCACATCGCTGGGGTTGAGGCCTGCGGCCTTGATCTCGACCAGCACTTCATCGGCGCCGGGAACAGGCGTAGGCACCTCCACGTAGCGCAGGGCCGAGAGATCACCGGTTTTATCGAATTGCAGAGCTTTCATGGGCGTATCCATCGAGTCGAAAAGGGTTCAGGAGATCCAGCCAGCCACCAGCTCGCGGCCCATCGGCCAGAGCTTTTCGCCGGCGAGCATGCCGAGCAGGCCCACCAGCGCGATGGCCGGGGGTGCGGGGGAACGAAAATCCAGGGCGCCGTAGAGCAGACCGACACCCAGGCCGATAGCCAGTGACAGGAGGTAGTTCATGGCAGATTCCGCAGCAATTGAGGTATGCGCCGAGTCTAGAGGCCGACGCCTTCGAGCATCGGCCAAGTGCTTCTGAATGTCGGCCAAAGCATGGCGTCGGCGAATTCAGTCCTGGCGTTGCGCCACAGGAAACTGCGAAGGGGCAATCCCCAGTTCACGCCGAAACATGTCACTGAAGCTGCTCGGCGAATAGCCCAGCTCCCGGGCAATCGCGCTGACCGCAACGCCCTGGATCAACCCGGCCGCCGCCGTCGCCAGTTGCACCTGACGCCGCCACTCGGCGAAGCCCATGCCCAGACCGTCCTTGAACAGCCGCGCCAGGGTCCGCACGCTGGCACCGGCGTTATCGGCATGGTGTTCGAAAGGAATATCCAGTGAAGGCGAGGCCATGACCGCCTGACACACATTCATCAATCGCCGGTCGGAATCGTCCGGCAACGGGATTTTCAGCAGCGAGCGCCTGGCCCGCTTGAGTTCCAGCAGCGCCAGGCCCACCAGCGCGTCGTAATACTCGGGCGCTCCGTCGTTACCCTGCTCCACCAGCCCGACGATCAGCTCTCGCAGCAAACCGCCGACTTCGATGACTTGCACACTGTCATCCAGGGTCGCTGCCAGGGACGGCCGCAGGTAGATATTGCGCATTTGCAGGTCAGACACCACGCGAATCCCGTGGGGCACCCCCGGCGGCAGCCACACCGCCCGCTGCGGCGGCACCACCAGCGCCTCATGCGGCGTCTCGACCCACATCACCCCGCTCATCGCATACAGCAACTGGCCCCAGACGTGCTCGTGAGGCTCGATGTACAACCCGCGCGGATAGGTGCGAGCCAGCGGTTGCACCGGCACATCGGTGTCACTCAGGTCAGGCGGTGCAGCGAGGGCCATGGTCTATGTTCATTGGGGTTCGGGAGGATTCCATGGTAACGGGGTGCCGAACTTGTCGCCAGCAACCCGCGGCATCCGACAATCCGAGTGAATTTTCCTGATGGCACGCGATCCTTTTATGTACAACAGGGAGGAACCGGGGCTTTATGAACAGTGCAAAATTATTCGTCATCGAGTACACACTCCATGGCACTCCGAAATCATTCATTATCCGACTGGATAAAATGGATAACGCAGAAGCCTGGCATTGGGCGAGCTGTGACGCGGGGGTGGGGCGAATTCCCCGCTTTGGACGCGAGAAGGTGCAAAAGACCAGCAAGCCGATGGCTGAAAAATTCGGCGTGGAAAACGTCAAGTGGCGGCCGGCGAACTGATCACTGGCAACCGTCAGGTCCGGGGGAAGCGATATGAGTGCGACATCCGTCAACAGCCCTGCACAGCTGGACTACGGCCTGGACACGCCGTTCGGCCGCATCACCAGAAGCGCCGAGTGCCGGATCGGACTGGAAGCGGTTGAAAATGACCCGTTCTGCTTCGCCGTACGCGTCCCGGCGCCACTGCCGGAAGGTCTTGAGCAAGCCAGTACCTTGGTGCTGCGGGTTGAAGGGCGGCGCTTGCAGGGCACCGTTCGCCACAGCGAACGCCTGGAGGATGACAGCCTCAGACTGGAAGTGGAGCCGGACTAGGCTCCACTTTTACGTGTGCCGTGGTGTTCAGTGGGCACACTTGCAGCCTTGGGAAGCGCACTCCTCGCCATGCTCGTGATGCTTGGCGCAGGCTTCACAGCAATAGTGCTTGCCGTGACGCACGATCGGGTGCTCACCGAGTTTGCAGGAACACTTCGGACAATCGCATGTACGCTCAGTCATGGGTTTGACTCCTGTGAGTGGTGGTCGTCGGGGGGATGAAATACAACCCGTGCTGTTCAGTGTAGGGCTCGACTGCCACAGCGCAATGAACGCCGCTCAATGCAAGCGCCGCGCCGCTGCAGGAACTGATGGTTACTTATTGGGGGGGAGGTGTTGCCGTCGACTCTTTACTGAACGATCGATCGCTCACTTGAGTCCTTGATAAATTATCCGTTTGTTAACAACAGGGAATGACGCGTAAGAGGCAATTCCACACTGATTATCTTTATTCCTGGACATCTTTATATAACCACCCTCCCCC
>NZ_JBWKZB010000049.1:0-45064 GCF_059424105.1 Pseudomonas sp. GW456-E7 | reverse complement strand
GCTCCTACATGAGATCGCGTTTCCCTGTAGGAGCTGCCGAAGGCTGCGATCTTTTGATCTTTTAATACGTAAACGCGACACAAAAATGTCGCGTATCGGATAGTTCGCCCTCTAACAGTGCGTTTCTGGTCCAAATTCGTTAGGCTACGCGCCATTTTTGCGTCTGCGGCCCACAAGGCACCAACGCGCTAAAAGGGTTGGTCTTATACGGACCGACAGCATTTCCCTCACCCATAGGGAAATCCCTCTCTAAATTCCGATTCAGTAGTGTGGTATTTCCTTAATGAAAGTGTTGAAAGGCCAGGACATCCTGGCACTTGGTTTTATGACGTTTGCCCTGTTCGTCGGGGCTGGCAACATCATCTTCCCGCCTATCGTCGGTTTGCAGTCCGGGCCCAATGTCTGGATGGCGGCGCTGGGTTTCCTGGTCACGGCCGTCGGTCTGCCGGTGATCACCGTTGTGGCGCTGGCCAAGGTCGGTGGGGCAATGGATGCCTTGAGCAGCCCGATCGGTAAAGTCGCCGGTGGCCTGTTGGCAGCCGCCTGCTATCTCGCTGTTGGCCCGCTGTTCGCGACGCCACGTACCGCGACGGTATCCTTCGAAGTGGGCCTGGCGCCGCTGACCGGCGAGAGCCCGCTGGCGTTGTTCCTGTACAGCTCGGTCTACTTCCTGCTGGTGTTCTTCATCTCGCTGTACCCAGGCCGCTTGCTGGATACCGTAGGGCGCTTCCTCGCTCCGCTGAAGATCATCGCCCTGGCCGTGCTGGGCATTGCAGCATTCGCCCTGCCGGCCGGAGACATTGGCCAGGCCACGCCTGAATACGTGGCGGCACCGTTTTCCCAAGGCTTCATCAATGGTTACCTGACCATGGATACCCTGGGCGCCCTGGTGTTCGGCATCGTCATCGTCAACGCCATCCGCTCCCGCGGCGTCGAGTCGCCGGCACTGATCACCCGTTATGCGATCATCGCCGGCCTGATCGCCGGCGTCGGCCTGGCGCTGGTTTACGTCAGCCTGTTCCGTCTCGGTTCGGGCAGCCATGAAGTGGCCGCTGGCGCGACCAATGGCGCGGCGGTATTGCACGCTTACGTGCAGCACACCTTCGGTTCGCTGGGCAGTGGTTTCCTGGCCGTGCTGATTTCCCTGGCGTGCCTGGTGACTGCGGTCGGCCTGACCTGTGCCTGCGCCGAGTACTTCAGCCGAGTGCTGCCGCTGTCCTACAAGACATTGGTGATCATCCTCGCGGTGTTCTCGCTGCTGGTGTCCAACCTGGGCCTGACCAAGCTGATTGCGTTCTCGATCCCGGTGCTCACTGCGATCTACCCACCGTGCATCGTTCTGGTGGCGTTGAGCTTCTGCAAGGACTTCTGGCATGAGCAGGGCCGTATCCTCGGCCCGGTCATGCTGGTGTCGTTCATCTTCGGCCTGATCGACGCCCTCAAGGGTGCAGGCCTGGCGGACTGGATGCCGACGCAAATGGCCCACCTGCCGCTGAGCGAGCAGGGCCTGGCCTGGCTGGTGCCTTCGGTGATGACGCTGGTGGTTGCCGTTGTCTGCGACCGTCTGCTGGGCAAGCGCGAAGAAGCGCTGGCTTAAGCTTTACCGGCCCGTCACAAGCAGGCCTGTGAAAAACAGAAATGCCCCGTATCAATCGATACGGGGCATTTTTTTATGGCAAGTGCGCTTATGTTTCACGATAGCGGACCAGCGTTGCAGGATCTGTTTTGGATGTGCCGTCGCCGGACGCCAATATTTTATGGTCGGGCTGAACCCGCACTGATAGCCATTCTTCGCGACCGGATCCGATATCGGTTACCCGGAATCCGCCGTCGCCAAATGAGGTATCAGGCTCCCCGTTTGTTTTATAGCGTGCAATCAGACTGCTTTCGCTGCCTTGCAAGCCTGTTGAACCTACGACAACAAGTCGGTCTGCCGAGGCTGCGGTGATGGCCCTCCATCGACAGGCTTGACCGGAAGGGAGCTGGGTGACGACCGGTTTACCGCCGTTAAAGATAAGGTTGGGGGTGCCGTTGCTATTGAATGCAGCGAGCATTCCTCGTTGTTTGGATCCGGTCGCATCATAAATGTCGGCGTCCATCAGACCGGTGACAAACAAGCTGCCGTCATCGCGTAGAAGCAAGCTGTAAACGAGTGTCGCGGCGTTGCTGCCTTCGGCAATACTGAAAACTACATAGCCTTTGTCTCCAAAACCAAGGTCTGGAGTGCCATTGGCATTGAAGCGAGCAATCGTTCCCTTTCTTGCTCGGTTTATGCCGGCGACGGTAATTTTTCCATTTGCCGTAACCCCTACTGCGTGGGCATTGTGGAGTTGCACACTGAACTCGGAAGCCTCATGTCCATTGCTCAGATATCGCCTGACCTTGTTTCCGGCTGCCGTTATGATTTCATCATTGAGTCCTATCGCCATGGCGAGACGAAGGGCATTGCGCTTACTCTTGGGGGATGCCGGGGTCTTGGGACGCTTTGAGGTACTTGGAAGAGGAGGAATGTAAATGCCCCCAGTTCCAAAAGTATTGTCCAGGGACCCATCTTCAAGAAATCTGGCAAAGGCCAGTTGAGCCAGCTGACCATAGTGTGTACCGATGAGCAGGGTCTTGCCGTCCTTGAGTAAGCAGGCGCCGCTTGTATCTGCGTGGAAATTATCCTTGAAGCGTCCTGTAACGATGCCTTTGTTTCCGAAATCCGGGTCTGGGGTACCATTTTCCAGTAGTTGAGCAAGTTGAAATTGCAGTCGCATCGGCTCTGTGGGAACCCCTTTTGCGGACCCCGCGAGCAGGATTTTTCCGTCGGTGCGAACTCCCAGGATTTGCATGGGCGAGCTGCCAGGAGCAAATTCGTAGAACATGCCGCGATTGGCGAAAGCGGGGTCAAAGCCCTGTTCGAAGGAATCTTTTTTGTTGTGGGACATGATTAGACTCGCTGCGTAAATGGAGTAAATCCCGACACACACATTCATACGGGATGACCGCTCAAATTACTCACCGTTGGACGGCATTGATAGCTGTTAGAAATGACAGCTATTGATGGGTTTTTTCTTATAGTCTCCCTGCATCGATGTTGTTGGCATCCAGCGCATCTTTGCCATAGTGGCGTTGCAGCGTGCCTTTTTCCTTTTGCTCACGTCGAAGCTGTACCTGTGGCTGCGTGGAAAGATCCGGCCAATGAATTAACCGCTGTCACAGCGTTCTCCAAAGTCAGAATCAAACAAGGACCTGCATGTCGTTCATCCAAGCCAACCTGATCCACATCCTTGCCGCCATCTGGTTCGTCATCTGCTGGGGCGGGTACACCCGTTATGCCACCTGGAAAGGCCGTGACACCGCGTGCCTGGCCAGTGTGCTGCACCTCTATCGTGAAGACTGGATGCGCCGCATGCTGCTGCGCGACAACCGCATCGCCGATGCCAGCGTGATCGGTAACCTGGAACGCAACGCTTCGTTCTTCGCCTCCAGTACGTTGATTATCCTGGCCGGTATTCTTACGGTGCTGGGGGCTTCGGAAAGGGCGGTGTCGTTGCTGGCGGATATCCCGATGGTGCAACAGGCGTCCCAGGGCATGTCGGAAATCAAGTTGCTGTGCCTGGCGCTGGTGTTTGTCTATGCGTTCTTCACGTTCAGCTGGTGCATGCGCCAGTACAACTTTGCGGCGGTACTGGTGGGGTCGGCGCCAATGGTGGGCGAGCGTCTTGTGTCGGAGCAGGAGCGCAAGGCGTTTGCTTCCCGTGCGGCCCGCGTCATCTCCATGGCCGCCAACCAGTTCAACTTCGGGCTGCGTTCCTACTACTTCGGCATGACCATGCTGGCCTGGTTTGTCAGCCCCTGGCTGTTCATGTTGATGAGTGCCGGCGTGGTATTTGTGTTGTACCGTCGCGAGTTTCACTCCGACGTTCTCGACGTGATGGTCTATACCCCTACAGAGGCGCCATTGCCCGAGGTGATCAAAGAGGCTGCTTGATGAGTATTCCGTTCTGGTGTGTGTTTATCAGTGCCGTGCTGATTTACGTGGCGCGTATGCCTGTGACCAAGGCCATGAAAGAGCAGGGCGGTTACAACAATCACCTGCCACGCCAGCAGCAGGGCCAACTCACAGGTTTTGGTGCCCGTGCGCTGGCGGCGCATCAGAATAGTTTTGAAGCCTTCATATTGTTTGCGGTGGGTGTGTTGATGGCGCATACAACGCAGACGGCAGGCTGGCTCATCGATTTGCTCGCGATCATCTTTGTGATCACTCGGGTTATTTATCTGGTGTGTTACTGGAAGGACCTTGCCTGGCAACGCAGCCTGGTCTGGCTGGTGGGATTAATCTGCTCGCTGTTGCTGATGATTAGTCCGACTTTTCGAACGATTTTGCTCTAAGCATTTTTTTGAAGGCAAAAGAAAACCCGCACTTGGCGGGTTTTCTTTTGTCACGCTAAAAACCGGATTAGTTCTTAGGCGCTTCCGGAGCGGCTGGAGTGGCCGGAGCAGCCGGAGCCGCCTCTTTTGCCGCTTCCGCGTTCGATTCAGCCTGAGCTTTGGCAGCTTCGGCGTTTTCTTTCGCGGCGTCGTTCACTTTATCCTGAGCTTTGCTCATGTCTTGCTGAGCTTGCTCAGCATGTTTGTTAGCTTCTTGAGCTTTGTCCTCGGATTTTTTATCGCAGGCAGCGAGACCGAGGGAAGCGGTCAACATCAAGGCAATAGCTAAAGTCTTACGCATGGGGTGTTTCTCCTGATGAAAAGCATGTACTGGCATTAAGAGCTCACACATCAGGGTTAAGTTCCTTAATTCTTTCAGATATATAAGTTTTGTTCTAATGCGGAACTTTTACCCGGACTGCCACCGCATTGCACGAACGTAAACAAGAGTGTTTATCAAATGGCTGAAAACCCCGTTTTTGAGCGAGCGAAGCGCTTTTTGTCGGCGCTGCGACATTGTCAGGTACTTGGACTAAGCGTTCACAGCGCCAGCAGCGAAGGGCTGACGATTGTGCTGCCGTACAGCCCGCAGATCGTTGGCAATCCCGAAACCGGCGTGATTCATGGTGGGGCGCTGACCTCGCTGATGGACACGGCCTGTGGCATGGCGACGCTCTGTGTGCTCCCGGAGTTCGAAGTCTGTCCGACCCTCGACCTGCGCATCGACTACATGCACGCCGCCGAACCGCACAAGGATGTCTATGGCTTCGCCCAGTGCTACCGGGTCACCACCGACGTGATTTTTGCCCGTGGCTTCGCCTATCAGGATGATCCCGGGCAACCCATTGCCCATGTGATGGGCACATTCATGCGCATGGGCAAGGGCATCAAAGGCACCAAAGGCTTTGGTAGCGCCGTCGCCGGAGGTGCGCAATGAGCGAGTCGCTGAAGGATCAATTGCAAAAGGCCCATGAGCAGGGTGATTACGCCTCGCTGCTGGGCTTGATTCCCTATGCCCGGCTGATCGGCGTCGAATGTTCACGGGTGGGCGATGAGCTGCTGTTCAAGCTGCCGGCGAACAAGGACAACATCGGTAACCCTTTGCTGCCGGCGATTCATGGCGGGGTGATCGCCGGGTTCATGGAATTGGCCGCGGCGCTGCACCTGCTGGTGTTTACCGGATCGCCCGGGGTGCCGAAGATCATCGACTTCTCCCTGGATTACCTGCGAGCCGGGCAGTTTCGCGACACCTGGGCCCGATGCCAGGTTTGCCGACAGGGTCGTCGGGTTGCCAACGTGGCGATTACCGCCTGGCAAAGCACTGAGGCCGAACCCATTGCCACGGCCCGTGCACATTTCAAACTCGAGGAGCCCTTGAAATCCTGAACTCAGCCCCAAACTCTGATGACAACCCGCCGCCGACCCTCAAGGTCGCGGCTTATGCCATCTGATTGGAGTTTGATGACCATGAGTGTGGAAACTCAAAAGGAAACCCTGGGCTTCCAGACCGAGGTGAAGCAGCTGCTGCATCTCATGATCCATTCGCTGTATTCCAACAAGGAAATTTTCCTTCGCGAATTGATCTCGAACGCCTCTGACGCTGTCGACAAATTACGTTTCGAAGCCCTGGCCAAGCCAGAGCTGCTGGAAGGCGGCGCCGAACTGAAAATCCGCGTGAGCTTCGACAAGGACGCTAAAACCGTCACCCTCGAAGACAACGGTATCGGCATGAGCCGCGAAGACGCGATCACCCACCTGGGTACCATCGCCAAGTCCGGCACCGCCGATTTCATGAAGCACCTGACCGGCGACCAGAAGAAAGACTCGCACCTGATCGGCCAGTTCGGTGTCGGTTTCTACTCCGCCTTCATCGTCGCCGACAAAGTTGATGTGTACAGCCGTCGTGCCGGCAGCGCTGCCAGCGAAGGCGTGCACTGGTCGTCCAAGGGCGAAGGTGACTTCGAAGTTGCGACCATCGACAAGGCCGAGCGCGGCACTCGCATCGTCCTGCACCTGAAATCCGGTGAAGACGAGTTCGCCGATGGCTGGCGCCTGCGCAACATCATCAAGAAATACTCCGACCACATCGCCTTGCCGATCGAGTTGCCGAAAGAAGTGGCAGCCACCGAAGGCGAAGAGAAACCGGCCGTTGAATGGGAAACCGTCAACCGCGCCAGCGCTCTGTGGACCCGTCCGCGTACCGAGATCAAGGACGAGGAATACCAGGAGTTCTACAAGCACATCGCTCACGATTTCGAAAACCCGCTGAGCTGGAGCCACAACAAGGTCGAAGGCAAGCTGGAGTACAGCTCGCTGCTCTACGTACCGACCCGTGCTCCGTTCGACCTGTACCAGCGTGAAGCGCCGAAAGGCCTGAAGCTGTACGTGCAGCGCGTATTCGTCATGGATCAGGCCGAGTCCTTCCTGCCGCTTTACCTGCGCTTCATCAAGGGTGTGGTCGACTCCAACGACCTGTCGCTGAACGTGTCGCGGGAAATCCTGCAGAAAGACCCGATCATCGACTCCATGAAGTCGGCGCTGACCAAGCGTGTGCTGGACATGCTGGAAAAACTGGCGAAGAACGAGCCTGAGCAATACAAGGGCTTCTGGAAAAACTTCGGTCAGGTCATGAAAGAAGGCCCGGCAGAAGATTTCGCCAACAAGGAAAAAATCGCCGGTCTGCTGCGTTTTGCATCGACCCATGGCGACGATGGCGAGCAGGTTGTCGGCCTGGCCGAGTACCTGGCGCGCGCCAAGGAAGGTCAGGACAAGATCTACTACCTGACCGGCGAAACCTATGCACAGGTCAAGAACAGCCCGCACCTGGAAGTCTTCCGCAAGAAAGGCATCGAAGTGCTGCTGTTGACCGACCGCATCGACGAGTGGCTGATGAGCTACCTCAGCGACTTCGACGGCAAGAGCTTCGTCGACGTGGCGCGCGGTGACCTGGACCTCGGCAACCTGGACTCGGAAGAGGACAAGAAGGCCGCGGAAGAAGTCGCGAAGTCTAAAGAGGGTCTGGTTGAGCGTCTGAAAACCGCGCTGGGCGAATCCGTTGCGGAAGTCCGGGTGTCCCATCGCCTGACCGATTCGCCAGCGATCCTGGCCATCGGTGAGCAGGACCTGGGCTTGCAGATGCGCCAGATTCTGGAGGCCAGCGGGCAGAAGGTTCCGGATTCGAAGCCGATCTTCGAATTCAACCCGGCTCACCCGCTGATCGAGAAGCTCGACAACGAGCAGAGCGACGAGCGCTTCGGCGATCTGTCGCACATCCTCTTCGATCAGGCGGCCCTGGCGGCCGGCGACAGTTTGAAAGATCCGGCGGCCTATGTGCGCCGTCTGAACAAACTGTTGGTTGAGCTATCCGCTTGACTGTGTAGTAGAAAAACCCGCTTCGGCGGGTTTTTTCATTCTGGTGTTCAACAATCAGGAGTCAGAAATGAGCCAGATCACTGTACGTTCCATTGCCTATCAGATCGATGGCCAGGCCTACGAAAGCCGTCTGGCCTTCGATGCCGACCATAAAGGCCCGCGTCCGGGTTTGTTGATGGCGCCGAACTGGATGGGCGTCAGCGCCGGTGCCGAGGAGATCGCCAGGTCTGTGGCTGCCAAGGGCTACGTGGTGCTGATCGCCGACCTTTACGGGCAATCGGTTCGTCCGTCGAACAATGACGAGGCCGGGGCGGCAATGATGCCGTTGAAGAATGACCGTGGGTTACTGCGCAAGCGCATGCAGGTGGCGTTCGAACAGTTGCAGAGCCAGGGCGAGGCGGCCGTCGATACGTCGAAGCTGGCGACCTACGGTTTCTGTTTCGGCGGCTGCTGTGCCCTGGAGTTTGCCCGTACCGGTGCGCCGGTGAAGGCCGCGGTCTCCTTCCACGGCACGCTGGATACACCGAATCCGGCCGACGCGAAAAACATCAAGGGTAAGGTCCTGGTCCTGCACGGGGCTTCCGATCCACTGGTGCCGAAGGAGCAGTTGCCGGCGTTCGAAGATGAAATGAACGCGGCCGGTGTGGACTGGCAGTTGCTGAGCTACGGCGGTGCATTTCACTCGTTCACCGACCCGCATGCGAATGTGCCGGGCATGATGATGTATGACGCCAAGGTGGCTGCCCGGGCGTTCACTTCGATGCACAATCTGCTGGATGAAGTGTTCAGGGGCTGATTGCCCCAGGATCAAAAGATCGCAGCCTGCGGCAGCTCCTACAGGAGAACGCATTTCCCTGTAGGAGCTGCCGAAGGCTGCGATCTTTTGCTTTAAGGCAGTTCAATCCGCTCAACTTCCCCCGGCACCGTCGGCCAGTCCCCGGCCGCCCAACGCCGACGCGCTTCATCAATCGCCGCCGGATCGCTCGCGACAAAATTCCAGTTGATCCGCCGTGGCCCGTCCAGCGGCGCGCCGCCAAACAACACGGCGTGACTGTCGCTTTCAGCAAACAGGGTCAACTCTTCCCCGGCAGGCAGTACCACCAGCGAATGCGGTTCTATCAGCTCGCCATCCAGTTGCACTTCGCCGCTCAACACATACAGCGCACGTTCTTCATGCTCGGTGGGAATCAGTAATGTCGTCGCTGTTTGCAGGTGCAATTCCGCGTACAACGTAGGAGAAAGCACCGGCACCGGTGACTCCAGGCAAAAGCCCGACCCGGCAATCATGCGGATCTTCACCCCCAGGTTTTCGCTGACGGGCAAGGTGGACGCCGGATGGTGGCTGTAATGCCCCGGACCCTGTTCTTTATCCTTGGGGGATGCCAGCCAGATCTGCAAGCCGTGCATCGTGAAGCCGCTCTCCTTGAGGGCCTCGGGTGTGCGTTCGACGTGGGCAATGGCGCTGCCGGCCGTCATCCAGCTGACATCGCCGGTATCAACAACCTGATCGGAACCCAGGCTGTCCTTGTGCTGGATTTGCCCCTGGAACAGATAGGTCAGGGTGGACAGGCCAATGTGCGGATGCTGGCGGATATTCATGCCTTTGCCCGGCGGATAACGGGTTTCCAGCATGTGATCGAAAAACACGAATGGTCCGACGCTGCGGCACTTGGCGGATGGCAGTGGGCGCAGGATCGGCTGGCCTTCGACGTCTTCGGTGCGGGGGCGGATCACGAGCGGAGTGGTCATGGTGCGTTCCAGGCTGGGCGGGTGATGCGTTCGAGCATAACCCGCTTGCGCAGCCCTTGCCGCTATTGGCTGAAGGCGCCTTCGGACAAATGCGTTTCGATGCTGACTTCAGACGTGGTCATCAGCTTGTGGATCGGGCAGCGATCGGCCACGCGGTGCAGCTCGTCGCGCTGGGCGTCGCTGAGTGCGCCCTTGAGGGTCAGTTTGACGTGTAGCGCGTATTGGCCTTTCTGTTCCAGGCTGTTGTCGCGCTTGACCTCGACGCCGACACCGGTCAACGGGATGTCCTTCTTCTTCGCATAGAGCTTGAGGGTCAGGGCTTTGCAGGCGCCGAGCGCGGCATCGAAATAATCGTGCGGTTCCGGGGCAGTGCCTTCTCCGCCTGTCGTGACGGGCACGTCGGCGAAGAGTTCATGGTCATCGATTTGTACGCTGTGGCGAAAGCCTTCGGCAGAAACGGTGTTGACGGTGACGGTCATGGGAAACCTCGGCAGTAGGGAATTCATTCGATCAAAAAAGACGTTGAAGTTATAGAGCATTCCTTTTGTTTCGCGTTCCACTTTCTTGTCGGTGAACATTCAATCTTCGTCCAACTGTCATTTATGACAGTAGCCGGAGTGCGTTATGCGTGGTTGAATCGCCTCGACTGAACGCACTTTCTGTATGGGGCAGAGGATGGTGAGTGTTGTGTAAGCCATTGCCGAGCGAAAGGTGTTCTTTTCCCAGTTTTAGGAGAGAAGCAATGGCAACGCATAAAGTTACCAGGGTGGATGGTGAGTTAGATCCTACTTTTGCAATTGGCGGCAAATTCGAGGTGCCGACACCCACAGAAGATGCCGTTTCACTGATTGCTGACACCGATACTGGCACCGAGTCTTTGACGGTGGCGATGAATGCGGGTCAGGAGTTCTGTCTCTGTCGGGCTGACAAAAACGGCGTGCTGGACACCAGCTTTGCAAATCAAGGGTGGTTGAAATGGCGGTTTCAAGATGGAAAAAATTCAGCTATATGGCGGGCGTTGGTGCAGCCTCTTGATAAGAAAATCGTGGTGATAGGCGCGTCCTTTATTACTAGCGGAACTGCCCAGCCGGCCTTGACGCGTTTTAATTCCAATGGAAGCCCGGATCTGGTTTTCGGTCGAGTGGTACTCCCGGTGTTTCCGGAGTCGCATACCAGCATCACCCGAGTACGTGGGTGCCTGCAATCCGATGGAAAAATACTTGTTTGCGGCGGATATTTGTCAAACAGTGGGAGCAAGACCCTGTTGATCAGATTATTGGCCGACGGAACAATGGATACTTCTTTTGGGAAAGATGGGGTAGTCGAACTCACCCATCCCAATGGCATGCTCTACCCGGAGCAGGTTGAAATCCAGGGCAGTGGGAGAATTCTTGTTGCAGGCTATTTCTGGCGCAACCAAGGCTTTGTTGTTGGGGTCGGAACTGATGGCAATGTGGATAAAGATTTTGGTAATCAGGGTTTTGTATTAATTGAGGCGCAAGACGTAACCACCTTGAACAATCTGTTGGTTTTGAAGGATGGGCGCCTTCGCTGCATTGGCGGTACCGGTAGCTCGGGTGCATTGTTGGTCGGCCTGGATGAAAACGGCAACCCAGACCCGTCTTTTAATGAGGGGAAGCCGGTAAAGACAAAAGAGTTGCTTGGCAGATGGGTTACCATTCGCGAGCAGGATGATCATATGCTGCTTGTTGCTGGTCATTCTGGAGGCGCTTTGATTGAGCAAGTGTGCGCGCGATTTTCTCCGCAGGGAGCTTTAGACAGGGCGTTTGGCTGGTCGGGGTTTATGTACCATCCTGGAGGACCTGCAGATAGCGTGATTCAACCCGGCGGGCGTTGGATAACGACTGCACAACAGTCTAATTCTACGCTTGTCTGGCTTTACGGGATGGTCGTCGGGGGAGGTACACCCTTGACTAACTCTTCAATCCGTCAGAAAAAAGCCCCGCATTAGCGAGGCTTGTTGTTTAGCAACGGATCAGCTGCCTTTGACAGCCTTGCCATTGACCGTACCGTCGAGGAGCATGATGTTGTACTCCTTGCCGTCGGTTTCGACCTGTTGCAGGCGGACCAGCAGGTAATCCCAGTCCTTGGCGAACCACATCACGGTGATGCGTTTGCTCTGCGTCGGGTCGCGCACGCGCTCAACCTTGATCGCATCGATCTGACCGGCCTTGGTGTCGACTTTTTCCGAACCCAGCACGCGGAAGTCATAGGTGTCGACTTCACCGCCATCGACCACTTGATAGCTCATGGTCTTTTTGCCGGCAGCAACATCATGCTGCAGTGCCAACTGGTAGGTGGACTTGTCGACCATGCCGCGGTTGAGGGGCAACTTGACGGCGTCACCGCGATCGGTGCCGGTGATCATCTTGGTGTTCCAGTCGAAATCCAGATCCGATTTCTTGGCCTTGCCCAGGCCGCCACGTTCAAAGTGGTACGACTCCGGAAGCAGCGTGTCCTTGTCCAGGGTCAGGGTGCTTTCCTCGGACAGGCTGGCAATCATCATCGATGCCTTGAAACTCAGTTTCCATTTGCCGTCGCTGGTTTTTTCGAGGCTGCGCTCGGCAGTGCCGCTCATGGGGAGCTGTTTCCAGTCGGCGGTGTAGCTGGCGGAGAAGGGTTGAAGTTCTGCCGCCTGAGCGAAGGGCAAAGCGAGCAGAGCGCAAGCGAAGAGCAGGGCGCGACGCATAAAATCTCCTAGTTTCGAATCAAGTGGCCGCTGGCCGCGAGTAGCTGTCCATCCAGTAAAGCACCTTGCTCGCCGAGGGACAGACGACCTTCGGCAAACCAGCGTACGGCCATCGGGTAGATCAGGTGTTCCTGAACATGGACCCGCTGCGCCAGACTCTGCGGTGAATCCTGTAACTCTACCGGTATTACAGCTTGTACGACCAGTGGTCCGCCATCGAGTTCCTCGGTGACGAAGTGCACGGAGCAGCCGTGCTCGGCGTCGCCAGCCTCCAGCGCGCGCTGATGAGTGTGTAACCCTTTGTATTTGGGTAGCAGCGAGGGATGGATATTGAGCAGGCGACCCTGATAGTGGCGTACGAAACCCGCGCTGAGAATGCGCATGAATCCGGCCAGTACCACGAGTTTGGGGTTGAAGGCGTCGATCAGTTCGATCAGCGCGGCATCGAAGGCCTCGCGACCTTCGAAAGCCTTGTGATCCAGGGTGCGGGTGTCGATACCCGCGTCCCTGGCGCGTTGCAGGCCGTAGGCGTCGGCGCGGTTGGAAATCACCGCAGCGATGCGGACCGGGCTGTCGCCGGTCCGCATGCTGTCGATCAGGGCCTGCAAGTTACTGCCGGTGCCGGACAACAGCACCACCACATCACAGGTCGGAGACATCAATGAGCCTTGAGGTTCTTCAGTTCTACCTGAGCCGCGCCTTCGGCAGCGGTGGAGATCTGGCCGATGACCCAAGGCTGCTCGCCCGCTTCGCGCAGAACGTTCAGGGCGGTTTCAACGTGCTCCTGAGCCACGCAGATAACCATGCCCACGCCGCAGTTCAGCACGCGGTGCATTTCGTTCTCGTCAACGTTGCCTTTCTCTTGCAGCCAGTCGAACACGGCCGGACGGGTCCAGCTGGCCACGTCAACCACAGCCTGCGCGCCTTTTGGCAGAACGCGCGGGATGTTGTCCAGCAGGCCGCCACCGGTGATGTGGGCCATGGCTTTGACAGCGCCGGTTTCCTTGATCAGCTTGAGCAGCGGCTTCACGTAGATGCGGGTCGGGGCCATCAGCAGGTCGGTCAGCGGCTTGCCGTCGAGCTGGGTGTTTTCGATGTCGGCACCGGACACTTCGATGATCTTGCGGATCAGCGAGTAGCCGTTGGAGTGCGGGCCGGAAGACGGCAGGGCAAGCAGGGCGTCGCCGGCAGCAACCTTGGAACCGTCGATGATTTCGGATTTTTCCACGACGCCGACGCAGAAGCCGGCCAGGTCGTAGTCTTCGCCTTCGTACATGCCCGGCATTTCAGCGGTTTCACCGCCAACCAGCGAGCAGCCCGACAGTTCGCAGCCAGCGCCGATGCCGGTAACAACCTGGGCAGCGGTGTCGACGTTCAGTTTGCCGGTGGCGTAGTAGTCGAGGAAGAACAGTGGCTCGGCGCCGCACACCACCAGGTCGTTGACGCACATGGCAACCAGGTCGATGCCGATGCTGTCGTGCTTGTTCAGGTTCAGTGCCAGGCGCAGCTTGGTGCCAACGCCGTCAGTACCGGAAACCAGCACAGGCTGCTTGTAGCCGGCCGGGATTTCGCAGAGGGCGCCGAAACCGCCCAGGCCGCCCATGACTTCCGGGCGCGCAGTGCGCTTGGCGACGCTCTTGATGCGTTCGACCAATGCTTCACCGGCGTCGATGTCTACACCGGCGTCCTTGTAGCTCAGGGAGGGTTGCTTGCTCATGATCCAGGCCTTTAGGGGGGATTCAGGGGTAACGACCGAGTCCAGCGGGGCCGCCGAAATCGACGAAGGCGATTGCCTCACGCGATTTTCGAAAGTGCCCGGCTGTTGCCGGTCTGCGAAGGCGCGCGATTTTATCAGGCTTGAGCCGCAGCGGCCATCCTCAGGCCGACAGCAGGGCCATATCCGTTAAAAAAAACCGTTGATGCGCGGTGTCGGTGGCATCCTGCCTGGCTGTATAAGATGTCGCGATTAACCGTCTATCGTTATGACAGTGCGAAAACTTACCCGGAACGTGTGAATGTTTTGCGTCGGGCAATGGTCACAGCCTTGCTCGATCGTCTTCATGCGGTCTGATCCAGCCGCTCTTGTCGTCAGGAATCTTCCATGCGTTTTTGTAAATTCTTGCTTGTGAGTTGTTTGTCAGTGGTCAGCCTGGTCAGTCAAGCCGAAACCGTCAAAGGCCTGTATCAGGTGCGCGAGCCGGTGAATGGCCAGTCGCCCGAGGAGCGTGACCAGGCGACTCAACGTGCGTTGGACACGTTGGTGTTGCGCCTGACCGGTGACCCCAAGGCTGCTCAGAATCCGGGGCTGGCGGCCATTCGCAAAGATCCGCAACAGATCATCAGCCAATACGGTTTTGAAGCCGGTCCGCCGGAAGTCCTGAAAGTCGATTTCGACCCGGGAACCACTGAGCAGGCCTTGCGCCGCGCCGGCCTGGCTATGTGGGGGGCCAATCGGCCGTCGATCCTCGGCTGGTGGCTCAACGATTCCACCGAGGGTTCAAGCCTGGTGGGCGACGGCCAGGCCAGCGCGGCGCCGCTGCGTCGGGCTGCCCAGCACCGGGGCTTGCCATTGCGCTTGCCATTGGCGGACCTGAACGAACAGATCGTCGCGACCGCGCCGAATCTGGAAGGCGCAGATTCCGCACCGTTGCTTGCGGCATCGGAACGCTACAACGCCGACGCCCTGCTCGCGGTACACGCCAGGGAGGAGGGCGGGCAGTGGCAAGCCAAGTGGCAATTGTGGCTGGGGGATAAAAAAGAGGCAGGCAGCGTGCAGGGCGCCGATCAGGCCGCCGTGGCCGATGCGGTGATGCTGGCGGTCAATGAGCGCCTGGCGCCGCGGTTTGTCGCCAAGCCCGGTGCTTCGAGCGCGCAATTGCTGGAAGTGCAAGGCATGAATCTTGAACACTACGCGTCCCTTGGACGCTTGCTGGAGCCATTTGGCGGGCGCGTGCAAAGCGTCGACGGCGACCGGATCGTCTACCGGGTCAATGGCAGTGCCGAACAATTGCGTGCACAACTGTCGCTGGCACGGTTGCAGGAAGCGCCAGCGGCTCAGGCACCGACGCCGGCAGTGCCGGTTCAGCCGGCCGCCGGTGGTGCGGTGCCAGCCCCTGCACCTGCGCCAGCCCCGACCCCGCAACTGCGGTTTCGCTGGTAGTTTTTCTCTCTTTATATAGAAGCAATGGAGTGGTTCATGGCCGATACGCGGCGTTGGTTCTGGCTCGGCGGGGTGGTCCTGCTTTGTGTTTTTGTCTGGTTGTTGCATCCGATCCTGACGCCGTTCCTGGTGGCCCTGCTGTTGGCCTATCTGTTCGACCCGCTGGTGGATCGACTGGAGAAGGCGGGGCTGTCTCGCACCTGGGGTGTAGTGGCGGTGTTTGCCCTGTTTACATTGATCCTCACCGCGCTGCTGTTGGTCCTGGTGCCGTTGCTCGCCCGGCAGCTGTTTCGTTTGTATGAGCTGGCCCCGCAGATGCTCGACTGGCTGCAGCACACGGCGTTGCCCTGGGCACAATCGAAGTTCGGCCTGTCGGAGGGCTTCTGGAAGTTCGACCGGCTGAAGGCAGCCATCGGCGAACATATGAGCCAGACCTCCGATGTTGTCGGCGTGGTACTGAGTCATGCCACTGCCTCGGGGCTGGCGTTGATTGGCTGGCTGGCGAATCTGGTGTTGATCCCGGTGGTGAGCTTCTATCTGTTGCGCGATTGGGACCTGATGATGGCCAAGGTCCGCAACCTGCTGCCCCGTGATCGTGAGGAGCGCGCGGTATCGCTGGCGGGTGAATGCCATGAAGTACTCGGTGCGTTCATTCGTGGCCAGTTGCTGGTCATGGTGGCCCTGGGGGTGATCTACGCGGCAGGCCTGATGCTGGTCGGGCTGGAGCTGGGCTTGCTGATTGGCCTGATTGCCGGTCTGGCAGCGATCGTGCCGTACATGGGATTTATCATCGGCATCGGTGCGGCGCTGATTGCAGGGCTGTTCCAGTTCGGTGGCGATCTTTACCCGATGCTCGGCATTGTCGCGGTGTTCATGGTCGGCCAGGCCTTGGAGGGTATGGTGCTGACGCCGTTGCTGGTCGGTGACCGGATTGGTCTGCACCCGGTGGCGGTGATTTTCTCGATTCTGGCCGGGGGTGAGCTGTTCGGCTTTACCGGTGTGCTGCTGGCATTGCCGGTCGCCGCGGTGATCATGGTGCTGGTGCGCCATGTGCAAGATTTGTATAAGGATTCCGATATCTACGGGGGCGTCGACGAACCGCAGGGGTAAAAGGTGTCGATGGGCGATGGCGGGCTGTCCGGGTTCGTGCCGGGTCAGCCTGATTACACAGCGCGACTGTCACATGCACCGCCAAAGAAACTGTCATAAAATCGGTGCGTTAACGCAAACCTTTGATTTTGCTTGTGGTCTATCGCATTGTGCGGCCCGCTTCACGGGTATAAACTTCGCAAACTTTACACAGAGGCCACTAACGGTTCCTTTGGAACTGTTCAGTCAGCATGAAACCGATTCAGCTGCCCCTAGGTGTGCGTCTGCGTGACGACGCCACCTTTATCAACTACTACCCAGGCGCCAATGCCGCTGCACTCGGCTATGTCGAGCGGCTATGCGAAGCCGACGCCGGCTGGACCGAAAGCCTGATCTACCTTTGGGGCAAGGATGGGGTAGGGCGTACGCATCTGTTGCAGGCTGCCTGCCTGCGCTTCGAGCAATTGGGAGAGCCTGCGGTTTATCTGCCGCTGGCCGAGCTGCTCGATCGCGGTATCGAGATTCTCGATAACCTTGAGCAGTACGAACTGGTCTGCCTCGATGACCTGCAGGCGGTTGCCGGCAAGGCGGACTGGGAAGAGGCGCTGTTCCATCTGTTCAATCGCCTGCGCGACAGCGGCCGGCGCCTGCTGATTGCCGCGTCGACATCCCCGCGCGAGTTGCCGGTGAAGCTGGCGGACCTCAAGTCGCGCCTGACCCTGGCCTTGATCTTCCAGATGCGCCCACTGTCCGACGAGGACAAATTGCGTGCCCTGCAATTACGCGCATCCCGTCGCGGACTGCACCTGACCGATGAGGTCGGGCATTTCATCCTGACTCGCGGCACCCGCAGCATGAGCGCGCTGTTCGAGCTGCTTGAGCGTCTCGATCAGGCCTCCCTCCAGGCTCAGCGCAAGCTGACAATCCCGTTTCTGAAAGAAACCCTCGGCTGGTAAACCCGCTGGAACCGGGGCTTTTAGCCGGTTCGGCATATTTCAGGCGCCAGAAAATCCGCTTTCCTGCAAGGTTGCAGGCCGCGTGTGTGTTTAAAATGGGCTTAAGCGCTTAGATGTAAACGAGAAACCAATAAGTCACAAAAAGATTGATTGAATTTGCAAATGAGGTCGATAGCGGGCATAGTCTCGACTTCTTTACAACTTCAGCCACGGTCGTGCCCATGCTAAATCGCTTCGCACCCCTCGTGCCCCTCGCACTCGTCACCCTGTTGTTCGGTTGCGCTGCCCACACTCCAGTGGCCCAGCAAGCGCCGCAACAGCAGGTTCAAAACTCGGCCACTGCCCAGTCTTCCGCCCTCTTTCAGGAAGAGCTGGCCACCGAAAAAGAACTCGCAGACTTCGCTGGCGGCAAGTCCTACCAGCTTCCGGTCCTGGCCGACAGCATCCTCGAACGCGGCATGTCCCTGATCGGTACCCGTTACCGTTTCGGCGGCACTTCTGAAGCCGGCTTCGATTGCAGTGGTTTCATCGGTTACCTGTTCCGCGAAGAAGCGGGCATGAACCTGCCACGCTCCACCCGCGAAATGATCAACGTGGACGCTCCGCTGGTCTCGCGCAGCAAGCTTGAGCCGGGCGATCTGCTGTTCTTCGCAACCAACGGTCGTCGTGGTCGCGTCAGTCACGCCGGGATCTACCTGGGTGACAACCAGTTCATCCACTCCAGCAGCCGCCGCAGCGGTGGCGTGCGCATCGATAGCCTGGGCGACAGCTACTGGAGCAAGACCTTCATCGAGGCCAAGCGCGCCCTGGCGATGGCACCTAACGCGTCGCCAATCGTCACTGCACGTAAATAAGCGGACATTTTGTAAGGCGAACTTAAAGTCTTACTTGAAGTTTGTCGCGTAGCCGCTAGAATCTTGATCTACAAATGATGGCAAACCGCCTGCGTCCAACGCAGGCGGTTTTCTTTTCTGCGCTCCCCGCAGAAAAAGCCGCAGCCAGATCAGGATGTTCTGCTTATGACGACGTCGGCCCGCCTCGCAATCATGTTCTTCGCAGCGCTGCTCAGTGCCTGCGCCAGCCGCACACCGCCTCCTGCGCCGGTGGTTCGCGCGCCCATCGTATTTGGTTCCCCACAAGCTTTTTCGCCCGAAGCGGAAGACGTGCTGTTTCGCGCGCTCGGCCTGGTGGGTACGCCTTATCGCTGGGGTGGCAACACGCCGGATTCCGGATTTGATTGCAGCGGCCTGATCGCGTATGTGTACCGCGATGTCGCCGGTATTGCCTTGCCGCGCACCACGCGCGAGATGATCTCCATGCAAGCGGCGAGTGTTGGCAAGGAAGGCCTGCAGACGGGTGACCTGCTTTTCTTCGCCACCAATGGCGGTTCCCAGGTCAGTCATGCCGGGATCTACGTGGGAGAAGGGCGTTTCGTCCATGCGCCGGCCACCGGCGGCACCGTTAAGCTCGACAGTTTGTCCAAGGCCTATTGGCAGAAGGCTTACCTGAGCGCCAAGCGTGTTCTGCAGCCTGAACATCTGGCGCGCAACCCGTAACGTCCGGAGCTGCTGCTCATGACTGCTCGCACGCTGAATCTCGACGACGCCCTGTATCAATACCTGCTTGATGTTTCCCTGCGCGAAACGCCACTGCTCAAGCGCTTGCGCGATGAGACCCAGGCGCTGCCGATGGCGCGCTGGCAGGTAGCGCCGGAGCAGGGACAGTTTCTTGCCTTGCTGGTGAAGCTGACGGGGGCCAGGCGCTTGCTTGAAGTCGGCACCTTTACCGGTTATAGCGCGCTGTGCATGGCGGCGGCATTGCCGGCTGACGGTTCGCTGATTTGCTGTGATATCCCCGGCGACTACAACGCCATCGCACGGCGCTACTGGCAGGAAGCGGGACTCGCCGGGCGGATCGACCTGCGCCTGGCGCCCGCACTGGAAACCCTCGCCGAGCTTGAGCGGCAAGGTCAGGGCGAGCAGTTCGACCTGGTGTTCATCGATGCCGACAAGGCCAACTACCCGCGTTATCTGGAGCATGCCCTGCGTTTGCTGCGGGTCGGCGGGCTGGTGCTGTTCGACAACACCCTGTGGAGCGGGCGCGTGCTTGAGAGCAACCCCGAGAGCGCGGACACCCGGGCGATCCAGGCGCTCAACCTGGCGTTGAAGGATGACGTGCGGGTGGATCTGTCGTTGTTGCCGTTGGGTGACGGGCTCACACTCTGCCGCAAGCGCTAGAACCCTGAACCCTGAACCCTGTGGGAGCGAGCTTGCTCGCGAAGGCGGCATGTCAGTCAACCAGGATGTTGAGTGTGCTGGCCTCATCGTCGGATCGCCGCCCGGAGCAAGCTCGCTCCCACAGGTTTTTATGTTTCAGTGATAACGTTACCTAGCAGCCGACACCCGCCACACCTTGTTCCCCACATCATCAGCCACCAGCAGATCGCCCTGCCGGTCGATCACCACGCCCACCGGGCGGCCCATGGCTTCTTCCTTTTCGTTGAGAAAACCGCTGAGCACTTCAATCGGTGTCCCCGCAGGTTTGCCTGCGCTGAACGGCACGAAAATCACTTTGTAGCCACTGTGGGGGTTACGGTTCCAGGAGCCGTGCTGCCCGATGAAGGCTCCTTGGGTGAAGGGCGGCGGCAGCTTGCTGTTTTCAGCGAAGGTCAGGCCCAGTGATGCCGTGTGTGGGCCGACGGCATAGTCCGGAGCGATGGCCTTGGCCACCAGGTCGGGGTTTTGCGGTTCGACGCGAATATCGACATGCTGGCCGTAGTAACTGTACGGCCAGCCATAGAACGCGCCGTCCTTGACCGAGGTGATGTAGTCCGGGACCAGGTCGCTGCCGATTTCATCCCGCTCGTTGACCGCGGTCCACAGCGCGCCACTGCGCGGCTCCCAGGCCATGCCGTTGGGGTTGCGCAGGCCGGAGGCGAAGATCCGCTGCTGGCCGGTGGCGCGGTCCACTTCCCAGATCGCTGCGCGACCTTCTTCCTTGTCCATGCCGTTTTCCGCGACGTTGCTGTTGGAGCCCACGGTGACGTAGAGCTTACGGCCGTCCTTGCTGGCGATGACGTTTTTGGTCCAGTGGTGGTTCAGTGGGCCGCCCGGCAAGTCGACCACTTTGACCGGCGGTGACTTGATCTGCGTATCGCCACTTTCATAGTGAAAGCGCAGCAGGCGATCAGTGTCGGCCACATACAAGTCCTTGCCGACCAGGGTCATGCCGAAGGGCGAGTTGAGGTTTTGCAGAAACACCGTGCGGGTTTCCGCGACGCCGTCGTGGTCCTTGTCGCGCAGCAAGGTGATGCGGTTCGCGCTGGGCACGCGAGCTCCGGCGCGCCCCATGACTTGCTTCATGACCCAGCCGCGAATGCCTTTGCCGTCTTCGGGTTTGGGTGGTGCGTTGGTTTCCGCCACCAGCACGTCGCCGTTGGGCAGCACATAAAGCCAGCGGGGGTGATCCAGGTCTTCGGCAAAAGGGGCTACTTGAGTGCCCGCGGCGGCGACGGGTTTCGCGCCCTGTGGCCAGCCGATGGCCGGGGCGATGTTCACAGTTGGGAGCAGGGTCTTGTTGGGGGGCGGCAGTTGGGGTGAAGGGCCGGTGCCGTCGGAGACTTGCAGGCCGGCGGTCTCACTGCAACCGGCGAGCCCTCCGCAGATCGCGATAACGAGAACGAGCGGGGGCGTGCGCATACGGGTTTCCCTATGAGTGCCTTGTTCTAATCATAGAGACGCGTTGTCGTCCAATGGTTCAACCCCTAGCCACGTGCTTCCTTGAACAGCACCGCAATGCCGGGGTGATAGTTGCCGGCTTCATTGCGCAACTTGCGGTAGGCATACGGGAAATACCAGGCGACCGCGCAGGTGTGTTCCTTTTGCAGGTCGTCGACCATGTCCTGGAGTTCCTCCGGTGTCGCGCCTTGCTGGGCTTTTTGCGGGGCGACGAACAGGCAGCCGAGTTTCAGGTCGCTGGCGTGGCTCAGGCGCTTCGCATCGCTGGCGATGTCGAGCAGGGCCTGGCTCAGATTGAGGCTGTTGACCCGTGGCCAGCGCTGGCTGGTCTGGATGTAGGCGCGGGTTTCGGGCGAGGCGAGGAACAGGTCGGCGCGGCTGTTGCGTTCGCCTTCTTCGGTCTGCTTGCGGGTGGGCGTCTGTTGCAGTGTGACCATCTCGGCCATCCAGGCGGCGGCAGACAGCAGTCCGAGATTGGCTTTTTCGTCGTGCCAGTAGGGGGTGTCGCCATCACCGCGGACGGCGTTATAGCGGTCGATGCATTCGAACCAGCGCTCGAGCACAGGGCGCAGGAATTCCAGCTTTGGATTGCTGATGATCATGCCTTGCATGGGCTCACCCTTGTTATTGTGTTGTGAGGTTGTGGCTCTTTGATATCACTGCTGAGAGCGAGGCACAAGATTGACGTCAGTTTTTTGAGTGACGACAGTTATTCGGCCGATGGCCTCCCGGCTTTAATTGACGCTCCACCCCCAACCCTCTAACCTTCGCGGCTTGTTTCAGGTGCTCTGTGACTTGGGTCGACAGAGTGAAACAGGGAAGCCGGTGAGCGAGTTCTTCTGTTGGTCGAAGACCCGCAATTCCGGCGCTGCCCCCGCAACGGTAAATGAGTGAAAACTGTGTCTGATGCCACTGTGTCGATTCGATGCGGGAAGGCGCGCAGTCTGGCTACGCGCCACTCATGAGCCCGGAGACCGGCCTGATTCATCCAGCGGCATCACGGTGGGCGATGCCAGGCTTGTTGCCTTCTATTGCTGTGCCTGCCCGCCGTTATTCCTGTCTCAACGGAGAGCTCCCCCATGACTGATACCCCCGATCGTGACGAACGCCACCTGGCGCGCATGCAGCGCAAAAAAGCCGTGATCGACGAGCGCATCGCCAATTCCCCGAACGAGTGTGGTCTGTTGCTGGTGCTGACCGGTAACGGCAAGGGCAAGAGCAGTTCGGCCTTCGGCATGCTCGCCCGCGCCATGGGGCACGGCATGCAATGCGGCGTGGTGCAGTTCATCAAGGGCCGCAACAGTACCGGCGAAGAGTTGTTCTTCCGGCGCTTTCCCGAGCAGGTGCGTTTTCATGTGATGGGCGAAGGGTTTACCTGGGAAACCCAGGACCGTCAGCGCGACATCGCTGCCGCCGAAGCAGCGTGGGCGGTGTCCCGGGAACTGCTGCGCGATCCGTCCATCGGCCTGGTGGTGCTGGATGAGCTGAACATCGCCCTCAAGCACGGCTACCTCGATCTCGATCAGGTGCTCAGCGACTTGCAGGCCCGGCCGCCGATGCAACACGTGGTGGTCACCGGGCGTGCCGCCAAGCCGGAAATGATCGAGATGGCCGACACGGTCACCGAAATGGGCATGATCAAGCACGCCTTTCAGGCCGGGATCAAAGCGCAGAAAGGCGTCGAGCTGTGAACCAGCCTCGCCATTGCCCGGCGGTTCTGATTGCCGCGCCGGCCTCCGGCCAGGGCAAGACCACCGTCACCGCGGCGCTGGCCCGGTTGCATCGCAATCAGGGGCGCAAGGTCCGTGTGTTCAAGTGCGGCCCCGACTTTCTCGATCCGATGATCCTCGAACGTGCCAGCGGTGCACCGGTGTATCAACTGGACATGTGGATGGTCGGCGAGCAGGAGAGTCGCCGGTTGCTGTGGGAAGCCGCCGCTGAAGCCGACCTGATCCTGATCGAAGGCGTCATGGGGCTGTTCGACGGTACGCCGTCGAGCGCCGATCTGGCGCGGCATTTCGGTGTGCCGGTACTGGGTGTGATCGACGGCACCGCCATGGCCCAGACCTTCGGCGCACTGGCCCTGGGGCTGGCGCGTTATCAGCCGGACTTGCCGTTCGCCGGCGTGCTGGCCAACCGCGTCGGCACGCTGCGCCACGCGCAATTGCTCGAGGGCAGCCTGACTGAAGGATTGCGCTGGTACGGCGCGCTGTCCCGGGAAACCGGGATTGAACTGCCGAGCCGACACCTGGGGCTGGTTCAAGCCAGTGAGCTGAACGATCTCGACCTGCGCCTCGATGCGGCAGCCGATGCCCTGGCCAACAGTTGCGAGGTCGCGCTGCCACCGGCCGTCGAGTTCGCCGCCCCCGATGTCATCGTCGCCGAACCGCTACTGGCCGGTGTGCGCATTGCCGTGGCCCGTGACGAAGCCTTTGCGTTCACCTACGGTGCGAGCCTGGATTTGCTGCGGGCGATGGGCGCCGAGCTGTCATTCTTCTCGCCGATCCGCGACCGCCAATTGCCGGAGGCGGACAGCCTGTATCTGCCGGGCGGTTACCCGGAGCTGCACCATGTCGCGCTGGCGCAAAACACCGCGATGCTCGAGGCGATCCGCGCCCACCACCAGGCGGGCAAACCCTTGCTTGCCGAGTGTGGCGGCATGCTGTATCTGCTCGATTCCCTGACCGATGTCGAGGGCACTCGCGCGGAACTGGCGGGCTTGCTGGCCGGTGATGCGGTCATGCAAAAGCGTCTGGCGGCGCTGGCGCTGCAAGCGGTGGAACTGCCGGAAGGTCCGCTGCGCGGGCACACCTATCACCATTCGCTGACCAGCACTGAACTGGCGCCGATTGCCCGGGGCGTGAGCCCTAACGGCGGGCGCGGCGCGGAAGCGGTTTATCGTGAGGGGCGGATGACTGCCTCTTATGTGCACTTTTATTTTCCGTCCAATCCCACGGCGATTGCCGCGCTGTTTGCGCCGGACCTTGAGGCCGCCTTCGCGAGCAAGCCCGCTCCCACAGGGGATTGCATGTCTTCAGGCAGCTCACTTTTAAATGTGGGAGCGGGCTTGCTCGCGAAGAGGCCATGACAGACAACGCATTCACCGAAGCCGAACGCGCAGCGGTCTACCGCGCCATCGGCGAGCGCCGCGACATGCGCCACTTCAGTGGTGGCAGCGTCGAGCCCGAGTTGCTCCAGCGCCTGCTTGAAGCTGCGCATCAGGCACCCAGCGTCGGCCTGATGCAGCCCTGGCGCTTCATCCGCATCAGTGATCGCGCCTTGCGCGGGCAAATCCAGGCCCTGGTGGAAGAAGAGCGCATCCGCACCGCCGAAGCCCTCGGCGAGCGTAGCGACGAATTCATGAAGCTCAAGGTGGAAGGCATCAACGATTGCGCCGAGGTCCTGGTCGCCGCACTGATGGACGACCGCGAGCAGCATATCTTCGGTCGCCGCACCTTGCCGGAAATGGACATGGCCTCGCTGTCCTGTGCCATCCAGAACCTGTGGCTCGCGTCCCGCGCCGAAGGGCTGGGCATGGGCTGGGTGTCGCTGTTCGAACCCCAGGCACTGGCGGACCTGCTGAAGCTGCCGCCGGGAGCCAAACCGCTGGCGGTGCTGTGCCTGGGACCGGTAAAGACGTTCTACCCGGCGCCGATGCTGGTGCTCGAAGGCTGGGCGCAGGCGCGTCCGCTGCATGAATTGCTTTATGAGAACTATTGGGGAGTGAGTCAATGAGTGTGGCGTTGTTGAGTGTCGCCGCGGTTGCGCTGGATGCGCTGCTGGGTGAACCCAAACGCTGGCATCCGCTGGTGGCGTTCGGCCGTTTTGCCGATCGCATCGAGCAACGTTTCAACGGCGGCGGTCGCGGCTGGCGCAGCCATGGCGTCACCGCGTGGGTGATCGCCGTGCTGCCGCTGGTGCTGTTGGTCACGGCATTCTCCTGGGCGCCTTACGTCGGCTGGATCGTCGAGATTCTCGCGCTCTATTGCGCCCTCGGCATGCGCAGCCTCGGTGAACACGTCACGCCGGTGGCCAAGGCCTTGCGTGGCGATGATCTGGATGAAGCACGCAAGCGTGTGAGTTATCTGGTCAGCCGTAAAACCAGTGACCTGGATAAAACCGAAGTCGCCCGTGCCGCCACCGAGTCGGTGCTGGAGAACGGCAGCGACGCGGTGTTCGCCGCGTTGTTCTGGTTTGCCGTGGCCGGTGCGCCGGGCGTGGTGCTCTATCGCCTGAGCAATACGCTGGATGCGATGTGGGGCTATCGCAATGAGCGCTTCGAACGATTCGGCTGGGCGGCGGCGAAGATCGACGACGTGCTCAATTACATTCCAGCGCGTCTGGTGGCACTGACGTATGCGCTGCTGGGCAAAACCCGGCTGGCGTTGAAATGCTGGCGCACCCAGGGCCCGACCTGGGACAGCCCGAACGCCGGCCCGGTGATGGCGGCTGGGGCGGGGGCCCTTGGCGTCGAATTGGGCGGCGCGGCGATTTATCACGGCGAACTGCACCAGCGTCCGCAACTGGGCGAAGGTGTGCCGGCGGACGCCGACTCCATTGACCGGGGCTGGCAACTGGTCCAGCGCGGGGTATGGTTATGGCTGCTGATTCTCTGCCTGGGGGCTGAATTTTATGCTTGAGCACGGTGGCCGATTGCGCAGGGCAGCGCTCGAATATGGCATAGATGAAGCCGACTGGCTGGACCTGTCGACGGGCCTTGCGCCCTGGCCGTTCCCGGTGCCGGATATTCCGCTGCGGGCCTGGGCCCGTTTGCCGGAGGCGGACGATGGTCTGGAACAGGCCGCCTGTGATTACTACGGCACCTTGCAGGCATTGCCGGTGGCCGGTTCGCAAATGGCGATCCAGCTGCTGCCGCGATTACGGCGGGCGGGCAAGGTGGGTGTGTTGTCGCCCTGCTACGCCGAGCACGCCGAAGCGTGGCGTCGCAACGGCTATATCGTGCGGGAAGTGCTGGAGCAGGAAGTCGACTTCTTTCTCGACAGTTTCGACGTGCTGGTGGTGGTCAATCCGAATAACCCCACGGGCCTGAGCCTCACCCCCAGTCGGCTGCTCGACTGGCACACGCGACTGGCCCAGCGCGGTGGCTGGCTGGTGGTGGACGAAGCGTTCATGGATAACACGCCGCAACTGAGCCTGGCGCCGTTTGCCCATCAGGTCGGGCTGATCGTCTTGCGCTCCTTCGGCAAGTTCTTCGGCCTGGCCGGTGTGCGCCTGGGGTTTGTGCTGGCCGAGCGCAAGTTGCTCAAGTTGCTGGCAGAACAAGTGGGGCCCTGGGCCGTGAGCGGGGCAACCCGGGTAGTGGGGCAGGCCTGCCTGCGCGATACCGAGGGGCAAACGCGGCAACGGCTGCGCACCGAAGAGGCCAGCGAGCGCCTGGCGTCGTTGCTGCAGCAACACGGCTTCGAGCCCCAGGGCGGCTGTGCGCTGTTCCAGTGGCTGATCACCGAGCGCGCCGAAACACTGAATGAGTTCATGGCCCGGCGCGGCATTCTCCTGCGGTTGTTCACGCACAACAGCAGCCTGCGATTCGGCCTGCCCGGTGACGAAGCTGCCTGGGTGCGACTGGCGCAGGCATTCGAAGATTTCGCCAAGGAAAACCAATGACCACGCTGATGGTGCAGGGCACCACGTCGGATGCCGGTAAAAGCACGCTGGTGACTGCGTTGTGCCGTTGGGCCACGCGTCAGGGCGTCAGGGTAGTGCCGTTCAAGCCACAGAACATGGCACTCAACAGTGCGGTGACCGCCGACGGCGGCGAGATTGGCCGTGCCCAGGCGGTTCAGGCCCAGGCCGCGCACCTCGAACCGCACACCGACATGAATCCGGTATTGCTCAAGCCCAACAGTGACACCGGTGCCCAGGTGATCATCCATGGCCGCGCCGTAACGACCATGAACGCCGTCGCCTATCACGACTACAAAAGCATCGCCATGCAAGCGGTGCTGGCCTCCCACGAGCGCTTGAGCGCGGCCTATCCGCTGGTGATGGTTGAAGGTGCAGGTTCGCCGGCAGAAATCAATTTGCGTGCCGGCGACATCGCCAACATGGGCTTCGCCGAAGCGGTGGATTGTCCGGTGTTGCTGATTGCCGATATCAATCGCGGCGGGGTTTTCGCCCATCTGGTGGGTACCCTCGAACTGCTGTCGCCGAGCGAACAGGCGCGGGTCAAAGGCTTCATCATCAATCGTTTTCGCGGTGACATCGCGTTGCTGCAACCCGGTCTCGACTGGCTTGAAGAGCGCACCGGCAAACCGGTGATGGGTGTGCTGCCCTACGTGATGGATCTGCACCTGGAGGCCGAAGACGGCATCGATCAACGCCAGACCGATAAAGTCGAACGGGTGCTGAAGGTGGTGGTGCCGGTGCTGCCGCGCATCAGCAATCACACCGATTTCGATCCACTGCGCCTGCATCCGCAAGTGGACCTGCAATTCATCGGGCCCGGCCAGGCGGTTCCGCCCGCCGACCTGATCATTCTTCCCGGTTCGAAAAGTGTCCGCAGCGACCTCGCGTACCTGCGGGCCAACGGCTGGGAAACCTCGATTGCCCGGCATCTGCGTTACGGCGGAAAACTGCTGGGGATCTGTGGCGGCCTGCAGATGCTCGGTGAGCAGGTGCATGACCCGTTGGGCCTCGAGGGCGCGCCGGGTTCCAGCGCCGGTCTGGGGCTGCTGGCGTTCCAGACCCGGCTCGAACAAGAGAAACAGCTGCGCAATGTGTGCGGTCGCCTGGCGCTGGAAGATGCGCCGGTATCAGGCTATGAAATTCATGCTGGCGTGACCACCGGCCCGGCCCTGGAAAACGCCGCCGTGCAACTGGATGACGGCCGCTGCGACGGTGCGCAAAGTGCTGACGGGCAGATTTTCGGCACCTACCTGCACGGGCTGTTCGAATCGCCGGCGGCGTGCAGTGCGCTGTTGCGCTGGGCGGGTTTGCAGGAGGTGCAGGACGTGGATTACCACGGCTTGCGCGAGCGCGATATCGAGCGGCTGGCGGATCTGGTGGAGAAGCATCTGGATACTTCTCTGCTGCGTCGGCTCTGTGGGTTCTGAGGTGGCTGTTGCGGCCCCATCGCGAGCAAGCTCGCTCCCACAGGTTACGAGGTGTACTCAAAATATATATTCAGCCTGGATCAATTGTGGGAGCGAGCTTGCTCGCGATGAGGGCCGTCGCCTCCCCGAAGATTTTAAGGAATAAGCAATGCTCCAACTGATCCTCGGCGGCGCCCGCTCCGGCAAAAGTCGCCTGGCTGAAAAACTCGCCATCGACAGCGCCCTGACCGTGACCTACATCGCCACCAGCCAACCACTGGATGGCGAGATGAGCGAGCGGGTCGCCCATCACCGTGCCCGTCGTCCTGCCGAATGGGCACTGATTGAGGAACCGCTCGAACTGGCCCGGATACTGCGTGAAAGCGCCCGTGCCGACCACTGCCTGCTGGTGGATTGCCTGACCCTGTGGCTGACCAACCTGCTGATGCTCGACGATGCCGAGCGCTTGCAAGCCGAGCGTGATGCCTTGCTGGACTGCCTGGCGTCGCTGCCGGGTGAAATCATTTTTGTCAGCAACGAGACCGGAATGGGTGTCGTGCCGCTGGGCGAATTGACTCGCCGCTATGTCGATGAAGCCGGTTGGCTGCATCAAGCTCTGGCTGAGCGGTGTCAGCGTGTCGTCCTGACCGTTGCCGGCCTGCCCCTGACTCTGAAAGGAACTGCGTTATGACTCAATCCTGGTGGCTGAACCCGTGCAGGCCGGTCGATACCCAAGCGCTCGAACAGGCCCGGGCGCGGCAACAGCAACTGACCAAACCGGCCGGCTCCCTCGGTCAGCTGGAATCGGTGGCGGTGCAACTGGCGGGATTGCAGGGGCGGGTCAAGCCGAGTCTGGAACAGGTGTGGATCGCGATATTTGCCGGCGACCACGGCGTGGTCGCCGAGGGCGTGTCGGCGTATCCCCAGGAAGTGACCGGGCAGATGCTACTCAACTTCGTCAGCGGCGGTGCGGCGATCAGCATATTGGCGCGGCAACTGGGCGCTTCCCTTGAGGTGGTGGACCTTGGCACGGTGACGCCGTCGCTGAACCTGCCGGGTGTGCGTCATCTGAACGTCGGCCCGGGCACGGCGAATTTCGTACAGGGACCGGCCATGACCGAAGCCCAGGGACAACTCGCTTTGCAGGCCGGCCGTGACAGCGTGCAGCGGGCGATGGCCAGCGGTGCGCAGTTGTTCATCGGTGGCGAAATGGGCATTGGCAACACCACCGCTGCCAGCGCCCTGGCCTGTGCCTTGCTCGATTGCCCGGTGGGCCATTTGACCGGGCCTGGCACCGGGCTCAACGCCAAAGGTGTGAGCCACAAAGCCCAGGTGATCGAGCGTGCCCTGGCATTGCATGGCGCACAGCGTGGCGATGCCTTGCAGACCCTGTTCAACCTCGGTGGCTTCGAGATTGCCGCGCTGGTCGGTGCCTATCTCGCCTGCGCTCAAGAAGGTGTCGCGGTGCTGGTGGACGGCTTCATCTGCAGTGTCGCTGCGCTGGTCGCGGTGCGCTTGAATCCTGAATGCCGTCAGTGGCTGATGTTCGGTCATCGCGGCGCCGAGCCGGGGCATCGTCATGTGCTGGAAACCCTGGATGCGCAACCCTTGCTCGATCTGGGCCTGCGGCTCGGTGAAGGCAGTGGCGCGGCATTGGCTGTGCCGCTGTTGCGCCTGGCGTGCGACCTGCACGGGCAGATGGCGACCTTCGCCGAAGCCGCCGTGGCAGATCGTCCGGCATGACCCTGCGCGTGGATCTGTTGCGACACGGTGAAACCGAATTCGGCGGTGGCTTGCGCGGTAGCATCGATGATGCCTTGACCGACACGGGCTGGGCGCAGATGCGCGCCGCCGTGGTCGGGCAGGGGCCATGGGACCGGCTGGTCAGTTCGCCGTTGCAGCGTTGTGCGCGGTTTGCCGAGGAACTCAGTGCACAACTGGGGGTGCCGGTGCAATTGGATAAAGACCTGCAAGAGTTGCATTTCGGCGCCTGGGAAGGGCAGAGCGCGGCGGCGCTGATGGAAACCGACGCGCAGGCGCTGGGCTTGTTCTGGGCCGATCCTTACTCGTTCACGCCGCCTCAGGGCGAGCCGGTTGCGGACTTTTCGACACGGGTGCTGGCAGCGCTGCAGCGTTTGCACGCGACCTGTGCCGGTGAGCGCATTCTGCTGATCAGCCACGGCGGGGTGATGCGCCTGTTGCTGGCACAAGCTCGCGGGCTGCCGCGAGAGCAATTGCTCAACGTTGAGGTCGGGCATGGCGCGCTGTTTTCGCTGACGATGGAGTCCGCTGGTTTGTTGAAGGAAGTGCTCTGACCATGTTGCCATTCTGGATCGCCCTGCAATTTCTCAGCAGCCTGCCGATTCGCCTGCCCGGCATGCCTGAGCCTCGGGAGCTGGGACGGTCACTGCTGTTTTATCCGCTGGTGGGCTTGCTCTTTGGCGTGATTCTGTGGGCAGTGAACTGGCTGTTGCAGGGGACGCCGGCGTTGCTGCACGCGGCGTTGTTGCTGAGCGTTTGGGTACTGCTCAGCGGCGGGTTGCATCTCGATGGCCTGGCGGACAGCGCCGATGCCTGGCTCGGCGGTTTTGGCGACCGTGAGCGTACGCTGACCATCATGAAAGACCCGCGCAGCGGACCGATCGCCGTGGTGACGCTGGTGCTGGTGTTGTTGCTCAAGTTCACTGCGCTACTGGCGCTGATCGGGCAACCGAATTCGCTGGCATTGGTCATCGTGCCGTTGATCGGTCGCAGCGCCTTGCTCGGCTTGTTCCTGACCACACCCTATGTGCGTGCCGGTGGTCTGGGGCAGGCCTTGGCCGATCATCTTCCGCGTGTGGCGGGCAGGTGGGTGTTGGCTGGCAGTGCACTGGCTTGTGTGCTGATTGCCGGTTTGAGTGGTGTGGTGGCGATGGTGTTGGCGGTTCTCGGGTTTGTCTGGTTGCGGCAGGTGATGCTGCGGCGGCTCGGTGGAACGACTGGCGATACGGCAGGGGCGATGCTGGAGTTGCTGGAAGTTGCAGTGCTGGTAGGCTTGGCGCTGGTCTGATTGGGTTGTGTTGAGCGTTCCGGCCTCTTCGCGAGCAGGCTCGCTCCCACATTGGAATGCGATCAACTGTGGGAGCGAGCCTGCTCGCGAAAGCGATTTTCGGGACACCGCCTGACCACTGAACAAACCCCATGCCACTTGATTTAACCGACTCGCGGGTATATACACGCACCATGCTCGATTCCCAATGTTTATGCATCAACCTGCGTCGCGCCGCCCGTGGCGTCAGCAGGCATTACGACGGCGCTCTTGACGGCTTCGGGATCAACGTTGCGCAGTATTCTTTGCTGTGCAATCTGCAGCGTCTGGATCAGCCGAGCATTTCAACCCTGGCCGAGGCCATGGGCCTGGATCGCAGCACCTTGGGGCGCAATTTACGGGTGCTGGAGGGTGACGGCCTGGTGACGCTGGTCGAGGGCGAAGACATGCGCAACCGCATCGTCCTGCTGACCGAGGCCGGGGCAGAGCGTCTCAAGGCGGCCTTGCCGGCCTGGGAGGCCGCACAGCAGCGCTTGATCGATCGCCTGGGGGCCGAGAAGCGCGAAACCTTATTGAAGCTGCTGGACGAACTGGCGTGACGCCGGTTTTTCCGATCATAAGCGGGTATATACCCGCTACCGGAGAACAACAATGACATCGATGTGGCGTACGTGCGGTTGGGTTCTGTTGGGGAGTGCGCTGATCCTTGCGTTGTCTCTGGGGGTTCGACATGGCTTCGGGCTGTTTCTGGCGCCGATGAGTGCCGAGTTCGGCTGGGGTCGTGAAGTCTTTGCCTTCGCCATCGCCTTGCAGAACCTGATCTGGGGCCTCGCCCAGCCATTCACCGGCGCGCTGGCCGACCGCTTCGGTGCAGCGAAAGTGGTGCTGATCGGTGGCATCCTGTACGCAGCGGGGCTGATTTGCATGGGGCTCTCCGATTCTGCAGTGACCCTGTCCCTGAGCGCCGGCCTGCTGATCGGCCTCGGGCTGTCCGGCACGTCGTTCTCGGTGATTCTGGGTGTGGTCGGCCGCGCCGTACCGCCGGAAAAGCGCAGCATGGGCATGGGGATCGCCAGTGCTGCCGGCTCGTTCGGCCAGTTCGCAATGTTGCCCGGCACGCTCGGGTTGATCGGATGGCTTGGCTGGTCCGCGGCGTTGCTCGCGCTGGGTTTGCTGGTGGCGCTGATCGTACCGCTGGTGAGCATGCTCAAGGACAAGCCGTTGCCCGTCCTGGGCCACGAACAAACCCTTGGCGAAGCACTGCGTGAAGCCTGCTCGCATTCCGGATTCTGGCTGCTGGCGTTCGGCTTTTTTGTCTGCGGATTCCAGGTGGTGTTCATCGGTGTGCACTTGCCGGCCTACCTGGTGGACCAGCATCTACCGGCCACGGTCGGCACCACGGTGCTGGCGCTGATCGGCCTGTTCAACATTTTCGGCACCTATACCGCCGGGTGGCTCGGCGGGCGCATGTCCAAACCGCGTTTGCTCACCGGTTTGTATTTGCTGCGGGCGGTGGTCATTGCGTTGTTCCTGTGGGCGCCGGTGACCACCACCACGGCCTACCTGTTCGGCATGGCCATGGGCTTCCTGTGGCTGTCGACGGTGCCGTTGACCAACGGTACGGTGGCGACCTTGTTCGGCGTGCGAAACCTGTCCATGCTCGGTGGGATTGTTTTCCTGTTTCACCAGCTTGGTTCGTTTCTGGGCGGCTGGCTGGGCGGGGTGGTGTATGACCGAACCGGGAGTTATGACTTGATCTGGCAAGTGGCAATTCTCTTGAGCCTGTTGGCCGCCGCCCTCAACTGGCCGGTGCGTGAACGGCCGGTGGCGCGCCTGCAAACACAAATGAGTGCGACATGAACAGCCTTTGGCCACGGATCGCTGTAGCCGCCGTCTGCGCCTTTTTGCTGGCGTTGTCGTGGTGGGGCTGGCATCAGGGCGGGCTGGCGCTGATGCAGTTGGGCATGGGTGCTTGCTAGTGAGCGGCGAGGGCGAGTAACGTCGCTTTTGACGAATTATCAAGGATGCTCGAGATGCTCAAGCGCTGGTGTGCTGTTCCCGCGTTGCTGATGACGTTGTCCGGACTGGCCTGGGCCGCTGACTGTCCGGAGGTGCTGCAGGGCTCGCTGCCGAAGTTGCGGGCCAAGGAGTCCATCGACCTGTGCCAGCGTTACGCCGACAAACCGCTGGTGGTGGTCAATACCGCCAGTTTCTGCGGCTTCGCACCGCAGTTCGAGGGCCTTGAGGCACTCAATCAGCGCTACAAGGAGCAAGGGCTGGAAATACTCGGCGTGCCGTCAAACGACTTCAAGCAGGAGTCCAAGGACAGCGCCGAGACTGCGAAAGTCTGCTATGCCAACTACGGCGTGACCTTCACCATGACTGAGCCACAAAGGGTTCGTGGCGACGATGCGACGCACTTGTTCAAAGTCCTCGCCCGTCAAACCAGTGCGCCGAAGTGGAACTTCTACAAGTATGTGGTGGATCGCCAGGGCAAGGTGATCGCCAGTTTCTCCAGCCTGACCAAGCCGGATGATCCCGAGTTCATCGCCGCGGTAGAAAAAGCCCTGGCTTCGGCACCGCTTGCTTCTGCCCCCTGACGTTCGGCCTCGTTGTTTGGTGGTGCACGCGTTCCCTTGTAGGAGCTGCCGAAGGCTGCGATCTTTTGATCTTGCTTTTGCGTTGCTGAAGATCAAAAGATCGCAGCCTTCGGCAGCTCCTACAGATTTTTCGAAATCCGTGTTCCGCGGGATTCCGTGAAGAACCAAAAAAAAGCCCCGCCTCTGTGAAGAGAGCGGGGCTTTTTTGATTCCGATGGCGAGCGGTTCAGGCTCGCCGGGAATCATCAGAAGCGGTAGGTTGCACCGAGACCGAAACCGTTCGCGTAGTTTTCATACTTGGCGTTGTAGGTCTGGCCACGGTCGTTGCTGTTGTTGACCTTGACCGACTCTTCGCGCAGGTACGAATACGCCAGGTCGATGGTCAGGTCGTCGGTCGGACTCCAGCCGGCGCCCACGCTGAAAATCTTGCGATCGCCCGTCGGGATGCGCGGAGAGCGATCGACGTTGTTGGTCGGTGCCTGGTCAACGGACAGGCCGGTACGCAATACCCATTGCTTGTTCAACTGGTAGGACGCGCCGATGGCGTGAGCCCAGGTGTCGTGCCAGTTCTGTTCTTCGGTGATGGTGCCGAACTGACCGTTCAGAACGGCCGGAACACCTTTGTTTTCGACGGTGATTTCTTTCAGGCGGCTCCAGCGGGTCCAGGTGCTGCCTGCGTACAGAGTCCACTTGTCGTCGAGCTGGTGAGTGACCGAGAAGTCCACCGATTCAGGTGTGGTCAGGTCCAGCGAAGCGTCGTATTTCTGATTCGGGTTCTGGCCGATCAGGCCCAGCACGCCGTAGTTGACCTTGGTGTTGCCTTCGAGCTTGTACTTCACTTTCGAGTGGTAGGTCAGGCCAACGCGCGTGCTGTCGGTGGCTTGAACCAGCACGCCGATGTTGTAGCCCAGCGCGGTGTCGTCACCTTCGATCTTGACCTTGCCATCTGGCTGGGACTGGGTGATCGACAGGTTCGATTCCAGGGTGCCGTCGATGCGGTTGATGGTCGGGCCGAAACCGATGGAGACCTTGTCGTTGAAGGCGTAGCTGACAGTCGGTTGCAGGGTGACGATTCTGACTTCGCTCTTGCTGCCGAAGTAGCGGCCGGCAAAGTTGTTTTCGTAGTCGGTGACCAGACCGAATGGTGCGTACACGCCGATACCGAATGCCCAGTGGTCGTCGATTGGTTTGACGTAGTAACCCATCGGGACGCCCATGAAGGGGACCATGTCACCCTTGTTGGTGCCGCTGTTCGGACTGGAGCTGGCGTCACTGATGTCAGTGTGCGCGTCGATGAATGCAACACCGCCGGTCACTTGTTCGCGCTTGATACGGGACATGCCGGCAGGGTTGCCAGCAATGGTGGATGCGTCGTCGGCAGAGGAAGATCGCCCGGCAAAACCTGTCCCCATCCCGCTGATGCTTTGTTCGTTGAGGGCAAAGCCACTTGCAAAGAGCTGGGTGGATGCCAGGGTAACGGCGAGGCTAAGGGTGGTTTTGAGCATTACTTTTTTCATTATTAGAACTCCTGGTGATCACCGGGGCGAAAATTACCAACATTTTCGTCCGGGCGCCATAGGCTGTATGCCTTGATTTAGAGCGGTTTTGTAGGACAATCAGACCAAAATCGCGACTTGTTACGCGATGTTTGGATCCAGAAATATCAGCAGGCTACCTGATTCAGGGGTGAAACACAGGTTTGCCAGGCGCTGGTGAAATCACGCAGACGCCCTTGGGGCTGAAATGTCTGGCGCCAGATCCTGGCCATGCCCAACAGATCATCAGGGGAGGGGAGGGGGGTATTCTGTTCTTCCACCAGCAGCCAGGCGATGGCTGTGGCGTAACGCAGGTTGACGGTCAACTCGAGGTGCGGGCCGCTCAGAAACGCATGTTGGCTGGCCAGGCCGCGGACCAGGCTTGCACGCTCCGGATCAAGGGCCAGGTAATGGTCCCAAAGGGCCTGGTGGCGGGGCTCGGCGATGCGGTACAGGCCGTGCCCACGGCGGTCATGCAGGGCGGAACCAAGGGCTGACTGGCTGGCGGCAATGCCCAGCAGCAGGGATTCGGCAGTAGCGCTATGGCGTCCGAGGTAGATCAACGTCGGACGAATCACATAGCGGCACAGTTCGCTGGCAGCGATACCCATAAAACCCTCGAAACCTGAATTGGACGGCGATACCTGAAGGGGGCTTGGCAGCTGTGAATCGGTTCAGGCTCGCCGCAAGCGGGTCAAGCCGCTTGAGTTGAAGTGTAGTGTCATATTCGCGCTGTAAAGGACTGTTTTTAAAATATTTCCAGCGACCAGTTATAACCCTTATATCGGATCGTGCTTAGTCGTGGTTCGAGTGCAGGGAAACATCGGGCAATAAAAAGCCCTGCTTTTCGGGCAGGGCTTTCGGGTTTTTCAGCCTTTCTGGCGTTTCAGGCAACCAGGGCCTGACGGGTACGCTCGATCACGGCCTGCAGCGGCTCGGCGCTGGAGTATTGATCGGGGTACAGGCGTTCGCTGTGACGAGCGATGCCATGTTCGTTGACCAGGGTGAAGCTGAAGCAGCCTTTGCGAGCGGCCATGATCAGGCAGTTCATTGGTGCAAAAGCGTTGGTTAGGGTGCGAATGGCATCCTGAGTGTGGATTTGAGTAGACATTATTGGTGTTCCTACAAATGACACGGATAAGAACCGTGCAACGTTAAAACGTTCCAGTAACGTCGATCACCATTGATCGAACGAAGAACCCGACTGGAACAAAGCAGCCAGTTTGAAGCGCTGATAAGTTGGCGCGCTTGGGCTGGCAGGTAGGTACTTAGGAGGGCAGGCAACACATCGAGGGCAAAGGTTCTGGGCCCGGGGTGAAGATCCTGATCAATTTGCAGGTTGGTTCGAGCAGAGTAGGCAGGCGGAGCAACACCCTTTGCTTTCGATTCAAAGGTCGTGTTGGCGCAAGATTTACCTGGAAACCATCGAGGTGGTCGATCCCGCTTGTTCGGTGGAGGCTTCCGTCGGGAAGGCTGACCGGGGGGATTTGTTCGACCAGAATTGACTTTCAGCTTGGTACTAACGCCGCGGATACTAACGGATTGAACTGGACAAGGGAAGTGTGTTAGCAAAAAAACTTCCCGGCAGGTGCTCGATCGGGCTGTTTTGTCTCGCAGATAAGCGTATGCAGCGGCGGCGCCTTCGATGGTACGCCCTGTAGCAGAACAAAATCCGACCATCGGTCATCGACGTTGGTAGCAACGCAGCCGTCTAAACACTAGGTTTGCCAGGGCTTATCCCCAGCCATGACCAAAAAACGCGCCGAAAAACTGCATTGATATAACCGCCGCAAAGGCACTTGTGCACATTAGTTGCAGAGTCTGTCACCCCGCTGTCATCTCCCGTTCAAGCGCAATGACTGCCTGTAACCAAAATTTAAGTCAATGAAAAACATCGCTTTTTTTTACTGGTGAAAAAATCGTCAGTTTGACTGCGAACCCCATTCCACAGGGCTTTGAGCGGGTTCAAGGACGGTTGTCCACTGAGTTATCCACAGCTTCTGTGGATTGTCCCGAGCGCTTGCTCTAGGACGGGCGTGCCGGGACATTTTCAGCTTTACCTGTAAGAAAAAGAGAGTAAAGTTGCGCGCCTTCCGATCTGCCCCACAGTGCTTTATGAAGTTTCGCTCAGCCCCTGTTTCCTCTACCTCCACACCAACCACTGTTGCCCCTACCAAGCGCTTTTCCATGCGCGTGGCAGAGTGGCTGTTGGACAGTCCGCACCTGGGCGAAAACCCTAGCGTCAAACACATCGCCGGACGTCTGCTCAAGCAACCGGCCCGTGAGGGCGTGGTGGCTGCGCAAAGTCGCCTTGGCCAGCTGATGTGCCGCGAATGCGGGAATGCCCGGGACCGCCGTATCGGTCAGGACCTGCTGCGTCAGGCCGCTCGGGCTGGCGATCGCCGCGCTCAACAGGAACTGGGGCTGATCGAAGACTGAGCTGTCCAAGACCGGACGCCTTGGTTAACCTTCAGGCTTTATCCGAATGGCAGGAGTGGCTATGGCAATGGACTTGACCAGCGTATTGCTGGGTCTGGCAGCGGCAGGGTTGCCGTTGCTGGTATTGGCCTGGCAACTTCAGCGTCGGGCCAGCACCACGCAGTCAGACGTTGCACTGCTGCAGGAACGCCTGGCCATGGCGCAACTGGCGCAGGACGGCTTGAATGCACAACTGGAGTCCAGCCGCGATGAAATCGCTGATCTGACCCAGGCCAATTCCGCCAAACAGGCTGATCTGGCTGCATTGCGTCGTGAAGTCGAACTGCTGCAGATCGAGCGCGACGACGCTCGGGATGCGGCCCATGCGTGGAATATCGAGCGCGCCGGCAAAGATGCCGAACTGCGCCGTCTGGATGCCCAGGCCGCGTCACTCAACGCCGAATTGCGCGAACAACAGGACAGCCACCAGCAACGCCTTGACGACCTGCAAGGTTCGCGGGACGAATTGCGCGCGCAGTTTGCCGAGCTGGCGGGGAAGATTTTCGATGAGCGCGAGCAGCGTTTTGCCGAAACCAGCCAGCAGCGCCTGGGGCAGTTGCTCGATCCGCTCAAGGAGCGCATCCAGTCCTTCGAAAAGCGTGTCGAGGAAAGCTATCAGAACGAGGCTCGTGAGCGTTTCTCCCTGGCCAAGGAACTGGAGCGCCTGCAACAGCTGAATTTGCGCTTGAGCGACGAAGCCACCAACCTGACCCGCGCCTTGAAAGGGCAGAAGACCCAAGGCAATTGGGGGGAACTGATCCTTGAGCGCGTGCTCGAGCATGCAGGGCTGGAGAAGGGCCGCGAGTACCAGACTCAGGTCAATCTCAAGGGACCGGATGGCGAGCGCTTCCAGCCGGACGTGATCATCTATCTACCGGGCGACAAGCAGGTGGTGGTCGACTCCAAGGTCAGCCTGACGGCCTATCAGCAATACGTCGCGGCTGAGGACGAGGCCATCGGCCAGATCGCCATCAAGCAGCACGTGCTTTCATTGCGCAATCACGTCAAAGGCCTGGCCGGCAAGGATTACAAGCGCCTCGATGGCTTGCACAGCCTGGATTTCGTGTTGCTCTTCGTGCCGATCGAGGCGGCGTTTTCTGCCGCGTTGCAGGCTGAGCCGACGCTGTTTCAGGAGGCATTCGACCGCAACATCGTGATCGTCAGCCCCACCACGTTGTTGGCGACCCTGCGTGTCATCGACAGTCTGTGGAAACAGGAACGCCAGAGCCAGAACGCCCGGGAAATCGCCGAGCGGGCCGGGTGGCTGTACGACAAGTTCGTGCTGTTCATTCAGGATCTGGACGAGGTCGGCAATCGCCTGCAGCAACTGGACAAGGCCTACAGTTCGGCACGCAACAAGCTGACAGAGGGGCGTGGCAACTTGGTCAGCCGCAGTGAACAGCTCAAGCTGCTGGGCGCACGGGCGAGCAAGAGCCTGCCGGCGGATTTGCTGGAGCGGGCAATGACCGATGTCGATGGGTTGGTCGAATTGCCGGAGTAGCTGAAAAGCATCGTCGGAACGCCGCCCGGAGCAAGCTCGCTCCCACAGTTGACCGCGTACCCCTGTGGGAGCGAGCTTGCTCGCGATGACGGCAGTCGCGCCACCGCAAAGGTCAATTCTTGAGCGCTACAACGGCAAATACCGACTCAACAACGCTCGCAACGCCGCCGGTTTCACCGGTTTGGCCAGGTAATCCAGCCCTGCTGCATGTACCTTGTCGACCGTCTCCGGCCGGCCATCGGCGCTGATCACCACACCAGGAACCGGCTCGCCCATTTGCGTGCGCAACCAGGCCATCAGATCGGTGCCGGTTTCGCCATGATCGAGGTGGTAATCCACCAGCGCCAATTGCGGGCGCATACCTTCGCCCAGCAGCGTTGCGCACTCCTCGCGATTGCGTGCGGTCCAGACCTGGCAACCCCAGCGGCTGAGCAAGCTGTTCATGCCGATCAGGATGCTGTCCTCGTTATCGATGCATAGCACCTGTGCGCCATTGAGCAATTTGCCATTGAGCTCGGCGACTTTGACCGGCGCTGCGGTTTGCGCCCTGGCCAGCGGTACGCTGACGCTGAACACGCTGCCCCGCCCGGGCCAGGAGCGCACGCGCAAGGTATGACCGAGCACGCGACATAGCCCGTCGGCAATCGCCAACCCCAGGCCGAGGCCTTTTTCGGCCCGTGTCTGGTGGCTGTCGAGGCGCTTGAACTCTTCGAAAATCACCTGTTGTTTATCTTCCGGAATACCCGGCCCGCGATCCCAGACTTCCAGGCTCAATGCTTCCTTGTGCCGGCGAACGCCCAGTAGTACCGGCCCTTTGCCGTAGCGAAACGCATTGGTCAGGAAGTTCTGCAAAATTCGCCGCAGCAGTTTGATGTCGCTGTCGACCCGCAGCGTGCTGCCGCGAACGCGGAACTCCAGGCCTTGTTCCTGCGCCAGCACCTTGAACTCTGTACCGAGGGTGTCGAACAGTTCGTTGAGCGCGAACGGTTGGCGATTCGGGTTGATCTTGCCGTTCTCCAGGCGGGAGATGTCCAGCAGGTCGCTGATCAGGTCCTCGGCCGAGCGCAGCGAGCTGTCCAGATGCCCGACCAGTTTCTGCACTTCACCGGAGAGTCCATCGTGCTGATGGGAGAGGGCGGCGGAGAACAGGCGCGCCGCATTCAACGGTTGCATCAAGTCATGGCTGACGGCCGCAAGGAAACGGGTCTTGGACTGGTTGGCCGCCTCGGCGGTGCCCTTGGCTTCGGTCAGGGCGACGTTGAGCTGCGACAATTCGTGGGTCCGTTCGGTGACCCGTTGCTCCAGGCCTTCGTTGGCTTCGGTCAGCGCCTGCTCGGCTTCGCGGAACGCGGTGATGTCGGTGAAACTCATGACGAAGCCGCCGCCCGGCATTGGGTTGCCGATCAACTCGATGACCCGGCCGTTGGGGAACAGGCGCTCGGAGGTATGCGCGCGGCCCTGGCGCATCCAGTGCAGGCGACGCGCGACGTGAACTTCGGCTTCGCCGGGGCCGCACAGGCCGCGCTCGGCATTGTGGCGAATGATGTCGGCGATCGGCCGACCGACACTGATCAAGCCGTCCGGGTAGTTGAACAACTCCAGGTAGCGACGGTTCCAGGCCACCAGTTTCAGCGACTGGTCGACCACGCTGATGCCCTGGGTGATGTTCTCGATGGCGCCTTGCAGCAAGGCGCGGTTGAATTGCAGCACCTCCGAGGCTTCGTCGGCGATGCGCACGACGTCTTCCAGTTGCATCTCCCGGCCTTCAATGGCGGCTTTTACCACCGCGCGGGTCGAAGAGGCACCCAGCACACCGGCCAGCAGGCGTTCGGTATGGGCGATCCATTCCCCGTCAGCGTTCTGGCTCGGGTTGAAGCCTTTGCCCTGGCGATAGGCAAAACGGATGAAGCTCTGACGGGCGCGCTCTTCGCCGACGAAGCGCGCCGCCAGCTGCAGCAGGTCGTCGATCTGCACCGCCAGCATCGAGCGTGCGCTGGGGCGGGCACTGATTTCCTGGCCGATGAAGCGGCCCGCCTGCCAGTGCTCGGAAACCCGGGTACGCGACAGCACCGAGACCCAGGCGAACAGCGTGAAGTTGCCAGCCAGCGACAGCACTACGCCCTGGGTCAGCGGGGTGATCGGCAGGTTCAGTGGATTGCTGTGCAACCAGGCCAGCCCAGGGAATGTGCTCAAGGAAAGGCCGAGGCTGAGGGCGGCAATCGGCAGGATCAAGGTGTAGAACCACAGGAAGGTGCCTGCGGCGAGGCCGGCGAAAACACCGCGGCGGTTGGCCTGTTTCCAGTACAGCGCACCGAGCATGGCGGGGGCCAGTTGGGTCACGGCGGCGAAGGCGATCTGGCCGATGGTCGCCAGGCTGGCGGTCGAGCCCAGCAGGCGGTAACTGACGTAGGCCAGCAGCAGAATGACCACGATGCTGACGCGGCGCACCGACAACATCCACTGGCGGAACACTTCGAACGGGCGCTCGGCGTTGTTGCGACGCAGCAGCCAGGGCAGCAGCATGTCGTTGGACACCATGGTCGACAGCGCCACGCTGGCCACGATCACCATGCCGGTGGCCGCCGAGGCGCCACCGATAAACGCCAGCAGGGCCAGCGCCGGATGCGCCTGCGCCAGGGGCAGGCTGATGACGAACGAGTCCGGCAACACCGAACTGGGCAGCAGCATCTGGCCGGCCAGGGCGATCGGCACGACAAACAATGCAGCAAGGGCGAGGTAGGCCGGAAATACCCACTTGGCCAGGCGCAGATCCTGGGGGTCGATGTTCTCGACAACGGTCACGTGAAACTGCCGCGGCAGGCAAATGATCGCCATCATCGCCACACCGGTCTGCACCACCATCGACGGCCAGTTGATGGTTTCCTTCCAGTACTGTTCGAGACGCGGCGCCAGCATGGCCTGGTCGAACAGGTCGTCGAAACCGTCGTACAGGCCGTAGGTCACGAACGCGCCGACCGCGAGAAACGCGAACAGCTTGACCAGTGACTCGAAGGCAATGGCCAGCACCATGCCACGGTGGTGCTCCGTGGCGTCGAGGTTGCGGGTACCGAAAACGATGGTGAACAGCGCCAGCACCAGCGACACGATCAGCGCCGTGTCCTGGGCCCGGGTGCCCATGGCGTCAGCGCCGGCGCCGATCAGCAGGTTCACGCCGAGCACAATGCCTTTGAGTTGCAACGCGATGTAGGGCAGCACGCCGACCAGGCAAATCAGCGCCACCACCACCGCCAGCGACTGGGATTTGCCATAGCGCGCGGCGATGAAGTCGGCGATCGAGGTGATGTTCTCCTGTTTGCTGATCATCACCATTTTCTGCAGGACCCACGGCGCGCCGACCAGCAACAGGATCGGCCCGAGGTAGATCGGCAGGAACGACCAGAGCTGTTCGGCGGCCTGGCCCACGGCGCCGAAGAACGTCCAGCTGGTGCAATAGACCGCCAGCGACAGGCTGTACACCCAGGCGCGCACACGCGGCGGCAAGGGCGCGCTGCGACGATCGCCATAGAAGGCGATGGCGAACATGATGGCCATATAGGCCAGGGCGACGACGGCAATCAGCCCGGTGGACAGCGACATGGGGACTCCAGACAAAAGACACCCGGACCTCCCGCCCGGACAGACAGTCTCGCACGACCGCCAGCGTTAGTCAGTGTCGACCAAGGTCGTGGCGTGGCGGGGTGTCGCAGGGGATTTTGCAGTGTCTGGACTGGCCTCATCGCGAGCAAGCTCGCTCCCACAGGGGGGCGGCGAACACAGGGTAAATGTGGGAGCGAGCTTGCTCGCGATGGGGGCCTCACTGACTGAATGCAATCTCGATCAATCGATGCAGCTCTTCAACCTCCAGCGCGGCCTCGGAAAACAGAATGCGGAAAACGATGGGGGCGGCGATCAGGTTGATCAACCGATCGACACCCGGCACGGGCTCGTTGGGGAAACGGTCGAGGATAGTCTGCAACTGCCCGCCAATGATCGTCGCGCAGTAACTTGGCTTGAGCGCCGCCTGTACGTCGCGCAGCATGTTGCGGCCAGGTTCGGAGCTCATTTCGTCCAGGTACTGTTCCGCCCAGGCTCGAATATCGCCGCGCAGGCTGCCGGTGTGGGTGGGGTCGTTGTCGGGCTGCATGCGGGCGAGGGCGACGTCGGCCAGCAGCGCCGACAAATCACCCCAGCGACGATAGATGGTCGAGGGTGTAACGCCTGCGCGCGCAGCAATTTGCGGCACGGTCAGGCTGGCGCGGTCTTGCTCCTCGAGGAGTTGACGCACGGCCGAATGAATCGACTCTTGTACCCGCGCGCTGCGTCCGCCCGGGCGTAAGGTGGGAGCTGTCATCCTGGGGTTCCTGTAAAAGCCATGCCTCGGACCTTAACACAAAGAATTTGCTTTAAGAGGGATCCGGTAGCACACTCCGCAAAAGCAAAAACTTAGCTTTTGTGGAGCCCGCCTATGTCCAGTTCTCATTCAAACCGTGCCAGCCTGTGGTTTCTTGCCGTTACCTTGCTCAGTTTCCTGGCGGCCTCCACGGCGCCGACGCCGCTGTATCACCTGTATCAGGAGCAGATGCAGTTTTCGGCCGCGACCCTGACCCTGATTTTTGGCGTGTACGCCCTCAGCCTGTTGGTGGCGTTGCTGACCGTTGGCTCGCTGTCGGATTACCTGGGGCGCAAACCGGTGATTTTCACGGCGGTGGTGCTGAATATCCTGGCGATGCTGCTGTTTATTCACGCCGACAACGTCACCTGGCTGATCAGTGCCCGAGTCCTGCAGGGTTTTGCCACCGGCATGGCTACCGCGGTGCTGGGCGCAACGCTACTGGATACCGACCGAGAACGGGGGCCGCTGGTCAATAGCGTTGCGCCCTTGACCGGTATGGCCATTGGCGGGTTGGGCTGCGGTGTGTTGGCCGAGTTCGCCCCGGCGCCGTTGCACCTGACGTACTGGCTGCTGCTGGCGTTGTTTGTGATGCAGGCGTTGTATGTCTGGCGCTTGCCGGAAAGCGTCTCGCGGCAGGCCGGGGTTTGGGCCTCATTGCGACCGACTCTGCACGTACCGCTGCAGGCGCGTTCGACTTTGTGGCGGGTGCTGCCGCTCAATACTGCCCTGTGGGCCCTCGGCGGTTTCTACGCTTCCCTGGCGCCTTCGTTGGTGCGCACGGCCACAGGCTCGACCTCGAACATGATCGGCGGGGCGACCGTTGCCGCCTTGACCTTGACCGGTGCGCTGATGATCTACAGCATGCGCAACCGACCCGCCGGCAAGTCATTGTTATTGGGCGCCAGCCTGATGCCTGCGGGTGTCGTGATGATTTTGCTGGGTGTGCGCAGTGCAAGCCTGCCGCTGTTCTTCCTTGGCACCCTGGTCGCAGGCTGTGGTTTCGGCTCCGGTTTTCTTGGCACCTTGCGTAGTCTGGTGCCGTTGGCCTTGCCCCATGAGCGTGCCGGGCTGGTGTCGACGTATTACGCACTGAGCTATCTCGCCTTCTGCCTGCCATCGCTGCTGGCCGGGAACCTGAGCCGGACCCTCGGTTTGGTGGCGACCGTCGACGGCTATGGCGTCGTGTTGATTCTTCTGGCCCTTGGCGCTTTGGCAGGTTTGATGCGCCCGCGTTCAGGCAGGGCATGCGAGGTCAATTGAATATCTATGTAATAGATAACATATAGAG